>JANNGR010000529.1:0-11391 GCA_031403955.1 Betaproteobacteria bacterium
AGTTCGGCGACGAAGTTCACTTTCCACAAGATTGAGGATGCGGCGGCAGGCTGCCGTACCTATAGTTGGCCCAACCAACGGAGGAGCCATGAACCATCTGAACCGCGTATTCGTCCTGACGCTGACCGGTATTGTGCTCGCGGGCTGTGGCAACCTGCAGCGGCAGTCGCGCACGTTTGACACCCAGGGCAGCCACGGCATAACCATCGATGCATCGCAGCGTGCCATCTACACCGTAAGTAAAAAGTTTCCAGGTGGTGTGGGATGGCAGGCCTTTTGCGCCGAGCCAAGCCCCGATGCGCTTTCGGCTCTGGCGTCGAGCTTCGGACTGGACGCGTCCGTCGCCAGCAAGGCGATCGGGCTGGCAATCAACAACCAGGACAGCACCGCCAGCATCGGGCTGCGCACGCAGACCATCCAGCTATTGCGCGACGCCATGTACCGCCTGTGCGAAGGTTATGCCTCGGGCGCGCTGGATCGCACCGGATTCACCCGGTTGCAGCGGCGTTATCAACACATCATGCTGTCGCTGCTGGCCATCGAACAGCTAACTGGCCCGGTGGTGGCGCAACAGGTAGCGCTGACAGGCTCGTCCAGCGCAACCCTGGGCAAGGGCCTGGGCGAGATCGGCAAGATGCTGGCCGAAGGTGCTGCCGATCTCGCGGCCGCGGACCAGGCGGTAACCGATGCACAGGCACTGGAAAAGTCGCTGTCCGATTCGGTAGCCAGCCCGGCCGCTGGCTCCACCGAGGCACAGAAAGCGGAGCTACAGAAACAACACGCCGCGGCGAAGAAAGACACGGTAGCCAAGACAGCCAAGGCCAAGGCAGCCAAAACCTATTACGAGTCACTGGAAACCAGACTCAAGGACGCGCAGCGCATGGTGCTTCAGGCGACCTCCAGCGCCCAGGGTTTCGTGCCTGCGGGCGCAATGGCGGACGGTGCCACGTCCAACATCGCCGTCGTCGCCGGGCATGTGACAGACATCGTCAAGACCCTGATCGAACACGACTACACCCGGGACGTATGTATGGATGTCCTGCTGTCGGGCGACGCGGATGAGATCAACGCCGCCACCTTTGCGGTCGTGGCACCGATGTGCGCCTGGGCTTTCAAGATGCCACTCGACGTAGCCAAGAAGTTCCAGGAGTCCGCCGACGCACGCGTCGAAACGATCAAACGCAACTCGCAGAGACCGCCGGTAGAGCCACAGTCCCAACCGCCAACCAAGAAGTGAGGCCAACATGAAAACTCCGGCACGCAACCCGGCACCCGCCAAGCTCCGTTACTGCGCGCAGCCACCACGGCGTCCACGCGAATTCTCCGCCGATGTGTCGGCCGGACGCGCGCGTGCCATCATCACTTTCGGCTGGAAGTGGGTGAATGGCACCGATATCACTTACTACTGCTTCAAGCAAGGTGACGCGGTGCCGCCAGCCTGGCACGGTAGCGCATCCGACCGCGCCGAGGTCGACGCGGCCTTCGAGAAATGGTTCACGCTCGGCATCGGCATCAGCTTTCGCGCCGTTAGCACTCGGGAGGAGGCGATAGTGCGCATCGGCTTCGATCCGGCCGATGGCTCATGGTCAAACGTGGGCCGCGACGTTCGCAACGTTCGCGACCCGGCCGAACGCACCATGAACTTCGGATGGCCGCTGAACACGCGCTACGGCCGCGACACCGCGCTGCACGAAATCGGCCACACGCTAGGCCTTGAACATGAACACCAGAACCCGTTTTCGGGCATCGTGTGGAATGAACCAGCCGTGCGTGAATCCTTCCGTGGTGACCCCAATTTCTGGAATGACGAGGAGATCAGCCACAACATCCTGAACAAGATCGCGGCCAACAGCGTAAAGGGATCAAACTGGGATCCTGACTCGGTGATGGAATACCAATTCGACGCCGGCCTGATCCAGGCGCCGGCGCCCTACGACCAGGGTCTCAAACCCGCCGGCGGCCTCTCGGCGCTGGACATCGCATGGATGAAAGACTCGTATCCAGCGCCCACCGCGCAGCTGACGCAATTGCAGGTGGCCTTGTCGGAAAAACTTGCACTTGCGGCCGGCGAAACCAGGCTGTTTGAGTTCAAGCCCCCGCGCAGCCGTACCTACCGGATCGGCACATTTGGCGATTCAGACACGGTGATGGTGCTTTTTGAGGTCACGCCCGACGGCAACTTGCAAATTGCCGGTGACGACGACAGCGGCGAAGATCGCAATGCTCAAATCTCGGTGCGGCTAATCGAGGGCCGCACCTACCAGGTAGGCATTCGGCTCTACCACGCCGATTCCGCCAGCGAAACGTCCGTGATGGTGTGGTAGCGATGCTGCGTTTCACCCAGTCGCGCTGCATATACAGATCGAACCTTTTGATCGCGCCTCGCTCATCCGGCGTAGCCAGGCGGCTCCAGCATGCCGGCGACGGTCGCCTCGGCCAGCGGGTGACTCATGGTGCCCCGAAGCTTGTCTGCGCATCGGCCCAGGCAAGCACGGACACTATGACGGCTTGGGCCCGCGCACCGGTCAGTAAATGGGGTGCCTCGTCGTCGTAGCGGAACTTCACCGCGTATGGCGACAGCCGTTGCAATTCAGCTCCGTCGACAGCTAGCGTGCAACCGGCATCGGCCAACTGTGCGACCAGTTCTTCGAGATCGTGTGTACGACGGTATTCAAGGCCGTGCAGACACATCACAGCCTTGAGCGCTTTTTCCGCCGCCTGCTGCGCATGGAACAAGGCGACGGACAGCGCCACCGTCGGCGCGCCGAGCAAGGCGCTGAAAGCGGCTTCGTCTCTCCGAGCCAGGCGCAACATACGTGCGGCCTCCTCACGCTGCGGCGTCATGCAGCACCTTGCCTTCTTTCATGGCCCAGTAGGGTAGCGTGCCAGGCACTTGACTACGGCGCTCGAAATCACGCCGTGAAAAAAGCAGCAGGTCAACCCCAACTCCGATGCGGCCGACCGCGGCTTTCAAGCGCAGGTATTCCGCCGCCTCATCCACCAACTCGGGTTCGATGACGACCAGGTCAAGGTCGGAACCCTGATCGGCGTTTCCGCGCGCGTAAGACCCGAACACGATGATCGTGGCCGGGCATGATGCGGCTGCCGCCACGCGCTCGGCGGCACACGCAATTTGGTCGGGATTCAGCATAGGGGTTGGCTCGGATCGACTTTACCCTACTCCTCATCCACCGCCGCGCTGCTTATACAGATCGAACCGCTTCATGAAGCCATAACGCTGCGCCTCATCCAACCCAGAAAATCGGAACTTCACCAGCAGCCTCGGTATGCGCGCCAGCGCAATCACGCGCGGTTCGCCGGTGCGCCACGACAGCGCGAGTTGTCCGGGGCCGATGCGCGCTGTCAGGGCGTGCCCGACTATCTGGTAGGGGTTCGAGCCAAGCGCGTTGGGCAGCCAGCCCAGCCACTCCTTCTCGGTGCAGCCCATTTCGCGGTGAAAACTCTCGGCATAAAAGGCCTGCATGCGGCATATGAGCCAGCTCTGACTAGTCGCCAGCAATCGGTGGCCAGATGGCCAGCACCAGATGCACCATCTGCTCCGGCGCGCAAACGGCCCGATGATCTGGCTGAAGCTGGCGTCTGGCGCAACGTCCAGCTCCAGCAGGTTGCTGTATTTGGCGGCGGGTGGCAGGTGGTCGGTGAGCGAAGCGAAAAGCTGGAGCGTGATTTTCATCGGCTGGAATCCACCAGAAAATCGGCCGCGCGACTGCGATTCAGCTCAAAGCGGTGGGCATAGCTGCAAAGTTGCACGCTGGCGACACCGCATCCGTTCTACTCACCAACGGCTTCGCAAGCGGCGAAGATCACGCTATCGGCAATGAAGTAACCCGCCGCGCGCAGTTCCAGTAGCCGCGGTCGCACGCCAGAAATCAGTCCCCGGCGCTGCGCTTCAACCAAAATTCCGGCGGTTCCTTTAACGGGAAGGCCATACACCCGTTGCGCAATACGACGGCCGCGGCGTTCGTCTATGACTGCCATGCACGGCGAAAGTTGTCTGGCAAGGCATATAACCTCGGCCTCGCCGAGATCCAACTCCATCACCAACAGCGGATCGGGGGTTGGACTCACCCGCACGCGGCCTTGCCAATCGGGGCTTTGAAACAACTTCGCACCAGGCCTGCCGAAACCTGCCACTGTCACCTCGTTAAAAACCGCCTGCGGCACCCAGCATTCGGCAAACAGGGCCGGCAAAAGCTCAAGTTGATCGAGTAGCGACAACGCCACCAGTGGCCCGGCATTGACCACGATACGGTCAAGCATTCAACGCAAACTCCGCTCTCGTTTCATCTTCATCAAGTGCGACCACAGGCACCCCGGCGCGACCGGCCGCGAACAGAAATTCCACCCGCCCCATGCCGCAAAGTTGTCCGGCCTTGCCGGAGCTCAAACGGCCAACCTCGAACAACTTCAGCGCCAACATGAACTTGGCCTCGGTCGCAAGCGACTCGGCCGAGGAGCCCGGAGACGCCAGCGCGTCGATAGGAAATTCAAGCATCACGTTATTCATGATTCGACCTTCCGGATTGCACCATTGCGGCGCACCTGATTATGGCAGCGCACGTTGGAAATTTTGGCTGCGCGCAAGCCTGTAGCACCCTGCCATTGTTCCTGGCCAAGCAAGGCGGCCATGCCAGGCACTCGGCTACGAATATTCCAAGTACTCCTCACCCACCGCCCCGCTGCGTATGCAGATCGAACCACTCATGAAGCGATACTGCTGCGCCCCATCGAGCCCGGAAAAGCGGAACTTCACCGGCAGTCGCGGGATGTGCGCTGGCGAGGCCTACGTTATCAGGTGGTACGGGTTTGCTCCAAACGCGTTGGGCAGCCAGCCTGATCTGCGCCACACCCTTCTGCGAGGGCGATGGCCTGAAGTCCGATTGCAGGTTTGACACCGCTGACGCCGATCACCAGGTTCAGCTTGATCAAACGTAATCGTTCGATTACATTATCTTGCTGTTCTCGATCAAGCCACTGCCCGAATTCACCCAATGGCTGGACGGACTTTCCGATGCGGCGGTGCGTGGCGTAGTGGTAGCGCGGCGCGGCGCTCAGGTAATCGTGTTGCTGACGGGCGGCTCCAAGCGCACCCAGACGACTGACATCAAGCGCGCAAAAGTCTTGGCTTCGCGGCTGGATTAACTGATGGAGATGACCATGACTCAACGCATCAAGGTGGTGGACCTGCCCGAGTTCGACGCGGCGCCGTATCTCGACAACGAGACGGCGATGGCGGCCTATCTGACGGATATCCTTGACGCGAACAATCCAGCCTTGCTCGCAGCGGCGTTGGGCGACATTGCCCGTGCGCGCGGCATGAGCGAGATTGCCAAGGCATCCGGGCTGACCCGCGAAGCCTTGTACAAGGCACTTCGGCCCGATGCGCAGCCACGTTTCGACACCATCAGCCGAGTCTGCGCGGCGCTAGGGGTGCGTCTGGTGGCGCAAGCCAAACATGCCTAACCTGGGCCGCGCGACCCTGCTTTTACCCACCCCCGCTGCGTACACTAATCAAACCTTTCGATTCGCGGCCACCGTCAGCATAGGGGTTGGCTCGAATCGACTTTACCCTACTCCTCATCCACCGCCGCGCTGCATATACAGATCGAACCGCTTCATGAAGCCAAAACGCTGCGCCTCATCCAGCCCCGAAAACCGGAACGTCACCAGCAGCCTCGGGATGCGCGCCAGCGCAATCACGCGCGGTTCGCCGGTGCGCCACGACAACGCGAGTTGTCCGGGGCCGATGCGCGCTGTCAGGGCCTGCCCGACCATCTGGTAGGGGTTCGAGCCAAGCGCGTTGGGCAGCCAGCCCAGCCACTCCTTCTCGGTACAGCCCATTTCGCGGTCAAAACTCTCGGCGTAAAAGGCCTGCATGCGGCATAAGACCCGGCTTCAGACTAGCCGCCGGCAATCGGTGGCCAGATCGCCAGCACGTCGCCTTCCATCAGCGTCTGGGTGAGACGATTTTCGGGCTCTACGTACCTGCCGTTCACCAGCACCAGATGCACCATCTTTTCGGGCAGCGCAAACGGCCCGATGATCTGGCTGATGCTGGCGTCTGGCGCGACGTCCAGCTCCAGCATGTTGCTGTATTTGACGGCGGGTGGCAGGTAGTCGGTGAGCGAGGCGAACAGCTTGAGCGTGATTTTCATGCTGCGACTTTACCGCCGCCGCCCGTCCTGCGCACCGGTCCAGCCGCTTTGGCCCTGCGCACTGGCAAGGTAGGCGTCCATCAGTTTGGTCGGGTCGTTCTTTAACGTGTCTTTCCACGCACCCAGGTGAACCTGACCTTCCACCAGCCCACGCATCACCCCCACATGTTCGGTCCAGCCCACGCTGTTGCAGCCCACCAGCACGTCGTCCTTGAACTGCAGGCTCAGATGCCGGCCAGCAGCCTTGTCGGTGAGTTCCACATGTTCCCCGCCGGGCACACCCTGCCAGTCGCCAAAACTGGTGGAAATCATGCCCAGCGTGTCGAGCACGTTGATCTGCGTCACGCCTTTAAGGGCGGTGCGCTTGCCCACCATGTTGAGCGCCGCCACCCGCGCCTGCTCGGCCGCGTTGGGCTGAATGGCGCTGACAATGGTTTTGTTGCTCACCTTATCGAACGCCTCGGCGCAGTCGCCGGCGGCGTAGATGCCCGGCAGGTTGGTCTGCAGATGTTCGTCTGTCAGCACGCCCAGTAGGCACTTGATGCCTGATTTTTCAAGGAAGCCGATGGCCGGTCGGACGCCGGTGGCGCTGATCACCAGATCCACATCCATCGTCTGCCCGTTGGACAGCTTGACCTTCAGCGCGGCGTCGCCCGTGCCTTTCTCGATCGCTTCGACCCTGGTGCCGGTGAAGACCTGCACCCCTTTGGCCGCGCACCAGTCCTTGATCATTCCGCCAGCCGTTGGCCCCATCATGCGCGGCACCATGCGGTCGCCCATTTCCACCACACTCAGGCGCACACCACGGGCCGCGAGCGCTTCCATGATGATGCAGCCAATGAAGCCGGCGCCCATTTGCAGCACCCGCGCCCCCTTGGTGGCCAGCTTCATGATGGCGCGCGCGTCGTCCATGGTCCAGCAGTGGTGGATGCCGGGCAAGTCCATGCCGGCAATCGGCGGACTCATGGTGTGCGAGCCAGTGGCAATCAACAGGCAGTCGAACTTGAGCGTGTTGCCGTTGTCCAGCGCCACGGTTTTCGCGCCGACGTCGACCGCCGTGGCCTTGGCATGCACCATTTTTATCTTCAGGTCGTCGTAATGCGTCAGGCTCTTGCGCAGGTAGGTGCCGCGTTCCGCCACATTGCCCATCAGCAGGTAGGGAATTGCCATGCGTGAATACGGCGGCTCCTGTTCGTCGCCAACAATCGTGATGCTGTCGGTAGCCGCGTGTTTGCGAATGGTTTCGGCGGCTATCACACCGGCCGGGCCGGCGCCAAGGATGACATGGTGCATGAAGGTCTCCAAAAATCGAAAAGCGGCTCCCGAGCCGCTTTCCTGGTTGCTTGCGATGGCCTGACTTCGTTAACCGCTAAAGCCCCAAACGCGCCTTGGTCGCGGCCGTAGGCCGACCTTGCGGGTCCCAGCCACGCGCTTCGTAATACTTGGGCAACATATCGGCCAACATGCTGACCTTGCCTTTGGCCGGGCCGGTTTTGCAGGGCTCGGTTAACAGGCGTTTGGGCAGGCTGTCGTCCTTCTCGGTGAAGCCGGCGCGGTTATTGAACTCGCGCTCCATGTTCCAGATGCGCTCGCCAATTTTCTCCAGCTCTTCGGTGGTGAACTGATCGCCACAGGCGGCCGATATTTGCGGCGCCAGGTCGGCCAGACCCCAGGCGAAGGTAGTGAAAACGCACAGTCCAGACGAGTCAAACGCCGCTGTCGCATCCTGGAAAGCCTTCACCAGCCCGGGCTTGCCTTCATGCTCCAAAGGATCGGTCTTGACGGGAATACCCAGCACTTCGGACGCTACGGTGTAACCACGCAAATGGCAACCACCCCGGTTGGAGGTGGCGTAAGCCAGGCCCATGCCCTGAATGCCGCGCCCGTCATAGGCCGGGAACTCCTGGCCCTTGCTGGTCATGCTCAGGTCCGGCTGGCCATACTTGGCGGTCAGTCGTTTGGAGCCCTGCCCAATTTCCTTGCCAAAGCCACGACCGTAAATCGTTTCTTCGGTCAAAAACGCCAGTGCGTGGGCCGAGCCAAAAGGCGCTTCAATGCCGATCTGTTCTTTGGTCAACACGCCCATTTCATACATTTCCATCACCGCGCCAATGGTGGCACCAAAGCTGATCGGGTCGATACCTTCTTCGTTGCACAACATGGTGGCGTATTGAAGCGCCTCCAGGTCGTTGACGCCGTTGGCAGCGCCCAGCGCCCAGGCTGCTTCGTACTCCAGGCCGCCGGATGCGCCCCAATACTGGGGTTTGTTGGCCACCGTGAAGTGGCTCTCATCCATTTTGCTGATGCGCCCGCACGCAATCGTGCAGCCAAAACAGGCCTGGTTGGTCACCAGCTGCTTCTTGCCATCGGTCTTGCGCGGAGTAGCCATGGCTTCGGCTGAAATGTCCTTGGCGCCTTCAAACTGGTTGTCCTGGTGATTGCGGGTGGGCAGCGCGCCGACTTCATTGATCACGTTCATCAGCACCTGAGTGCCATAGGCTGGCAGGCCCTGGCCAGTGACGGCATTTTCGGCCAGGATTTTTTTCTTCTCGGCGATTGCCTTCATGAACGCCTTGGGGTTCTTGATGTTGCCCACGCCTTTGGTGCCGCGCACCGCGATCGCCTTCAGGTTCTTGCTACCCATCACGGTGCCTACGCCGGAACGGCCGGCGGCGCGATGCAGGTCGTTCACCACGGCCGCGAACAACACGCCGTTCTCACCCGCCTTGCCAATGCTCGATACCCGGGTGAGCGGGTCTTGCAGGCTCTTCTTGAGCATCTCTTCGGTTTCCCAGATGCTCTTGCCCCACAGATGGGCGGCGTCGCGCAACTCGGCCAGGTCGTCGTTCACATACAGATAGACCGGCTTCGGACTCCGGCCTTCAAAAATCACCATGTCCCAGCCGGCCATCTTGAACTCCGCGCCCCAGTAGCCGCCCGAGTTGGAACAGGCAATGGCCCCCGTGAGCGGGCTCTTGGTGATGACGGTGTAGCGCCCGCCGGTGCTGGCCATGGTGCCGGTCAGCGGGCCGGTGGCCCAGATGATCTTGTTGTCTGGCGACAGCGGGTCGACCTTGGCATCCATCTCTTCCACCAGGTATTTGGTGCCAAGGCCGCGCGAGCCAATATAGGCCTGCGCCCACTCCATGTTGAGGGGTTCAGCCTTTACAGTGCCGGCGGTTAGATTGACGCGAAGGATTTTTCCAGCCCATGACATGATCGTTCTCCTTATGCCGCCGAGGGCTGATTACCCAACTTGTCGGCCCACTGGGCCATCTTGCCCAGGCCGGTCCAGTTGGCGTCGATGTAGGTGATGGCACCGGTCGGGCAGGCCTCGGCACATGCCGGCTCACCACCGCACAGGTCGCATTTCTGGACCTTGCCGGTTTCTTCCACATAGTTGATGGTGCCAAACGGGCAGGCAATGGTGCACACCTTGCAGCCAACGCAGGTGGCTTCGTTGACCACCACCGCGCCGGTGATCAAGTCCAGCGAGATCGCCTCTACCGGGCAGGCATGCAGGCACCAGGCCTCGTCGCATTGGGTGCAGGTGTAGGGCACTTTCTTGCCGGTATGGTGAAAGTCAAAAACCTTGATGCGCGACTTGGCGGTGGCGAACGTGCCGTAGTTCTCGAACGAACAAGCCATTTCGCACTGCAGACAGCCGGTGCATTTTTCCGGGTTGATGTGCAACACCTTTTGCATGTGTCTCTCCTGTGGGTAGTGACACTTTTGCAGTGCCGAGCCTATGAATTGAAATACCTATGCATTGTTGAAGCATGGCGCGAGTTTGGCCCTAGGGAGAACCCTAATGCGGCGCCAATGACGACCGAGAAATTCTGATTTTGATACCAGCCACCGGCCTTGGTCAGCCCAATTCGAGCAACACCGGCTGGTGGTCGGACGCGCGGGTCTGTTCATCGACCTCGACCCGTTTGACGCGTGTTTTCAGGTCATCACTGACAAATACGAAATCGCAGCAAATCGGCTCCGGGCCGTAGCGCCGGTCATGCAGCCGGAATGTCGGAGCGTGCGGTGTATCGCCATGCACCAGGCGCCAGGCGTCGGTAAACCGCGTTGCGTGCGCCGTGGCGTGCGCCTGCACCACCGCATAACCGACATCGGTTGTCTCCAGATTGAAGTCGCCGCACAAAACGGCGCTGACGCTGTGCACCTTGGTCTGAAACGGCGCCCCGGATTCATCCAGTAGCGGCGCATGCGCCGCCTGAGCGCAGGCCTGGGTGTGGATGTCCAGCAGCGAATGCGCCTGGGCGATGCGCTGGCGGGCGGAATAAAACTCCAAATGTGTGCTCATCACGCGCAGCGGGCCAAACGGCGCGAGCAGCGTGGCGCTGGTACACATGCGCGGCATTGAGCGCACGCCGCCATCGGCCGGGTAAGGCAGCGGGTAATGCTGCACCTGGGCCACCGGCAGGCGGGTGGCCACCAGGTTGCCGAACTGCTGGCGCAGCCCATGGCGGCCCAGTTCGTCCACCGCCGCGCCAAAACACACGACAAATCCGGGCAGCGCCTCGCGCAGCCGCGCAACCTGGTCGAACCCGGCGTCTCCGGTAAGTTGCGGGTAATTGACGGCAACTTCCTGCAGGCACAACACATCGAAATCGGCCATGGCACGGGCTTCTCCCACGATGCGCTCGACACTCACCACGTCATCGAGTCCGCAGAACCACTGCACGTTCCAGGTGATCAGTTTCATTATTGGTTTAGTCCTCATTTGATGCCGGCACGCATGAAACTTTGAACGAACTGGCGCTGAAACAGCAGGAAAGCAATCAGCAGCGGCGCCGAAGTCATCAGCGTGGCGGCTGTGATGATGGACCAGTCAATACCCTGGTCGGTGCTGGAGAACACCTGCAAGCCAACGGTCAGGGGCCGCGCCGTAACGCTGTTGGTGATGATCACCGGCCACAAGAAGTTGTTCCAGTGAAAACTCACCGACACCAATGCAAACGCGGTGTAGACCGGCCTGGCCAGTGGCACGTAAACGCGCCACAGAATCTGCATCGCGCCGGCACCTTCCACGCGCGCCGCTTCGTCGAGTTCCCTGGGTATGCCCATGAAGGTTTGGCGCAGCAGGAATATGCCGAACGCCGACGCGAAATACGGCAGGCCGATCGCCAACAAGGTGTCCACCAGGCCCAGGCGGGCCATGGTCTTGTAGTTTTCCACCAGCAGGATGTCGGGCATGATCATC
>JANNGR010000530.1:0-7782 GCA_031403955.1 Betaproteobacteria bacterium
CTTCAAACGTGCTCATGCCGTAGAACGACAACGACACGATCAGGAAACGCAGGATCGGGTCATCACGCAGCTTGTGCCAGGCGCCCGACAGCGTCATGATGCCGTTGATCATGCCGCCCCAGCTCGGCGCCAACAGGATCAGCGAGAACACCATGCCGACCGATTGAGTCCAGTCGGGTAGCGCGGTGTAGTGCAGGTGGTGCGGACCGGCCCACATGTAGGTGAAGATCAACGCCCAGAAATGGACGATCGACAAGCGGTAGCTGTAGACCGGACGTTCGGCCTGCTTGGGAATGAAGTAATACATCATTCCCAGAAAACCGGCGGTCAGGATGAAGCCGACCGCGTTATGCCCATACCACCATTGCACCATGGCGTCCTGCACACCGGCATAAACCGAATAGGACTTCATTAGCCCAGCCGGAATTGCGGCGCTATTGACGATATGCAGCAACGCCACGGCAATTATGTAAGAACCGAAGAACCAGTTCGCCACGTAAATATGGCGCACCTTGCGTGTTCCGATGGTACCGAAGAAGACTACCGCGAAAGCCACCCACACCAGGGTGATCAGGATGTCGATCGGCCACTCCAGCTCGGCGTATTCCTTGCCCTGCGTGTAGCCCAGCGGAAGGGTAACCGCGGCCGCCACTATCACCAGTTGCCAGCCCCAAAACGTGAATGCAGCCAGCTTGTCACCAAACAGCCGCACCTGGCAGGTGCGCTGCGCGACGTAATAAGCCGATGCAAAAAGACCGCTGCCGCCAAACGCGAAAATCACCGCGTTGGTGTGCAACGGCCGCAGGCGGCCATAACTGAGCCACGGAATGCCGAAGTTGAGCTCTGGCCAGGTCAACTGCGCCGCGATGATCACGCCTACCAACATGCCCACAACGCCCCAGACCACGGTCATGATCGCGAACTGCCGCACCACCGTGTCGTTGTAGGCAATCGCCTTGGTATTGGGAAATATCATGCTCACCTCTCGCGGATTGGTCTGGCTCAAGTTTCCTGCCACGCGCGCCCGGCAACCTTGACCAATGTCAAATGCATTGCAAACTTCTCAGGATTCATCCAGGATTCGCTCGCCTTCGGCCTCGATGTCGTCAAATTGGCCCCGGTAGATAGCCCACCAAAGGCCTCCCAGAATGAAGAACACCAGCACGACGGACAGCGGAATCAGCAAATACAGAATCTCCATTAGCGATCTCCCGTGCCGGGCATGGCACTCGACAGCCGCAACGCGTTCAGCACCACCAGCAGCGAGCTGGCGGCCATACCCAGCCCGGCCAGCCAGGCTGGCAACCAGCCCAGTACCGCCAAAGGCACACAGGTCAGGTTGTAGACCAGCGCCCAGCCCAGGTTTTGCCGCACGATTCGCATGGTGCGGCGCGCCAGGCGCAGGGTCTGGACGATACGTGCCAGTTGACCGCCCGGCACAATAAAGTCGGCATGCAATTGCGCCAGCGGTACCGCCTGCCCAAACGCAAACGAAACATCGGCGCCGGCCAGCACCGGCGCGTCATTCAGACCGTCACCGACCATGGCGACGCGGTGGCCCATGGATTGTTGCTCGCGCAGGAATGACAATTTTTGATCCGGCGTGCAACTGGCGCGGACGTTGCCGATACCGGCCTGCCGGGCGACCCGCAACGCCGCGTGCGCGCCGTCGCCCGACAACATGTGAACCGTGATGCCATCACCCTGCAGCGCGGCGACAGTGCTGCCGGCATCCGCTCGCACATCCTGCTGCAACTCGAACGTGGCAAGCCAGCCATGTTCGTCGCACAGATAGGTCTGGTTCAACTGCGAACCCGGTCGCGCGACGGCACAAAAACCGGCAGACCCGAGGCGAAGCTGTTGGGTCAGCGAACTGCCGCCGCATGTTGTGACGCGGCCTGTCAGGCCCTGGCCCGCGACCTCGGCCACATCAAACGCAGTCAATGCGCTCGGGCTACCGGCTTGAGTTGCAGCCAGCGCGCGCGCCACCGGATGCAAGGAGTGTCGCGCCAACTCGGCCGCCATGGCCAGCGCCTGGTCGGCCACGAATCCATCACGGACATTGAGCACGCGCACCAGCATCGCGTCGCGGGTCAGCGTGCCGGTCTTGTCAAACACCACCGTGTCGATCGCCGCCAGCGTCTCCAGCGCCTGCAGCCGCCGCACCAACACACCAGAGCGAGCCAGGCTGCCGGCACTGGCCAACATCGCCGCCGGCGTGGCCAGCGACAAGGCACACGGACAGGTCACGATCAGCACCGCAACCGCCACCATCAAAGCCTGCCCCGGGTCGCGCGACCACCAAAAAACACAAGAACCCGCGGCCGCCAACAACACCGCAATCAGAAATGGTTTCGCCAGCCGGTCGGCCAATAACGCCAGGCGCGGCTTGGCGCTCGCCGCGTCGCGCATCAGCGCCACGATTTGCGCGAACCGGGTTTGGTCTCCCACGCGTTCGACCCGAATCTGGACTACCGCCGACAGGTTGTGGCCGCCCGCAATGACAGCGGCGCCTACGCCTCGCGTTAACGGTCTGGACTCGCCAGTTAGCAGCGACTGGTCCACCAGGGTGTCGCCGTAAACCACCACGCCATCAACGGCGAATACCTCGCCGGGTAGAACCCGAACGATATCGCCCGGTACCAGCCGGCGCGCGGCGACGGATTCAAAACTGCCGTCGGGCCGCTGTCGCTGCACCGCGTCTGGAAGCCGGTTCATCATCGCCTCCAACGCGCCGGCCGTCCGGTCGCGCAAACGCAACTCGAGCCAGCGAGCGGTCAGCAGGAAAAAAACAAACATGGTCAGGGAATCGAAGAACACCTCGCGGCCAAATGCCCCTTGTGGGTCGAACGTACCGGCGCTGCTGACCACAAAGGTGATCAGCAGTCCCAGCGCTACCGGCAGGTCCATGCTGACCCGTAACCGTGCCAGGTCAAGCCAGGCATTGCGAAAAAACGGAGCGCAGGAAAAAAGCATGACCGGCAGCGTCAACACCCACGATGCCCAACGCAACAGGCGCTCGATCTCGGGCGTCAGGTCGCCCGGCTGCGCCACATACGCCGGGTAGGCATACATCATGACTTGCATCATGCACAGAGCGGCCACCAGCCAACGCCACAAGGCCTTGCGGGATTCGTTCTGGCGCCGCTGCACGGCATGTGTGTCGTTGGCCGGCAACGCCGAATAACCGGCCCGGCGAATCGCCTGCATCCAGTCTGACGGCTTTACCACGCCGGGTGACCAGACCACGGTGGCGCGGTGACTGCCGGCACTCACCTCGGCGCGCAACACACCCGGCACCACCCGCAGCGCGTTCTCAACGTTCAAGGCGCAGACGGCGCACGACATGCCCTCGACCACCACGCTGGACTCCACATACGCCGGCCCTTGTGCGCTGGCGCGGCTGAACGCGGCCCACTCACGCGGATGGTCCAGCAATTGCAGGTCGTCCGGCACCACCCGCCCCGCGCGGGGCGCGTCATTGGCGCCGGCGCCTGGGTCCCCGGCGACAGCGGCCGTTGACTCGGGAACTGACCAGACGACACTGTCCATGGGGCACTAGCGTAGCGTGCAAGACCAGAACGAAACTTGACATGGATCAAGCCGCGCCCAGTTCAGGCGCGTATTCTCGGCATCTTCAACACATAAACGGAGCCGACCATGTACCAAAGAATTCTTGTAGCCACCGACGGTTCGACCCTGTCGAAGAAAGCGGTGGCTAGCGCCATCGCGCTGGCCGCCCTGACCGAAGCGGAGTTGGTGGCGCTCAAAGTGGTGCCGCGTTATCCGCAAAGTTATTTCGAGGGCGGCATGGCACTACAAGTCGGCGAGGTTGCCCGGGTGGAGCAACAGTGGGCCGAAAGTGGTCAAGCGATCGTGGACGCGGTGCAGAAGGCGGCGCTGGCCAAAGGTGTCACCGTAAAGGCAGTCACCGCCAAGTCGGATCTGGTGTCGGAGGCAATCATCGCGACCGCAAAAAAATACAAATGCGATCTGATCGTGATGGCGTCGCATGGACGCCGGGGCATCAAGCGCCTGTTATTGGGCAGCGAAACCCAGTTGGTGTTGACCCACTCGCATATTCCGGTGCTGGTATTGCGTTAAGCCTGCGTTAAGCCTGCTTGGTCAGGGCGAACTGAACAAGCCCTTGTATTGCTCTCGCAGCAGGTTCTTCTGCACTTTACCCATCGCATTGCGCGGCAGCTCGTCAATCACGAAACAGTGTTTCGGTATCTTGAAATTGGCCAGGCTTGATTTCAATGCGGCGACGATTCTTGCTCCGTCGAGTTGCGCGCCGGGCTTCGCGCTGACCACCGCCACGCCGACCTCGCCAAAATCGGGATGCGGCACGCCCACCAGCGCACTCTCCGCCACACCATCCATCTCATTGATGCAAGCCTCGATTTCCGCCGGATAGACGTTGTACCCGCCACTGATGATCAGGTCTTTGCTGCGGCCCACGATCGTGACATAACCGTCCCGGTCGATGCGGCCTACATCGCCGGTCTTGAAATAACCGTCAGCGGTGAATTCTTCTCTGGTTTTCTCGGGCATGCGCCAATAACCCTTGAAGACGTTCGGGCCCTTGACCTGGATCGCGCCAACCTCCCCCACGCCAAGATCCTGGCCATCGTCATCCTGCACCCGAAGCAACACGCCGGGCAGCGGAAAACCGACCGTCCCGCCACGCCGCTCGCCGTCGCTGGCATGGTAGGGGTTGGACGTGAGCATGGCCGTCTCGGACATTCCATACCGTTCGAGTATGGTGTGGCCGGTACGCTGTTGCCACTCGGTAAAAGTCTCGATCTGCAACGGTGCGGACCCGGCCACGAACAGTCGCATGTTGCGCACTACTTCCCGGTTCAAACCGGCTTCGGCGAGCAGGCGCACGTACAGCGTGGGTACACCCATGAACACGCTGGCCTCGGGCATCTTGCGAAGTACCAGTGCCGGTTCGATCTTGGACAGCCAGATCATCTTGCTGCCGTTGATCAATGCGCCGTGCAGGGCCACGAACAGGCCATGCACATGAAAGATCGGCAGCGCGTGGATCAACACGTCGCCGCCCTGCGCCGGCGTGCGCCAACCCCAATAGTCCCTGAGTACCAGGGCATTGCTGAGCAAGTTGCCATGCGTGAGCATCGCGCCCTTGCTGCGACCGGTTGTGCCACTGGTGTACAGGATGGCGGCAAGGTCATCGCGGCCGCGCGTCGCAACGCGGTGGCTGTCACTGCAAAACGCGGCGCGCGCCAGCAGCGAGCCGGTACGGTCGTCGTCCAGCGTAAAAACCACCTGCGTGCCGGACTTGAATGCGATCTTGCTGACCCAGCCAAAGTTTCTGGAGCTACACACCACTACCGCAGGCTCGGAGTTGCCGATGAAATATGCCACCTCGGCGCTCTGGTAGGCCGAGTTCAAAGGCAGGAAAACATGGCCTTCGCGCAGTGTGGCCAGATACAGCATCGCCGCTTCCACCGACTTGTCCACCTGCACCGCAATACGCGAAGACGCAGGCAGGCCGAGACCGCGCAGCAGGTTGGCGATCATCGCCGTAGCACGCTCGATGTCGCGCCAGCTATACGTCAGGCCGTCGTCGGTCTCGATCGCGGGGGAATCCAGATCGGTCGGGAATGCGTCACGCAAGGCGGAAAACAGGTTGCGGCCGGTTTGGCTGGAATCTGCGCGGTTTGTCATGGTGTCTGGCTATTGGTTCAAGGTTCAGTCCAGCTTGGCGCCTGAAGCCTTGACCACGGCGTCCCAGCGTTTGATTTCGGCGCTGACGAAACCGCCAAACTGCGTCGGCGTCAAGTTGCCGAACTCAGCGCCCTGCGAAGCCCACACGGCCTTGGCTTCATCCGACAGTCCGGCCTTGCGCACTTCTTCCACAATCCGGCCTTGAATGTCGGCCGGCGTGCCCTTGGGCGCCCATAATCCGTACCAGGTGGTCACGGTGTAGTCCGGCAAGCCCAGTTCGGCTGCGGATGGCACATCCGGAAATGCCGGGTTGCGTTTGCTGCCAGACATCATCAAGGCCTTGATGCGCCCACCTTTTATGTGGCCGGCGGACGACCCCAGCCCGTCGAACATCATCTCCACGTCGCCGGCAATCAGGCCCTGCAGCGCCGGGCCCGCGCCGCGGTACGGAATATGGGTGATGAAAGTCTTGCTCTGGATCTTGAACAGCTCGCCGGCCAGATGGTGCGAAGTGCCACCGCCGGCCGAGCCGTAATTCAGCCGGCCCGGATTCTTGCGCACATAGTCCAGGAAAGCCTTGAAATCGGCAACCGGCAATTTGCGCGGGTTGACCACCAGCACCTGCGGCACATTGGCCAGCAGGAGCAGGGGAACAAAGTCTTTTTCGATGTCGTAGTCGAGCCTGGGGTACATGGCCGGCGCGATGGTGTGGTGTACCGCCCCCATGAACAAGGTGTAACCGTCTGGCGCCGCCCGCGCGGCGATGCCGGCGCCCAATGTGCCGCCGGCGCCACCCCGGTTGTCGATGACCAGTTGTTTGCCACTAAGGCGTGCAAACTGCGCCGCCAGCGGCCGCGCAAATGCGTCGGTACCTCCACCGGCGGGAAACGGCACCACCAGGTTCACTGGTTTGGATGGCCATGCGGTCTGGGCACGCACAACACTCGCGGCCACAGTCACCGCAGCGGCGGCAAGGCGCAACACACCACGCCGGCCAATCTGGTTCATCATTTGCTGTCTCCTGCTGTTGTGGGGATAACGCCGGCGGGTAAGTTACCAGGTTCTAAATGGCCAGGGCTTCTATGTCGGCTGACACCGGGATTTTGCCTTGCGCCAGCAGGGCGCGATGTTTGTCCAGCCGTTTCAGGTCGTAGAGGTAATTCACCATCAGGCCAAACGACTGTTTGTGCCCCTTGGCAGATGCATCGGCAGCCCAGTTCAGCCGCTCCACGCGCGCCCCGTTGCCGAGGTGAAAACGTGCTACGGCGTCCAGCGGTTTGCCGTCCGACATTTCGCGGGCCAGATAAAACGCGGCACATTGCAACAGGAATTTGCGCGCCGGTGATTTGGCATCCAGCCCGGCCGCTGCGTCCGCGGCGGCAAGCAAGTGTTCCGCCGCCACCGGTGCCTGCCCGATAACACGACCCAGGCTGGAGCGCGCCTTGTCGTCTAGCCGCGCAAGCATGGCGCTCGCGTTCCTGGACAACCAGGCGCGAAAGCCCGGCATCGGCGAAAGTGTGGCAAAACTCTTCAGGCGCGGGAACTCGGCCTTCAGGGTTTCGACGACACGCTTGATCAGCGAGTCACCAAAACTCACACCTCGCAGTCCGGTCTGGGTGTTGCTGATGGAATAGAAAATCGCGCTGGTGGCCTTGTTCAGGTCCGCCATGTCGGCCGATTCGTCAAGCAGGGGCATGATGCTGGCGGCAATCACATCCATCAAGGCGACTTCGACAAAAATCAGCGGCTCGTCGGGCAAACGCGGGTGAAAGAAGCCGTAACAACGGCGATCCGAATCAAGCCGGTTTTTCACATCGGCCCAACTCCTGATGTCGTGCACCGCCTCGTACTTGATCAGCTTTTCAATCAGGGACGCGGGCGAATCCCACGTGATGCGGCGCAGGTCCAGAAAACCCACGTCAAACCAGGTGGAGAACATGTACTCCGTCTCTACGTCCAGCGCCTGCAGACGTTTGTCGGACTTGAGATAAGGCAAAAATTCAGCGCGCATATCCACCAGGAACCGTATGCCTTCGGGAAACGCGCTGAAACGTTGCAACAAACGCCTGCGCGGCGACACGGTGGCGC
>JANNGR010000531.1:0-23485 GCA_031403955.1 Betaproteobacteria bacterium
CAAGGGCGATACGGATGCTCTCTTCACTGGCAGTCGCGATCGGGTTGTAAAAGCCAATGCGTTCGATAAACCTGCCATCGCGGCGGGTACGTTTATCGGCAACGACAATATTGAAGAATGGACGTGCCTTGGCACCGCCACGGGCGAGTCGAATGACGACCATAATTTATCCTTTTGGGGGTGACGGAGATTGCATTCCACCATTATTTCAGCGTTGAGACACGTGGCTTGACCACCCGGCCAGCAACACGCTGGAAAGCTTTTTATTATATGGGGAACTCCCCATGCCAATGACTAGGCCAAACTGCGGCGAGAACATGGTTGCAATTGCGGCAATTTGTTCCGCGCCGATGCGCCGCGGCATCGGCTCGTTCGAAGTCGATCCTGCGCTCGTTTCCAAGCCGGCCATTCGCCGCCCTGAGATTCTTTCGAGTCGCCTGCCCCACCAGTTGGCGCAAATCGATCGTGACGTAGTCGGTTTTGCATATTGCAACCAGTTCAAGCCCAGATCAGGTGACCACTCATCGGTCAAAGTCTCAGTTGATTTGTCGCCCCTGACGCAGGGGATCGGGCGTCGGCGCGTGATTTGGGACTCTCACGTAATCCACCTTCCGTATCCCAATGCCGGTGGGTCCGATATGCCATATTGGGCGCGCCAAATTCGCGCGGCTGCAAATGGGCGCAATGACTCGACATGGTTTTGATGGGGCACGTAGTTGGATTGGGCGACCTGGCGCCGACAATGGAACGATGTTGAAAAACAAGACGGTAGCCACCTGGTTGGCGTTTGCGGGTGGTCCGCTGGGCTTGCATCGCTTCTACCTCAATGGCAAGCGCGACTGGCTCGGTTGGGTCTTGCCGATACCAAGCTTCCTGGGTCTTTACGGGATGTTGCGGGTGCGCGAGTTTGGATTCGACGACCATTGGAGTTGGCTCCTGATTCCCTTGCTGGGATTCACCATCGCGGGCTGCGCGCTGACTGCCATCGTTTATGGGTTGATGACACCGCAAAAGTGGAACGGCATATTCAACCCATCGGCCTGTCCGGATACAGCATCCGGGAACACCAACTGGCTGACAATTGGCGCCATCGTGCTTTCGCTGCTAGTTGGTACTGCAGTGCTGATGGCCGCCATTGCGTTTAGCTTTCAGCGCTATTTCGAGTACCAATCGAAACAGACCCAAATGGTTTCGCCTCAGGACGTCGCCAGTCGCGACCAATAGGGACATCAAGCGCAGCGGTCATGGACAACTCAGGCGCTACGAAAGACAAGGCAAGCGGCGCGGCCATGGTCGATGCTGAAGGTCTCGTCGATTCAAATACATCGACTGGCGAACTGCCGTGAACACCCTGAGTGCGATCACTTCGCAAAGGATCCTGAGTTTGCCCAGGCTAAATCCTGCCTTTTAGTAGCCAACCCGGTGGACGGGTACCTGAAGAGGGTATCCGAACAAGGCGAAATCCATGCCAACTCGGACCGAAGCGGCAACACATGCTCTGCGACGTCAGGCAGCGTGGCTGCCGGACTCAACATGAAGCAAGCCCCGTTCAGGCGGGCGTATCTTCTTTCACCGTGCTGGCCGCTTCCGTAAACTCGCCAATCCGGTCGAAATTGAGGTACTTGTATATGTCCGCGCTAGCCGCCGACAACACCCCCATGTCTGCCATGTATTCGTCCTTAGTCGGGATACGGCCGAGCTTCGAACAAATGGCAGCCAGTTCGGCGGAGCCCAAATACACGTTGGCATTCTTGCCCAGGCGATTCGGGAAGTTGCGCGTTGACGTACTGAACACCGTGGCGCCCTCCTTGACCTGAGCCTGATTTCCCATGCACAGGCTGCAGCCCGGCATTTCCATCCGTGCGCCCGCGGTACCAAGGACACCGTAGTGACCTTCTTCACTGAGTTGCTTGGCGTCCATCTTGGTGGGTGGCGCCATCCACAATTTGACTGGAATATCACGTTTGTTTTCCAGCAATTTGGACGCCGCACGGAAGTGCCCGATATTGGTCATGCAACTGCCGATGAATACTTCGTCGATATGTGAGCCCGCCACTTCGGTCAGTGTCTTCACGTCATCCGGATCATTCGGACAAGCGACGATTGGCTCATGCACGTCCGCAAGATCGATCTCGATGATTGCCGCATATTGCGCGTCGGCATCGGCCTTCATCAACTCCGGGTTTGCAAGCCAGGCTTCCATCGAGCGAATGCGGCGCGCAATCGTGCGCACGTCTGAATAACCGCCGGCAATCATCCACTTGAGCATGGTGATGTTGCTGGTGATGTATTCGATGATTGGAGCCTTGTCCAGAAACACGGTGCAGCCGGCCGCGGATCGCTCCGCCGAGGCGTCGCTTAACTCGAAAGCCTGCTCCACCTTCAGGTCAGGCAGACCCTCGATCTCCAGGATGCGGCCCGAGAAAATATTCTTCTTACCCTGCTTGGCCACCGTCAATAGCCCCGCCTTAATGGCGTACAGCGGAATCGCGTTGACCAGGTCGCGCAAGGTGACGCCGCTCAGCAATTGCCCACGGAACCGCACCAGCACGCTCTCGGGCATGTCGAGCGGCATGACGCCTGTAGCCGCACCGAACGCGACCAGTCCCGAGCCGGCGGGAAAACTGATGCCAATCGGAAAGCGGGTATGGCTGTCCCCACCGGTCCCCACCGTATCCGGCAGCAACATGCGGTTGAGCCAACTATGGATGATGCCATCTCCCGGGCGCAAACTGATACCGCCACGGGTACTGATGAAGTCCGGCAACTCGTGATGCATCTTCACGTCGACCGGCTTGGGATACGCGGCAGTGTGGCAAAACGACTGCATCACCAGGTCAGAACTGAAGCCAAGACAGGCCAGGTCTTTGAGTTCGTCCCGAGTCATTGGCCCGGTCGTGTCCTGGGACCCCACTGACGTCATTCTTGGCTCGCAGTAAGTGCCGGGACGTACGCCCCGCCCTGGCGGCAATCCGACTGCTCGGCCGACGATTTTCTGCGCCAGCGTAAACCCGGTGTTGCTGTCTGCCGGGTCATGCGGCAGGCGGAACAGTGTGCTCACTGGAAGGCCAAGGACTTCACGGGCTTTGGCCGTCAGCCCGCGCCCAATGATGAGTGGAATGCGGCCACCCGCACGAACTTCATCCAACAGCACTTCGCTCTTGAGTTGAAACTCGGCTATGACCTTTCCGTCTTTCAGGGCCAGACCGGCGTATGGACGTAATTCAACGACATCACCCATGTTCATCTGACTCACATCGAGCTCGATCGGCAGGGCACCGGAATCCTCCATGGTGTTATAAAAGATGGGCGCAATCTTGCTGCCCAGGCATACGCCGCCAAAACGCTTGTTGGGCACAAACGGAATATCCTCGCCCGTAAACCACAACACCGAGTTGGTGGCTGACTTGCGGCTCGATCCGGTACCCACCACATCGCCGGCATACGCAACCAGGTGACCCCGGGCCCGCAAGTCTTCGATGAACTTGACTGGACCGCGCTTTCCATCTTGTTCCGGCGTCAACCCCGGCCGCGCGTTTTTGTGCATGGCCAGGGCATGCAGCGGGATGTCAGGACGGCTCCATGCGTCGGGCGCTGGCGAAAGGTCATCGGTGTTGATCTCACCAGCCACCTTGAAAATGCTGACTGTGATGCTTTGCGGCACTTCTGGGCGGCCGGTAAACCACTCGCCCTCGGCCCAACTCCGCAACACCGCCGTGGCGTGCAAATTGCCCTTGTCAGCCTTGTCTTTGACGTCATGGAAATGATCAAACATCAACAGCGTCTTCTTCAATCCATTGGCCGCGACGGAGGCAACCGCCTCGTCGTCAAGCAAATCCACCAATGGACCAATGTTGTAGCCGCCGAGCATGGTACCGAGCAGTTCGGTCGCCTTTTCACGGCCAATCAACACCGATTTCTCGCTACCGTGCGCCACCGCGGCAAGGTAACTGGCTTTGACTTTTGCCGCATCATCCACGCCAGCCGGAACCCGATAGGTGATCAAATTCAGCAGTTCCTCCTCCTCGCCCAGCGAGTTTAGGGGTTGCGGGTTCTTGAGCAACTCAATCAACTCCGCGGTTTGCCCAGCCGAAAGAGGCAATGGCGGGATGCCGAGAGCGGCGCGTTCGGAGACATGGACACGATAGGCCTGCAACATGGTTCACTCCTTGCTTGACAAAATCAGTTCTGGGCTCTGTTGATTGTGCTCAGTCGACGACCGGCATCTCCATGGCGGCAGGCGGGGGCGCGTCGAGCACACTCGGCGGTGGATTCTTCAGCATCGCTTCGGCCACCTGGATCTGCCCCGGGCTATTGCATTCATCGGCCAAGCGTTTGCCCAATTTCTGGCTCATCAACATGGACTTGTTGGCCAACTGGAGCCAAACCACGCCAGCCGCCTTGTCTTCCAGCCGTATCGCGCCGGTGGTGGTTTCCTCAGGAGATACACGGTAACTCTCCTTGCCAAAACGCAGGGTAAAAAAGCCGGGAGACACGGGGTCAGGCGACAGAACCACGAATTGCCCAAGTTCACAAGGCAAGGTACCAACGGCAACCCGTCCTGCGATCTCGAGTTCTGCGGCGGTCAGCGGCGCACGGACCTCCACGGCAGTGTTACGGGCAGTAACACGGATTTCCTTGCGACTCGCATTCGGATCCGTTTTCGGTCGCGTGCCCGACGCGGTCTGGGCCATCACCGACGCCGATATGACGGCAGCCAATCCAACGGCAAGAAGCTTTTTCATGATTAGCCTGGGACAACGCGTACGACGATCATTGCAACGCCGCGAAATAGTGGCGTACACCCGATGGCAAGACCTGCCCGGTGCGGTACGCGCGCTCCAAAACCTGCCAAAAAAAACGGTAACTCGCACGATCATGCAACTGACCATCAAAGTCCATCGGTGCCCAATCGACCTGCTGCGCCTTGGCGATTATCTCGGCCGCCACTTCAATTTCAGTTTGCCCCGGTGCGAACGCCGCCAGAATCGGACGAATCTGGCCCGGATGAATGCTCCACATGCGCGTGTAACCCATGTCCCGCGCCGCAGTTCTGGCGGCCCCAGCCAACGCGCCGAGGTCGCGAAACTCGGTCACGACACAATGGGATGGTACTTTTCCGTTGGCGTGGCAGGCGGAGGCGATTTCCAGCTTCGCCCGCACCACCAACGGATGCGTGAATTGGCCGGCACCGGACATGCCGTGGGCCGGAATCGCACCCCCGTGCGAGGACACGAAATCCATCAACCCGAAACTGATGGATTGCACGCGTGGGTGAGCCGCGATTTCAAAGACCTGATGAACAGCTGCCGGCGACTCGATCAACACATGTAATGGCAACCGGACCGCAGCCGGCACTAGCATGACCCGGTCGATCACCGAAAGCGCCAGGTCGACGTCTCGCACCGACTCGACTTTGGGTACCATTAAATGACATAGTGATTTGCCGACCCCGACCAAGATCGTGTGCACATCTTGCTCAAACGCCGCATGATGAATTGGATGGACCCGAACCGCGATCCTGGCAAGCGGCGCCGCAACAGCATCCTTCGCCCGACGCACTGACTCATTGACAAGCGCCACAACCATGCTGGCATGATCGAATTCTCCACCGACCGGCGCTCCATCTTCGCAATCCAGCGTGACGTCAAAAACGCAAGCGCCAAATTCTTCCGTCATCTCCGCCTGCAATGCCAGGCTCTTTCGCATCCGCGCCTCCACGCCACTGTAGTGGTCACAGACCGGCAAAAATCCAGCGGCCGCCTGGGCCCCAAGGAGAACGTTGCGCGGATGCTTCACCGCTTACAGTAGGTGCGCCACGCCTGCCTGCTCATCTTGCAGTTCCTTGAGAGTCTTGTTGATGCACTCCTGGCTGAACGCGTCAATCTCAATACCCTCAACCAGCGTGTACTCCCCGAGCGCGCAAGTCACCGCAAAACCAAACATGGTGTCTTTCGGTATGCCGTACTGGCCGTCCGAGGCAATTCCCATCGTCACCCAGTTGCCGTTAGTACCCAAGGCCCAGTCCCGCATATGGTCAATCGCCGCATTGGCAGCCGAAGCCGCCGACGAAACGCCTCGTGCGGCGATAATCGCCGCGCCGCGTTTGCCCACCGTCGGCAAGAAGGTGTTCACGTTCCAGTCGTGGTCGTTGATCATCTGCTTGACGCTTTGACCGTTGATCGTCGCGAACCGGTAGTCCGCGTACATGGTCGGTGAATGGTTACCCCAGACTACGAGTCTTTCAATGTCCGCCACCGCCTTGCCCGTTTTGGCGGCTATCTGACTCAATGCGCGGTTGTGGTCGAGGCGCAACATCGCGGTGAAGTTCCGGCGCGGCAAATCGGGCGCGCTCTTCATCGCAATATAAGCATTCGTGTTGGCTGGATTGCCAACCACCAGCACCTTGACATTGCGACTGGCGACCGCATTCAGGGCCTTGCCTTGCGCCGTGAAAATCTGCGCATTCGCAGCCAGAAGATCGGCTCGCTCCATACCTGGGCCGCGCGGGCGGGCACCCACCAGCAGGGCGTAGTCGGTGTCCTGGAACGCCGTCATCGGGTCGCCATGAGCCTCCGTGCCGGCCAGTAACGGAAACGCGCAGTCTTCCAATTCCATCATGACGCCTCTGAGCGCGTTCTGCGCCTTTTCGTCGGGGATCTCCAGCAATTGCAATATGACCGGCTGGTCCGTACCCAGCATGGCACCACTGGCGATGCGAAAGAGAAGGGCGTAACCGATTTGACCTGCTGCGCCAGTAATGGCGACACGGACGGGCTTTTTGCTCATGGCGATAACTCCGGGAAATGGTCGAACGTTGGTCAGTCAGCGACTCCCAAACCAATCGTTCGGGCAGCGCGCAAGCGTGGCAAGTTTACTCTTCAAAACAGTCCGCGGTCAACTTGTCTTATGTCTTATATAAGATATGATTCGAACGCGAGTATCGCCATGCAACTTCGCCTGGCGCGCGCTTTTTTTCACGCATCAAATGCACATTGCACTCGCCGGACAATCCAATGATCCGCTGGAGCAAGGCCTGTCCAGCGCAGGCCCAACGCCGGCATTTAGCCCGCTGTACCAGCAAATCAAGGGACTGATGTTAAGGAGCCTGCAAGCCGGAGAATGGAAGCCCAGTGAGGCCATTCCTAGCGAAATTGAATTTGCCGCTCGCTTCCGCGTTAGCCAGGGCACGGTTCGAAAGGCGATTGACGAGTTGGCCGCCGAGAACCTGCTGGTACGCCGCCAAGGCAAAGGAACCTTCGTCGCCACCCATGCCGAACATCATGTGCAATACCGGTTTCTCAAGCTGCTTCCGGACGATGGTGACCCCAATAGTGAAGGCCCCGCACGGCGCGAGATCGTTGACTGCAGACGACTTCGTGCCTCGGCCGACACGGCTCGGGCTTTGTCGCTACGCGCTGGCGACTCCATACTGCAAGTACGCCGGGTATTGTCGTTTGGGAGTGAGCCAACCATATTGGAAGACATATGGCTCCCCGGCGTCCCGTTCAAGGGGCTGACGGCCGAGCGACTAAGCGCCTACCAAGGCCCGATGTACGCCATGTTTGAAACTGAATTTGACGTTCGCATGGTTCGCGCCCAAGAGAAGATCCGCGCTGTGCTGCCGGATTCGGACCAGTCAAAGCTGCTGAAGGTAGAGCAATATACTCCGCTGCTGAGTGTCGAGCGGATCGCGTTCACCTATGATGACAAAGCGATGGAGCTGCGCCGTGGCCTCTACCGGACCGACAAACATTACTATCGCAACGAACTCAATTAGTGTTATGGCACCACGCGAGCGATTGGGCGACAACCAGAACAGCGGCACGCTCGCAAGCTCGGCGTCAGCACGGCGGGTTGAAATCGGATCCTCGCAGGGCCATGTTCATGAAATTGCGGATGCGGTTGCCGAAACTGGAAGTGGACTTCATGACTGAACTGAACACACCGGCCCGTGCAAAACGGCCCGAGTTTCGCAATATCAACGCTTTTAGGGACCTGCCGGGTTATCGGCTCCCCCTCGCCGCCCTTGTGTCGATACTGCACCGGGTCAGCGGCGCTATCATGTTCTTGTTATTGCCCTTCATCATCTGGATGTTTGACGTCTCGGTTTCTTCCGAAATCTCTTTCTCCAGACTCAAGAATGTCTTCAACGTCGGGCTACGACCCACCCCGGAATGGCTCATACCCGGATGGTTCATGAAGCTGGTCGCGCTGGCTTTGATTTGGGCCTACCTGCACCATCTGATTGCCGGAATGCGCCATTTGTGGATGGACATAAACCATTCCGTGGGCAAAGAGTTTGGCAAGAATTCAGCGCTCGCGACGTTGGCGCTCAGTATCGGTTTGACAGTCGTTTTTGGAGCCAAGCTGTTCGGTGCCTATTGACACCGAAATGGGAAGTCTGTGCCTGCATTCCGGATCGGGTGCCGGCACGCGAAGACTATTTGCGTCGCGCTGAACCGGGCCCAGGGTGAATGAAAGGAATGGATGTCATGTCAGTTAATTTCGGATCGCGCCGCATTGTGGTCGGAGCCCATTACGGTTTACGCGATTGGTTGAGTCAGCGCGTCACGGCGGGTTTGATGGCGCTTTTCACAATTATCGTTCTGGTGCAGGTGCTGCTTACCAAAGGTGCCGTCGGTTACGACCGCTGGGCCGGCATCTTCTCTGCCCAGTGGATGAAGGTGCTGACTTTTGTCGTCATCGTCGCGTTGCTCTACCATGTCTGGGTCGGGATGCGCGACATCTGGATGGACTATGTCAAATCGGTTTCAGCGCGGCTGACGCTGCAGATAGTTTCAATTGTTTGGCTCATCGGTTGCGCGGGTTGGGCGATTCAGGTTCTTTGGCGTCTTTGACCTGCACGACCCAGCAGCATTTTTAATTCCCAACCGTTTTCCATGACTTACTCCATTTCCAAGCGCAAGTTTGACGTCGTCATCATCGGCGCTGGTGGTTCCGGCATGCGGGCATCGTTGCAACTGGCCCGTGCGGGCCTGAATGTCGCCGTGCTTTCCAAGGTTTTCCCCACCCGTTCCCACACGGTTGCCGCGCAGGGTGGCATTGGCGCATCGCTGGGCAACATGAATGACGACAACTGGCACTACCATTTCTATGACACTGTCAAAGGTTCAGACTGGCTGGGAGACCAGGACGCCATTGAATTCATGTGCCGCGAGGCGCCCAAGGTGGTATATGACCTTGAGCACATGGGCATGCCTTTCGACCGAAATCCCGACGGCACGATTTACCAACGCCCGTTCGGCGGTCACACCGCGAACTACGGCGAGAAGGCGGTCGAACGCGCCTGCGCGGCGGCGGATCGAACCGGGCATGCGATGCTGCACACGCTGTACCAGCAAAACGTCAAGGCCCGGACGGCCTTTTTTGTCGAGTGGATGGCGCTCGACCTGATCCGCGATGCCGATGGTGATGTCGTGGGAGTGACCGCGCTCGAAATGGAAACCGGCGACCTGCACATCTTGCACGCCAAGACAACGATGTTGGCCACCGGTGGTGCCGGACGGATTTTTGCGGCCTCGACGAATGCCTTTATCAATACCGGTGACGGACTCGGTATGGCGGCACGCGCTGGCTTGGCGCTCGATGAGATGGAGTTCTGTCAGTTTCTCCCGACCGCGGTGGCTGGTGCCGGAGTGTTGCTGACGGAGGGCTGCCGTGGCGAAGGCGCGATTCTGATCAACAGCAACGGTGAACGCTTTATGGAACGTTATGCGCCGACGCTCAAGGACCTCGCCCCGCGCGACTTCGTTTCGCGTTGCATGGACCAGGAAATCAAGGAAGGCCGCGGTTGTGGTCCGAACAAGGACTACGTGTTGCTCAAGCTCGATCACCTGGGTGCCGACACCATCATGAAGCGATTGCCTTCAGTACATGAGATTGGCATGAACTTCGCCAACGTAGACGTCACCAGGGAACCGATTCCTGTCGTGCCAACCATCCATTACCAGATGGGCGGAATTCCCACCAATATCCATGGGCAGGTGGTCGACCAGCGGAACGGCGATCACAACGCACCCGTGAATGGTCTTTATGCCGTGGGTGAATGTTCGTGCGTCAGCGTTCATGGAGCCAACCGCCTTGGCACCAATTCCTTGCTGGATCTGCTGGTGTTCGGACGCGCGGCGGGCAATCACATTGTCGAATTCAGCGACAAGAATAAGAGCCACAAGCCGCTTCCGGCTGACGCCGCCGACAGGACGCAGACCCGCCTTTCACGTCTGGACAGCGCCACTGACGGTGAATATGCTCAGGATGTTGCCAACGATATTCGTTCCAGCATGCAGAAACATGCCAGCGTGTTCAGGACACAGTCACGGCTGGATGAAGGAGTGACGGCAATAGCCGGCATTCGCGAACGGGTAGCCAACATCAACCTGAAGGACAAGTCCAGGATTTTCAATACCGCGCGTGTTGAGGCACTTGAGGTTGAAAATCTGATCGAAGCTGCTCAGGCGACGATCGTCTCTGCCGCCGCGCGCCATGAGAGCCGGGGCGCGCATTCCGTGGATGACTATGGGGACACACCGCAATACCCGAATGGCCGTAACGATATCGAATGGCACAAGCACACGTTGTGGTACAGCAAAGGCAACCGCTTGAGTTACAAGCCGGTGCAAATGAAGCCATTGACGGTCGAATCCGTGCCGCTGAAGATTCGTACCTTTTGAGACCTCGTGCGACTGTTTGCCAAAAATGCAGTGGCAGTTCGGTCCCTACCCGCTCTGATCGGAGTTAAAGATGCAAAAACGTACGTTTCAGCTATACCGTTACGACCCCGACAAGGATGTCAAACCCTACATGCAATCGATAGCGGTGGATCTCGATGGAAGCGAACGCATGTTGCTTGACGCCCTGATGAAACTCAAGGCGGTTGACCCCGGTATTTCATTTCGCCGCTCCTGTCGTGAGGGTGTTTGCGGGTCCGATGCAATGAATATCAACGGCAAGAATGGATTGGCGTGTCTGACAAACATGCAAACGCTGTCCGGAACCATTGTTCTCAAGCCGCTTCCCGGCCTGCCGGTGATCCGTGACCTGATCGTGGACATGACGCAGTTCTTCAAACAATACAACTCCGTCAAGCCTTACCTGGTGAATGACAACGTTCCGCCTGAGAAGGAGCGGCTGCAAAGCCCGCAGGAACGTGAGGAGCTCAACGGACTTTACGAGTGCATCTTGTGCGCCAGTTGCTCTACCAGCTGCCCAAGTTTCTGGTGGAATCCGGACAAGTTCGTAGGGCCGGCCGGACTGTTGCAAGCCTACCGGTTTATCGCCGATAGTCGCGACGAGGCCACCGCTGAACGGCTCGACAATCTGGAAGATCCCTACCGGTTGTTCCGTTGTCACACCATCATGAATTGCGTGGACGTTTGCCCGAAGGGATTGAACCCGACCAGGGCAATTGGCAAAATCAAGGAAATGATGGTTTACAGAACCATCTGAATCGCGCCTGGCAACCAAAAGTGGATCATCTCGCGCTCGACTTGCCGATTGATGAGCGGGCGTTGAGCCGGCTTAGGTGGCGCTGCCGCAGAGGAATGCTGGAGAACGATCTTTTCCTGGACCGATTCTTTCGCCGTCATGAAGCGACCCTGAACGTGCGCCAGTCGCGAAGCTTGGCCGACTTGATGGAACTGAGTGACAATGATTTGCTGGATCTCCACCTCGGACGAAAGGCCCTCTCGCAAGTGGACGCCAGCCTAGATCGGGATGATGTGCGTGAAGTCCTGGAAATGTTAAGAGAAAACCGCTGAAAGGGTGAAAATGAAATTAGCTGACAACAAAGCCACACTGTCGTTCAGTAATGGCAACCCGAATATGGAATTGCCCATCTACAGCGGCAGCGTCGGCCCTGACGTGATCGATATCCGCAAACTGTACGCGCAGACGGGCATGTTCACGTATGACCCGGGGTTTCTGTCGACAGCCGCCTGCCAGTCGACGATTACCTATATTGACGGCGACAAGGGTGAGTTGCTGTATCGCGGCTATCCAATCGAGCAGTTGGCAACCAACTGCGACTTTCTCGAAACCTGCCATTTGTTGCTGTACGGCAACCTGCCCGACGTGGCGGCCAAAGCCAGCTTCACCATGCGTGTGACGAACCACACCATGGTGAACGAGCAGATGCAGTTTTTTCTGCGTGGCTTTAGACGCGATGCCCATCCCATGGCGATCATGACCGGCCTGGTCGGAGCCTTGTCGGCGTTCTACCACGACAGCACCGATATCAACAATCCCGAGCATCGCGAAATATCGGCCATCCGCCTGATAGCCAAGATGCCAACGCTGGTGGCCATGGCCTACAAGTACAGTGCCGGGCAGCCTTACATGTACCCAAGGAACAACCTCAACTACGCCGGCAACTTTCTACACATGATGTTCGCGACCCCGTGCGAAGAATACACGGTCAATCCAATAATTGAGCGCGCGCTTGACCGCATATTCATTCTGCATGCCGACCATGAACAGAATGCGTCCACCTCAACAGTGCGCCTATGTGGGAGTTCCGGTACCAACCCGTTTGCCGCGATCGCTGCTGGAGTGGCCTGCCTGTGGGGCCCCGCGCATGGTGGCGCCAATGAAGCCTGCCTGAATATGCTGGAAGACATCCAGAAAATGGGTGGCGTTAGCAAGGTGGGTGACTTTATCAGCCAGGTCAAGGACAAGAACTCCGGCATCAAACTGATGGGGTTTGGCCACCGGGTCTACAAGAACTATGACCCACGCGCAAAACTGATGCAGGAAACTTGCCGAGAGGTATTGAGCGCCCTTGGATTGCAAAATGACCCGTTGTTCAAATTGGCAATGGCCCTGGAGAAAATTGCGCTGGAAGACGATTACTTCGTCCAGCGCAAGTTGTATCCCAATGTTGATTTCTACTCCGGCATCGTCCAGCGGGCAATTGGTATTCCCACCTCGCTATTCACGGCAATTTTCGCACTGGCCCGCACGGTCGGCTGGATAGCCCAGTTGAACGAGATGATCGGCGACGCCGAATATAAGATTGGCCGCCCACGGCAACTATTTACCGGATCCGTGCGGCGTGAAGTGACCCCAATCGGCCAACGTTAAGCCGCCAGCACGGGTTATGGCGCCACGAGGCGTCTGATTAGCAGCAGGTTTGAAGGCCTGGCATAAAATCATGCCTCCCTAGGAATTCGCAAAATGAGCCGCACCCTTTATGACAAGATCTGGGACGAACATGTGGTCCACTGCGAAGAGGATGGCACCACCGTGCTCTATATCGACCGGCATCTGGTGCATGAGGTAACCAGCCCACAAGCATATGAAGGGCTTCGTCAGGCCGGTCGAAAGGTGTGGCGCGTCAGCTCCATCGTCGCGACGGCCGACCATAACACTCCGACTACCGGCTGGGAGCTCGGATACGACGGCATCACCGACCCGGTCAGCCGGGAGCAAGTCACCACCCTGGACGCAAACATCAGCCAATACGGGTCCGCGGCCTACTTTCCGTTTTTGTCAAAGCGCCAGGGCATCGTGCATGTCATTGGCCCTGAAAACGGGGCCACCTTGCCAGGGATGACGGTTGTCTGCGGTGACTCGCACACGTCGACGCACGGTGCGTTTGGCGCGCTGGCACATGGCATCGGCACCAGTGAAGTTGAGCATGTGATGGCGACTCAGACATTGTTGGCCAGGAAGGCCGGGAACATGCTGGTTCAAGTGGAGGGCATGCTGTCTCCTGGGTGCGTCGCCAAGGACATTGTTCTGGCAATCATCGGTCGAATCGGAACTGCCGGCGGAACCGGCTTCACGATCGAATTTGCGGGTGCGGCCATACGCGCACTCAGCATGGAGGGGCGCATGACCGTCTGCAATATGGCAATTGAAGCCGGTGCACGCGCCGGTTTGATTGCCGTTGACCAGAAGACCATCGACTATGTCAAAGGACGCTTGCTGGCACCTACCGGTGTCCAGTGGGATCAGGCCGTAGCCTATTGGCGCACCCTGCACTCCGACGCCGACGTAAAATTCGACCTGGTGATCCAAGTGGATGCATCCCAGATCGTCCCGCAAGTCACTTGGGGAACCTCCCCGGAAATGGTACTTGGCGTGGATGGCCGCGTACCTGACCCGGACAAGGAAAAAGACGCAACCAAACGCGACGCCATTGAACGTGCCTTGACCTATATGGGCCTAAAGCCAGGCAAGGCGCTGTCGGACATATTTGTCGACAAGGTATTCATCGGTTCATGTACCAATAGCCGAATCGAGGACATGCGCGAGGCCGCCAGCATGGTGAAGAAGCTCGGCCAGAAGGTTGCCAGTAATGTCAAGCTGGCAATGGTGGTACCAGGTTCGGGCCTCGTCAAGCAGCAGGCTGAGCACGAAGGGCTGCATGAAATTTTCAAAGCGGCCGGATTTGAGTGGCGCGAACCGGGGTGCTCCATGTGCCTGGCCATGAACGCTGACCGGCTTGAGCCAGGCGAGCGCTGCGCGTCAACCAGCAACCGCAATTTCGAAGGCCGCCAAGGCGCTGGTGGCCGTACCCATCTTGTAAGCCCGGCTATGGCCGCGGCCGCAGCGGTCCACGGCCATTTTGTCGATATTCGAAAATTTGTTTGAACTGCGTGGGAGCCAGCCAAGCAAATAGTGATTCAACATGCGATGAAGAACAAGTAATGCAACAATTTACCATTCACAAGGGGCTAGTGGCGCCGATGGATCGCGAAAACGTCGATACCGATGCGATCATCCCGAAACAATTCCTCAAATCGATCCGCAAGACCGGCTTCGGTGAAAATCTGTTTGACGCCTGGCGTTATCTGGATGCAGGGTTTCCCGGGCAGGATCCAAGCAGTCGCCGCCCAAATCCTGAGTTCGTACTTAATCTGCCGCGTTATTGCGGCGCGTCGATCCTGCTTGCGCGCAAGAATTTTGGCTGCGGCTCATCGCGCGAGCATGCGCCGTGGGCTCTCGACCAGTACGGCTTCAGGACCATAATTGCACCAAGTTTTGCCGACATTTTTTTCAACAACAGTTTCAAGAACGGGTTACTGCCGATTGCCTTGGGCGAGGTGCAGGTGGGCCAGCTATTTGACGAAGTAGCCGCGTTCCCGGGTTATTCACTGACGGTTGATCTGACCCGGCAGTTGATTGTCAAGCCCCAAGGCGAAGAAATACCCTTTGAGGTTCAACCGTTCCGAAAATACTGCCTTCTTAACGGCTTTGACGACATTGGCTTGACGCTGCGACATGCCGACAAGATCAAGACCTTCGAGGCTCGACGATTGGCGGAAAAGCCATGGCTTGCTAACTCAATTTTGTCCAAGGAGCCGTCTTGAGCAAACTACTGAAACTCACGACCCTGCTGTTGCTGGGTGGTTCGATGTCCTTGGCCCAGGCTGGCATCATCGAAGACCTCCTGGCAACCCCGGCAGTTCAATCCCTTCTTGGCCGCCTGCCCGAACTGCAGGCAGTCGTGCAAAGGTGTAATGACGTGAGGTACAAACAACGCAACCCCAAGATCTGCCTGCAGGCTGAGGAAGTGAGCCGGTTGGCCCGAATGCCCCCGGAGTTGCGTGTTGTTTTGTCGAACCCGACCACCGCCGCATCCCTGCGCGAGTTATGCCTTGCAGTACAGGCGAGCGCGGCAAGGAACAGTTATCTTTGCGCCGAGTTGTCCAAGGCGGATATCGGCCTTATGACACTTGCGGAGCAACAACGCCAGGGCGCCGAAGCTGCACAACGACAATTCAACCAGGAGGGTCCTCAACTTGGAAGATAGGGCGACACCGTGCGTTACGCAGATTGAAAATCGACACGCTCAAGCAGGAACAGAATGAAAATCGCGGTGTTGCCAGGCGACGGCATCGGAAAAGAGATCGTTGCCGAAGCGGTCAAGGTGCTTGACGCGCTGGACCTGAAATTTGAAACCGAAACTGCCCTGGTTGGCGGGGCTGCCTATGAGGTACACGGCCATCCGCTTCCCGATGCAACACTCAGACTTGCCAAGGAGGCCGACGCGATATTGTTTGGCGCTGTCGGTGATTGGAAATACGACACGCTTGAACGGTCACTGCGTCCGGAGCAGGCTATTCTGGGCTTGCGCAAGCACCTCGGGTTGTTTGCCAACTTTCGTCCTGCCATCTGTTATGAACAACTGGTTGACGCCTCCAGCCTGAAGCCGGAGTTGATTGCCGGGCTCGATATTTTGATCATTCGAGAACTGACCGGGGACATCTACTTTGGACAGCCACGTGGGCGCCGTACCGCAGTCGATGGCCACTTCCCGGGTAGCGAAGAGGCATTTGACACGATGCGTTATTCGCGTCCGGAAATTGAACGTATTGCCCACGTCGCTTTCCAGGCCGCGCTCAAACGCAGCAAGCGTGTCACTAGTGTCGACAAATCCAATGTACTGGAGACGTTCCAGTTCTGGAAAGACATCGTTTCCGAAGTCGGCCAGCAGTATCCCGACGTGACGCTCGATCACATGTATGTCGACAACGCTGCCATGCAACTGGTTCGCGCACCCAAGAAATTTGACGTGGTGGTCACTGGCAACATGTTTGGCGATATTTTGAGCGACGAGGCTGCCATGCTGACTGGATCTATCGGTATGTTGCCCTCGGCCAGCCTGAATGCCGGCAGTCAGGGATTGTATGAACCCAGCCACGGCAGTGCCCCCGACATCGCCGGCAAAGGAATTGCCAACCCGCTGGCCACCATCCTAAGCGCCGCGATGATGTTGCGTTTCAGCCTCAATCAGGCCGAGGCGGCCGACAGAATCGAGGCCGCGGTCAGGAGCGTTCTGGCGCTAGGGCTTCGAACCGCGGATATCTACAGTGACAAGACAACTCAGGTAAACACGCGTGAAATGGGTTCGGCAGTTGTGAAAGCGTTGCAAAATTGAGTCGTCTGCCACCAATCGGCAGCCATTGCGGAAGGCTGGCACATCCCGGTTTGTCCTGCCCCGCCCTGCTAGCTGAAATTCTTTGTATTCCAGTTTGAAAACGGGGGAGTGTGATGAGAGTTGGCAATGTGGTTGGGCTGGTGGGCTGGCGCGGCATGGTCGGGTCGGTGCTGATGGACCGCATGCAGTCGGCGGGCGATTTTGGATTGATTGAGCCAGTCTTCTTTTCAACCTCCAATGTAGGCGGTCTGGCCCCCTCAGTTGCCAAGAACGATACAAGACTGAAGGATGCGGCCGACGTTTCCATCTTGAAGCAATGTGACATCATCATCACGGCGCAGGGCGGCGACTACACCTCCGAGGTTTTTCCGAAGCTGCGCGCAGCGGGCTGGGCCGGGCATTGGATTGACGCCGCGTCCACGCTGAGAATGGAAAAAGATGCGGTCATCATCCTGGACCCGGTCAATTTGCCGGTAATCAACCATGCGATCGCGAAAGGCGGTCGGAACTGGATTGGTGGCAATTGCACGGTGAGTTGCATGTTGATGGGGGTCGGCGCCTTGTACAACGCCGGCCTGGTGGAGTGGATGAGCAGCATGACCTATCAGGCGGCATCGGGCGGGGGAGCTCAACACATGCGAGAACTGCTGACCCAGTTTGGTTCGCTGAATGCGGAGGTTCGAGACCTGCTCGACGACCCGAAATCCGCGATTCTGGAAATTGACCGCAAAGTGCTTGCGAGGCAACAGGCCCTGACTTCCGTTGAGACTGCCAACTTTGACGTTCCATTGGGTGGCAGCCTTATTCCATGGATAGACAAGGACCTGGGTAATGGGGTAAGCCGCGAAGAATGGAAGGCTGGCGCCGAAAGCAACAAGATACTGGGTCTGGGTCCTGATTTCGGAACCCCCGAAATACCCATCGACGGGTTTTGCGTGCGGGTAGGGGCGATGCGGTGCCACAGCCAGGCGCTGACCTTCAAACTCAGGAGGAACGTTCCGGTTGCCGATGTTGAAGCCCTGATCGCGGCCGGTAACCCCTGGGTGAAAGTCATACCCAACACCCGTGACGCAAGCATTGCAAAACTGACGCCGGTGGCAGTCACCGGTACGTTGGACATTGCGGTGGGTCGCATTCGCAAGCTCGCAATGGGCCCTGAGTATTTAGGGGCCTTCACGATTGGCGACCAGTTGCTGTGGGGCGCCGCGGAACCTCTGCGGCGCATGTTGCGGATCCTGTTGAATTTGTAGGCACGGTTGTTGGGCTGCAATTTCCGCCTCCACCGGTCGACCTATCTGACGTTGTCGTTTGGCAACACGGTTTGCCTGGGCGGGCCATCCGATGTAGCTCGGCGATACTTCAGCGCTTTCTCAGCTTGTCAGGCTAAGACATTGATGTTATGGTACTTTTCAAGGTTTGAGTGTCGCGGCGTTTGTCCACACAATGTGCAGTGATTGTGGGTCGCCCGAACATCGGAGGCTACTAAATTGATTTCTAAGTCATACCGCTGGCGCAAGACCGCTCTGGCATCTTTTGTCACTGCGTTATTCGGCCTGTACGGGGCAGACGCCAGTGCGCTCGCACTTGGTCGGATCACGATTCAATCCGCATTGGGCGATCCGCTACGGGCAGAAATCGACATACCGGAAATCAACGCCGAAGAAGCGGCGTCTCTCAAGGCTTCAGTCGCGCTGCCAGACGTATTTCGGGCCGCCGGACTTGAATACAACCCTGCACTGGCTGGAATGCAAATCTCCTTGCAGCGCCGTCCGGATGGCCGCGCGTTTATTCGTTTGAGCAGTGACAAGCCGGTCACCGAGCCATTTGTGGACCTGATTCTTGAGGCGAGTTGGTCCAGCGGACGAATCGTGCGTGACTACACGATGCTGCTGGATCCGCCCAGCCTTCGCGCGCCGGTTGTCGTTGCGGGTGCGCCAGCCTTGCCGCAAACAGTGCCACTGCCGACAGCTCGCCCCCCCGCTACCGGGACCGCTCCAGCTCCAACTTCAGCTCGTCCCGCTGCAGCGCCACGCAGGGCCCCCGCGCCGGCTGCTGCCGAGGTGGCGGCCCAGCCGCGCAACAACGACGGCAATTCAATCACAGTACAACGCGGCGACACAGCCAGCAAAATCGCCATCGCCAACAAGCCGGCGCAGGTTTCACTGGACCAGATGCTCGTCGCATTGTTGCGAGCCAATGCGGACGCGTTTGTCAACGGCAATCTGAACCGTCTCAAAGCCGGAGCCATATTGGTAATTCCGAGTGAGCAGCAGGCACTCGCAACGCCTGCGGCGGAAGCCGCGCGGACCGTGATTGCGCAAAGCAAGGACTTCAACGATTTCCGTGGCAAGTTGGCCACCAACGCTCCAAGTCGTCAGGTGACAGCAGCCGATCGCAAGTCCGGCGGCCAAATCCAGGCTCAAGTCGACGACAAAAGATCCGCGGCGCCGGCACCTGACAAACTGACCCTGTCCAAAGGTGCGATGCAGGCCAAAGCTGCCGAGGAGAGGGTTGCGCAAGAAAAAATGGCGAAAGATGCCGCCACGCGCGCGGCCGAGTTGTCCAAAAACATCAAGGATCTAGGCGGCATTGGGGCGGCAACTGTACCGCCCGCCGCCGCTGTTGCTGTGCCGGCATCAACGCCGACACCGGCCCCGGTCATTGCGGCTGTACCAACCCCGATACCTGCCAGTGCGCCATCGGCGCCGGCTACGCCAGCGATCACTTCCCCCGTAGCGCCAGTTCCAGTGGCGCCGACTGCGCCGCCCAGCGTTACCGCGGCGTCGGTGCCCAAGGCTGCGGCGCCGGCTGACCAGGGCATGGTCGACCAGTTGCTTGACAGCCCGTTCGTATTGATTGGCGCCGGGGCATTGATCGCCTTGCTGGTCGGTCTTGGCCTTTACAAGACGCGGCAGCGTCGCAAGACCGCGGACGTCGACAGCGCGTTCCTTGAAAGTCGGCTGCAACCAGACTCATTCTTTGGCGCCAGCGGTGGGCAGCGCGTGGACACCAACGACGGTGCGGCGACCGGATCTTCCATGGTCTACTCACCCAGCCAGCTTGACGCGGCTGATGATGTCGACCCGGTGGCTGAAGCAGACGTCTACCTCGCTTACGGGCGTGACCTACAAGCAGAGGAAATTCTTAAAGAGGCATTGCGTACGCATGCTGGCCGCATTGCAGTTCATCAGAAACTGCTGGACATTTACGCCAAGCGACGCGATACACGGGCATTTGAAACTATGGCCAATGAGGCCTTCAAGCTTAGCGGGGAACACAGCCAGGATTGGGCTCGTATCTGCGAACAGGGCTTGACCATCGACCCGACCAATCCGCTTTACCATCCCGGTGGCCAACCTGCCACCCAGAGTCAGACATCAGCCCTTGCGCCACGTGACACCCCCGGTATTGCTGCCGCAAGCACTGCCACCCAAAAACTATATGTATTGCCGGCCGTCGCGTCGGCCCCGGTACCGATTGACTTGGACCTTGACCTCGATTTCTCGCTCGACGAGCAGCCCACCAGTGCAATCCTGGAAGCCAAACCAAGCCAGTTGGAGCAGACCGTGTCAACAGTAGCCATTAACCCGGTGGTCTCCGGTCCCGCGCCTCTGGACATGGATTTTGGTGTAACTACGGAGGCGCTTGCGGCTCCGGCGGCGAGCGCGCAAACTTTGCCGGTAGAAGTCGCTTTGCCGGAATTGTCATTGGCCAATGACACAGTGGCGGTCGGGGCGAGCGAGATTGAAGTCTTCAGACAGCAGGCCGAGGTGAGTTTCGGTTCTACCAACCCGGTCCCGTTACAAACCACGCACTCAGCGCTGACACCTTTCACATCGGTGGACGAACCATTGCCAGACGTAAGTTTCGGATTGACTTCCCCCAACCCGTTAACCACAACGCAGCCGCCACCGTCGGCGCCCGCAGTTGCTGACTCCGGCATGCTTGAGTTTGACTTGGGTACCCTGTCACTTGATTTGGACCCGGTGGTCGAACCCTCTGCCGCCGCGCTCGCGGAACCCGAAGACCGATTGGCTACGAAACTGGCGTTGGCGGATGAGTTCGTATCGATCGGAGACGACGACGGTGCCCGCGCGTTGATCGAAGAAGTCATTGCGGAAGCATCCGGAGACCTGAAAGCCAAGGCACAACGCGCGCTGAGCAGCCTCGGATAACTGGACTACGAGACCGGTGGCTTCAGCGCCACGCGGCGGGACTATCTGGCGCGATGAATGAGCCTCAAACGTCATCCAATGCTCTCCACCCAGAGCGTTGAGGACCGGGACCGTGAGGCGTGAACGCGTGGCCACCGCCTGGCCGCATCGCGCCGCCAGGCAGCAGTGTTTCGCCATTGTCTACGGTACATATTGAACCATGGTGGGCAGGCCCCAAACACTGATGAGCGTTCGCTTGGCATTGGGTATCAGCTATCACGGGCGGGCCTACCAGGGTTGGCAGAGCCAGTTATCCGGCCAGACGGTGCAGGACCATGTCGAAGCCGCTCTGTCGAAATTGGCGGCGCGAAGGATCACGACGGTATGTGCCGGTCGGACCGATGCGGGCGTGCACGCAATTATGCAGGTGATTCATTTCGACACCAATGCGATTCGCCGACCGGTAGCGTGGGTTCGAGGAACCAACGCATTTCTGCCGCGCGACGTTGGTGTCGAATGGGCGTTCGAAGTGCCCAAGCAATTTGACTGTCGCGCCAGCGCGTTGTCACGCCGCTACCGCTATGTATTGCTCGAATCGGCGGTTCGGCCAAGTCTCGATTCAGGACGCGTGGGCTGGACCATGCGGCCACTGGCCATGGCACCGATGCAGCAAGCGTGCACCTATCTGATTGGGCAACACGACTTTACGTCGTTCCGCGCCGCCGCCTGCCAGGCGTTGTCGGCGGTCAAGAATCTGCAAGACATTTCGATTTCGCGGCGCGGCGCATATTGGAAGTTTGAGTTTGAGGCTAACGCCTTCCTACACCACATGATTCGTAACATCATGGGTTGCCTGGTGGTCATCGGGCAAGGCAAACGGCCTCCACAATGGATGCAGGAAGTACTCGCCGCGCGCGAACGCAAGATCGCGGCCCCGACGTTTTCGCCCGATGGCCTGTATTTTCTGGGACCCCGCTACGACCCCCTGTGGGGTTTGCCGGATCGAACCGCTGCGTATGATGGGCTGCCATGAACCCTGCATCGGCAACCAGTTTGCGTACAAGAATCAAGATTTGCGGCCTAACGCGCGAGCAGGACGTCGACGCGGCCGTCGCCGCTGGCGCGGATGCTGTTGGCTTTGTCCTTTACGACAAGAGCCCGCGCTACGTTTCGATTGACCGTGCAACCGAGCTCGCCAGTCGTCTGCCGCCTTTTGTTACCCCGGTTTTGCTGTTTGTAAATGAGACCACGGTCAATGTCATGGCAACCTGCGCCAGACTTGCCCATGCCACCGTGCAGTTTCATGGTGATGAAACCGCGCAGCAATGTCTCGATGCCACGCAAAACGGAGCCAGAGCCTACCTCAGGGCAGCGCGCATTCCCTTGGGCGCCGAGGCGGCCCGATTTGATCTCGTAAAATACGCGCAGCTCTATTGCGGCGCCCAGGCCATTTTGCTCGACACACACGTAACGGGTTATGGCGGCGGGGGCAAAACATTCAATTGGTCACTGCTTCCTCCAAGCGTCAACTGTCACCTCGTCTTAAGTGGTGGGCTCACGCCTGCAAACGTGACCGATGGCATTTTGCAAGTCCGGCCGCGTTGTAAGACGCTCGCCGTCGACGTCAGTTCCGGTGTTGAGGTGTCCAAAGGCATCAAGAACGCCTTCAAGATTCATCAGTTTGTTGCCGCGGTCCGCGCGGCCGACCTCCAACTTTCGAATTCAGACCATGTACCAATACCATCAACCTGACCCGACAGGTCACTTCGGGAAATACGGCGGCAGCTTCGTCAGCGAAACGCTGACACATGCAATTCATCAATTAAGGGATGCCTACGCCAAATACCAGTTCGACGCTGCGTTCATGGCCGAGTTCAGATACGAACTGGCCCATTTTGTCGGCCGTCCATCACCCATCTACCACGCTGCGCGCATGAGCCGTGAGCAGGGCGGTGCCCAGATATTTCTCAAGCGCGAAGACCTCAATCACACCGGTGCCCACAAAGTGAATAACACGATTGGCCAGGCCATGCTGGCCAGGCGCATGGGCAAACCACGGGTCATTGCCGAAACCGGCGCCGGACAACACGGAGTCGCTACGGCCACGATCTGTGCCCGGTATGGGCTTGAATGCGTGGTGTACATGGGTAGTGAAGACGTCAAGCGTCAAAGCCCCAATGTTTACCGCATGAAACTTTTGGGCGCGACCGTGGTGCCGGTGGAAAGCGGCAGCAAGACACTCAAGGACGCGCTAAATGAAGCCATGCGCGACTGGGTCGCCAATGTGGACAACACCTTCTACATCATAGGCACGGTCGCGGGCCCGCATCCCTACCCGATGATGGTGCGCGATTTCCAGTGCGTGATCGGCAATGAAGCCAAAGTGCAGATGCCTGAAATGATAGGGCGTCAGCCGGATGTGGTG
>JANNGR010000532.1:0-7799 GCA_031403955.1 Betaproteobacteria bacterium
ACCGAGCTCGTTGGTGGCATCCTCGATGACATCGGGAAGGGCTTGACGCAGCACGGCGGGCTTTTAGTTGCGACATAACTTGAGTACAGGTTTGTCTCCTCTGAAACAGCGTTTTGCGCGAACACCAGCCCGAACTCGGCCAGCAGGCCACGGATACGGTTGACGCAAGCGGTGCGCTCTTCCTTGAAGCCCTCGCGCAGTCGGTGGATGCACAGCATGCTTTGCTGCTCGACGGTCTTGATGGGCACGAAATGCATTTGCGGACGCGAGGCGGCCTCGCAAATGGCGGCGGCATCGCTGGCGTCGTTCTTGCCGGACTTGCCCTGCAGCCGGTAGAGCTCCACCTGATGGGCGGCGATGATGCGCGCATCCAGGCCCATAGCCACCAGCCGACGCGCCCGGTGGTGGGCGCTGGAGCTGCCTTGCAGGCCGCACCAAGCCTCAAAGCTTGGTTCTTCGCCAGTCACAAACAGTCCGCAGGGACTGTTTGTATACGGGCTCAGCCTCCATGGCCACCATGCAGCCCGGCGGCAGTTGGGCGCACCAGGGCAAGAATTTGTCGCGCGCAAGGGCTCGGTTGGTTACCAGCTTGCCCGGTGCATCGACGGCGTGAACCTGGATGACGCGTTTTGCCAGATCGGCACCAACTCGTGTAATCTCGCTCATGGGGCTTCTCCTTCAACGAAGGTTTCAGATTGAATGCAACAACCCAATCTTGGCACTTGATGCCGTCGTTCGGCGTCATAGAACGGCCGCAGCGTTGTACATCGCGCATTGGAGAACAACCGATGCTTCAGCTCTGCCCAGCTCTGCCCAAGCCGTGACCGCCGTGATCGTGATGTTCCGCCGGGCCGCACTGAGACTCAAGTCGGTGAGGCAAAGCATCTGTTGACATTTCGTACCGAGTGAACTGCCTCGCCAGTCTTCCCGCACCGGAGTAAAACCGATGCTTCAGCTCCGGCCCAATTGTGAGTGCTGTGATCGTGATCTCCCGCCGGAGTCCACGGAGGCTCTGATCTGCTCATTCGAGTGCACATTCTGTCGTTCCTGTGCTGAAGGTGTCCTTGTGGGGCGGTGCCCAAACTGCGGCGGCGAACTGGTTGCTCGTCCCAGGCGGCCGGTAGAGAAGTTGGCGAAGTATCCGGCGTCAACGGAACGAATCTTCAAGCCCCAGGGATGCGGAAGGCATGTGTCGTAACCTCGCTGTCTTTCAATGCCATCCCGGAATTGGTGTATGGTGGTGCCCAGCCGAAGAGCTTGAAGATGACAACCTCTCAATCCTCGATCTCGAAAACATCATCCTCACGGGGCAAATCACCGAGCGTCAGCGCGACGCTCAAACCCGCGAAGTCAAGTGCATCGTCGCAGGCGTCACGCTCGACGGTTCGTCTGCCGAAGCAGTTGTCAAAACTGGCTTCACCGGCAAGCTCATCGTCATCACGGTCTACCTCTGTTGAGCATCTCTGTGCTTACTGCGGTAGTGCCTCAGTGCATCTCAAGCACGTCAAGCGAAGCTTTGGCAAGGGCGCGGCCCTGCTGGTCATCGAAGCCATCCCCATATGGTCATGCCCGAGTTGCGGCGAGTCGTACTTTTCCGCCCAAACCATGCACGAAATAGAACGCATCAAAACGCTTCGCAAGGCAGTTGCGGTCAAGCGCACGGTACCGGTAGCCGCATTCGAAGCCGCGGATGCCTAACCTTTTCGCCAGACTCGAACAGCACGCGCTTCAGGCGCGTGCATGCCCAACGACCACCACAGGAATCGGACCCGATGACTACTCGCCACCACAGTGCCTTCCTTCGTTTGGCGACGCTTGTCGTCTTCGCTGCTGCCGGCTTGTCCGGTTGCAACAGCCTGTCGCCCGGGGGTACCCACCAGATTCCGCCGCCGCCGTCAAGCGTGACCGGCTGCACCGAGCTAAAGGGACTTGTCGTTCCAGTTTCGGCAATCGGGCTGCCCACCGGCGGCGCCACCGTGACCGATGCGGCCGTGGTGCCGCCCGGCGGCACCGGTGTGGCTGCACTGGGCGAGTACTGCCGCGTGCTGGGTGAGATTGCGCCGGTCGACCCGAACGCACCGAAGATTCTCTTCCAGGTGAATCTGCCTGCTGCCTGGAACGGCAAGTCGATGATGTTCGGCGGCGGCGGCTACAACGGCATCGTTGCGACTGGTGTGGGCAACCTGCCTGCGGGCCCCGCCGACAAGCCATTCCCGCTCGGCCGTGGTTATGCGACTTTCGGCAGCGACTCCGGCCACCAGGCAGGGCCGTCGACCAGCCGCGACGGATCATTCGGCGTCAACGACGAGGCGCTGCGCAATTTCGCGGGCGATGCGCTGAAGAAGACGCGCGACGCGGCGATGATCGTCATCCAGCACCGCTATGCGAAGACGCCCGAGCGCAGTTACTTCGCCGGTGGATCGACCGGCGGGCGCGAGGCGCTGCTTGCGGTGGGCAACTGGCCGCGCGACTTTGATGGCGCGATCGTGCTCTACCCGGCCTGGAACGCCGCTGCACTGAACCTGCAGCTGGGCGAGATGACCCGCGAGATGGCCAAGCCCGGCGCGTACATGAACCGCGACAAACGCAAAGCATTGCTGGATGCGTCGCTCGAGGCCTGCGACGCACTCGATGGAGTGCCGGATGGCATCATCGCCAACGTGCGTGCCTGCGAGGCGAGCTTCGACCCGGCGAAAGCCATGCTGCGCGGCAAGTCGCTGTGGTGGTGGTGACCCGCACGCCGTAGGCCCGGGCGGACAGCGGCAACGACTGCCTGTCCGACGCTCAGATCGCCGGCATTCTTGTGCTCGAGCGCCCGTTGGTCCTCGACTACAAGCTGGCCAGCGGCGAGAACGGCTACCCGGGCTTCACCGTTTGGGGCACCGACCTTGGAATTCCCAAAGATCACCCGCTGCAGCCGCTGGTGGTGACGCTGGCGCTGGGCACGCAGGCTCCGGCCAATCCCATGCCGCCGGTCAAACTACCCGACAGCCCGCCTTACGGCAGCACGTTTTACGAGCAGTGGGTCAAGTACGTCGTGACCCGCGACCCGGGCTACGACCCGCTGTCGTTCGAACCGCGCGCACCGGGCAAGTGGCAGTCCAGGGTCGTCCAGTTGACGGCGCTGCAGGAAGCCACCCGGACCGACTACGCTGCGTTCAAGGCCCGGGGCGGGAGGATCCTGATGGCGCACGGCATGCACGATGCGCTGGTCAGTCCGCGTGCGACGCGTCAATTGATGGATCGCCTGCGCAGGACGATGGGCGAGGCCGAGCTGGCCGGCATGTTGCGTTACTACGAGATTCCGGCCTACGGCCACGCGGCGAGCACCACCTTCAATGCCGCCTGGGACTCGCTGACGGCGCTCGAGAACTGGGTCGAGCGCGGCATCGCGCCGCCGCCGCAGGTGGTGGCCGACACGGTCGGCGTGCCCGGCCGCACCCGGCCGCTGTGCGAGTGGCCGGCGTGGCCGCGATATCGCGGCAGTGGTGAGGTGAATGCGGCGGCGAGCTTCGAGTGCGTCAGGCAGTAGTGCTCATCGAGTGCGGCGGCTCGCTCGCCGTCGTGACCGCGCCGAGCTGGCTATCGAGTGGTTTGAGTTGCCGTGCCGGGGCAAGCTCGGACGCAGCCGGGAACGCGCCATCATCCATCGGCTCGACGCGCGAAGCTCACCGCGCTTTCGGCGCATGCGGAAGGTTTCAACGCTTCGCGGTCTCGTGCCCGGCTTCGGAGCCTTGTTGCGGCAACGGTACAAAGTTGGTCGCCGACAGCTTGTTGAACCGAGCTATCAAATCGGTCAGCGGTGCGAAATAGCCCAACTTCAGCTCGGCCAGCGGGTGTCCGGTCTGCGACCTTGTCCGGCGGTCAGGATAGTTGACACCGACCACCCTGGCGGGCACGGTGCACGAACAGACGTAACAGACGCGTTCGCTGCTCTGTGCTTTTGACGGGGACAAAGCGCATGTAGGGGCGGGTGACTGCCTCGCATATGGCGGCGGCATCGGCAGCATCGTTCTTGCCACGTTTGCCGCTCACGCGGTAGGGCGTCACGAACTTCGGTGCATCAGGCGCACCGTGTGCCGATCTTGGCGAACTCTCTGGCCCAGTGGTTGGCCCCAGAACAGGTCTCCATGCCGATCGGACAGGGTGGCAGGTGGGCGATAAGCTCGTGCAGTTTGGCGCGTGGTATCTACGGGCGCACCAGTGAAGGTGTGCCCGCGCCATTGACGACGTGAGAGAGGAAGACGTTCTTGGCGAGATCGATTCCGATGGTGATAATGGCCATGATTTCCCCTCCAAAGTGAGTTGATGAAAAGATTGACATCTCCATCGTGGCACGCCGTTGCCGTAAACCGCGAGTTTCATGACAAGTGGTTTGCGTGGGACGGGGAAGTCCCTTTCATTCGTTAGACGCCATGATCCGTTCACAAGGAGAAGTCACCGTGTCTTGGTACAAGCAAACTTCGGTTTGGGGTGTGGTGATCTCTGTCATCGCACTGGCGCTCACGCAGCTTCCTCCTGTGGGTACCTGGATCACGAGAACAAAGATCGAGGTCGAGCTGAGCAAGCGCGTAGGACTAGGGAACGCAATCGGCATACCGGGCTACCAGATATTCTTGAACCTAAAGAATGGCAGCAACAGAACTGTTGATGTCGCAAAATTCCACCTGAACCTTACCTATCCCACCGGGGCAAGAAAGAGGATCGAAGCGCAAACCTACGTGAAGGCCATTTCGGGTCAAAATTTTCCTCAAGAGTTTCCGATGACCGCAATCAGTATCGGAGTCGGTACAAACTGGTCTGAGATGGTTAGCTTCTATCCGGCCTTCAGTCCGAGCGACGACGAAGAACTGGGAACACACCGATTACGTATCTCGCAGTCCATATTTTCAAAGGCTCAAGGGCAGCCACAGCAGTTCGCCCAGCTCGTTGCCGCCGATTCCCAGGTTGTTGATCCGGCAATTAAGTTCTTCACGCGCAAATTTGATCTTGAGAAGGGCACCTACAAGGTGGTCCTTGAGGCAGTCGTAAATGGAAGCTCGGTAACTCTGAAGGAGTTCACTTTCACCCTCTACGACTACCACATTGAGACACTACGCTCGCAGGTCCAAGACTACAAGTTTGGCGCCGGCATATATTTTCCAATACTGCCACCAAAGCAAGTCTGGGCCCTGCTTAACGAGGACTAATAGCTGGCCCACGTGGAGCGCGACTTTCGCTCGATGAAGACGGTCGACCTCAACGTGCGCCCGGTGTTCCTGTACAGCGAAAATCGCGTACGCGCCCACGTCTTTCTGTGCATGCTTGCCTACTACGTGGAGTGGCACATGCGAGAGCGCTTGAAGCCCCTGCTGTTCGACGACGAGCAGCTCGATGAGGCCAGCGCCGCGCGAGCCTCCGCGGTGGCCAAGGCGGCTCGCTCCGAGCACGCCAGGGACAAGGATAAAAGCAAACGCGCTGATGACGGATTGCCGCTGCACAGCTTCAGGACTTTGCTCAAGACCTGGGCACGCTGGCCTACGACGTCAACCACACCCATGTCAGCCCAAACACCAAGATCGTACTGACCACGCGACCCACACCGATCCAGGCCAAAGCCTTCGAGTTGCTCGCGCTCAACCCGGCTTGTACCCAGTAGCCGCGCATCCCGCGAACGAAAAGTTCATGCGGGACGCAGACTTACGCTTCGCAGGGAGAAAAATTCGGTTAAGACGGCGTCGAGCAACGCTTCACGCCGACCGCGTTCCACGGCTTTTGATCGGGTCGTCGCGCGAGGCCTCCTTCGGCCGCCACGTTGTGTCGGCGCCTGCCGCTGGTTTCGTCGAAGCGGCTGAAGGTCCGATGTTAGTTAGCTCTGCTCCGCGGCGCGCAGCCGCTTCGCCAGCGCCTGAAGTAGCTTCCATGCGATGGTGCCGTTGCGTTCGACCAGCGGGCGGAACTCCCAGAACGTGAGCCCGTAGCAAACCAGATCGGTCGCCGCGGTCACGGTGGCCGAGCGGGGGCCGCCGTCGATCAGGGCGATCTCGCCGAAGTGGTCGCCCGGGCCGAGCGTGGCGATGTGGACGCCTTTGCTCGCGACCGTGGCCTGTCCGGAGTCGATAAGGAAGACGGTGGCGCCCCCGGATCCCTCCATGATGACGGTCTCGCCCTTCGCGAACGGACGCTCCTTGAGCAGGCGGGCGATTTGCTCGGCCTGCCTGCGGTCCATATCGGCGAAGAGCTGGACGCGCTGGAGGGCGGCCACGGCGTCGCGCGGGCGCGCGCCGGGCAGTGGTGCCTGGCTGCGCGCCTTGCCGGTGGTGACGGCGCGGCACTGGAGCAGGTAGAGCGTCCCATCCTGGAACGCCCCATTCGATGTCGCGACGCGGGCCATAGACCTTCTCGCATTGGAGGGCGAGCTCGCCCAAGGCCGCTAGTTGGGCATCGTCAAGGCAGAACTGGTTCACCTGCGCCGGTGGCACTTGCTGCTCGAAGGTGCCCCCGTTCGGTAGCGAGCGGATCGAGATGCGCTTGCGCCCGACCTTGCGTTCCAGCGCCTGGCCGGAGCGGTCGAGGCGGAAATGATCCGGGATGACGAGGCCGGCGACCACGGCTTCACCGAGGCCCCAACTCGCTTCGATCACGCGCTCATCGGCGCCCGTGACCGGGTTCTCTGTGAACATGACCCCGGCGACGCTGGGGTTGAGTAGCGTCTGGACAACGACGCCGACGCTCGGCCGCGTGAACAGGCCGACACGCTGGCGGTAGGTGATGGCCGAGTCCGAATTCGCGGACCACCAGACTTCGCGCACGGCGCCTGGTACATCGGTCGCTGAATGGACGTTAAGCACGGTCAGGTGCTGACCGGCGAAGCTCGCCGACGCGCCGTCTTCGTCGACGGCGGACGACCGGACGGCGAACGGGGGCGGCAAGGCGGCGATGGCCTTCGCCACCTTTTCAATCGCCTTCTCCTCCCCCGATGCGACGGCCTCGACCAAGTCGCCCGAGAGCGCCACACCACGCGGGACCGCGAGGCCCTGGCGCGCCGCGTCGCCTAGCCCGACGGCCTTCGCCCCATAAAGCGATGCCTCGCGCGCCTTTGTGAAGGGGACGACCGTTTTCACCCGAGCACCGTAACTTTGCCGGCATCCCCGTCGACGCGCACATGGTCGCCGTCGGCGATACGTTCGGTCGCCTCGCGGGTCCCGACGACGCCGGGGATGCCGTACTCGCGCGAGACGATCGCCGCATGCGAAAGCAGGCCGCCGTTGTCGGTGACGATCCCGCCAAGGAGCGGCAGCAGGATGTTGAAGGCCTCCGTCGTCGACTCGGTGACGAGCACGTCGCCCTTGGCGATGCGGCCAAACTCGGAGGGGCCGGAGACGCGGCGCGCGGGTCCTTCATAGATGCCCTTGCTTGCCGCGAGCCCGTAGAGGACCTTTTCTTCGTTCCGCGCCTGGGAGCTCCCGAAAAGGTGGCCCAACGCGATGAACAGCGCGCGCATGAGGCGGCCGACCGATGGGGGAAGGGCCGTAAGGTCAGGCGGGGGCGGTGCGGGCGCGCCAAGGAAGGGAGGGACGTCTTTGGCGGTGTGGGTCGCGCGGTATTCGGCGCGCTGGGCGAGCTCGTCCGCCGTCGGGCCATCGGTGCCGGCGACCAGCGCGCACATCTCGTCGAGGCTGGCGTCCAGCATTTGCTGGGCGGTGGCGATGCGGCCGCGACTTGCGACCCGCCGGCCAGCCGCAAGGGCGGCGCCTCGCCTAAGGCCCCAACCCCACATGTCGCTGTAGACGCCACGCACGTAGCGCAGACGGTAGGTG
>JANNGR010000533.1:0-1935 GCA_031403955.1 Betaproteobacteria bacterium
GCCAGCGCCACACTACCGTAGGCCGCGCCAATGCCAATCGCCAATGCGCAGATTCTGAGTTTGATATTCATGAAAACACTCCAAATAGAAATTGATATCGCAGTGACAGCCGGGTCGCCGGAACAAGCATTGTGCGCCACCGCATGGTGGCGCGAGTGGATTGCGACAGCAGCCTGACGCGACACGGCACACCCGGCAAGCCGGGTGCGGGACTACTCCCGCTTTGCATCGCGCACGGCCCCAGCAACCGTGGCAACGCGTATTTATACTACGCTTCAGAGCCCCAGCGATCAACGTCAACCAGGACAACCGCAACACATCCACGGGCATCGATTGCAATTCGTGATGCATTGCGAATCACGATCTTCCCGCTGCGCGAAGCTTTCGACAATCAACTCAAGCCACCCCAATCAAGCGCCAACCGTGGACCCTGCCCAATTCCTGTCCGCCCTGCTGGCGATCGTCGTCATCGACCTGGTGCTGGCGGGCGACAACGCAATCGTCATCGCGCTGGCAGCGCGTGGGTTGCCGGCGCAGCTGCGAAAACGCGCCATCGTGTGGGGGGCGCTAGGCGCGATCGGCGTGCGCAGTCTTATGACGGTGGTCGTTGTGTGGTTGCTCCAGATTCCGGGCCTGCTGCTGGCCGGCGGCGCGATGCTGGTGTGGATCGCGTACGGCCTTCTGCGGCCCGACGAAGGCGGCAGCGACGCGCACGGCCACGTGGCTACCACGTTTTGGGGCGCCATGCGCACCATCGTCGTCGCCGATGCCGTCATGGGCATGGACAACGTGCTGGCCGTCGCCGGCGCCGCGCATGGCAGCTACCTGCTGGTAATTACCGGGCTCGCCATCAGCGTGCCGATCGTGGTATGGGGCAGCACCGCCGTGCTCAAGCTGGTGGACCGTTACCCGGGTGTGGTCTACCTTGGAGCGGGTGTGCTGGTGTGGACGGCAGTCAAGATGGTCACTGGCGAACCGCTTCTCAAAGCCTGGTTCGAAGCCGCGCCAATTTTCGCCGGCATGTTCTACCTGGCCGTTCCGCTGGTGTTGTGGGCCGGCTTCGTGCGCAACCACCACCAGCTCGAGTCACGCATCCACGCCCGCCTGGCTGAGTTCGCCAAGCAGCTTCCGCAAGGCGCAAGTTCCATTCCGCCGCGCGCGCGCGCTCCATTTCATCAACCGCAAGGAGACAGAACCTTGTTGAAAGTCCTCGTGCCCGTCGACGGATCGGCCAACGCCGTCGGCGCCGTGGGCCATGCCATCATCGAATACCGGCGCCACCATGAGTTGGAATTGCACTTGCTCAACGTGCAACCGCGTCTGTCGCGCCACATCGCCCGCTTCGTTAGCGGCCACGACCGTGACCTCTGGCACCACGACCAGGCGCAGGCGGCCCTGGCCGGCGCCCGCGCGATGCTGACCCAGGCCGGTGTGCCGCACCAGTCGCACTGGGTGGTGGGTGAACGTGTGGCGGAAATCTGCGCTGCCGCCGAGCGCCTGGGCGTCCACCACATCATGATGGGCACGGCGCGCAAGAACTCGCTGACCCGCATGCTCGAAGCCTCAGTCACCAACCGGGTACTCGAATCCACTCCCGTGCCGGTGGAAATAGTGCCCGGCAACGCGGTCTCGAAGTGGGAGCGTTGGGGATTGCCGGCTGGCGCGATAGGTGTGGGCGGACTGGTGTTGCTGCTGGCTCTGGATTGAAGCTGGCCGTGACCACCCGCCCGCCGCGCCAACAGCGGCAAGGGCGCCGGAGCAGGCAAGCCAGACCTGACTTTCGCAATCGGCACCGCGTGATCGGACCTCAATGCACCACCCGCTCAAAGCTGAACTGCCCCGGCGCGCGGATTGGATCCACGTCGACCGGAATCACCGCCTTGGGCAGGAACTTGCCCTCCAGCAGCAGCTTGGACAAAGGGTTCTCAATGCGTT
>JANNGR010000534.1:0-2564 GCA_031403955.1 Betaproteobacteria bacterium
GCCAGCGCCACACTACCGTAGGCCGCGCCAATGCCAATCGCCAATGCGCAGATTCTGAGTTTGATATTCATGAAAACACTCCAAATAGAAATTGATATCGCAGTGACAGCCGGGTCGCCGGAACAAGCATTGTGCGCCACCATATAGGTGGCGCGAATACATTGCGACAGCAACCTGACGCGACAGGTTTTTGAATATAACGCCGCCGCCGAGGCGATCTGCTAGGGAGTAACCCTTCTTGGGCTACCGGCGCTCGCTCGCGTCAGTACCGCGCCAGATTCGAGGCCTGGTTGCGCGCGGCGTCCGGCATCAGAGCGGCGTGGCGCAGGTTGCCCGCCAGCTGGCCAACAACGGTCCGCGAAACGTCGCCCACGCGCCGATCAAGGTGCGGCATCGCCCGCAGGCCTTGCAGCACCTGCTCACAGCGTTCGAAGGCAGCGAAAACCTCGTGGGCGGTCTGCAATAACACCAGCGCGGCATCGGTCGGCACCAAGTGCTTGCCCCGCATCTCGAACAGTCGCACGCCCAGCGTCTCGCCGAGCTTGCGCAAATGCCCGGAAAGTGTCGGCTGGGCAATACACAAGGCCTCGGCGGCTAGTGTTGCGCTGCCCAGACGCACCACCGCCTCGAAGGCAGCGAGTTGGGGTAACGTGCCATGGCGCAGGTAGCGCCGCGACATCCTGGGAGTTGCTAGAGTAGTCATTGCCATTCCTAATCTGAACTGGGAAAGGCAAAGGTCTGGTCCATGCCGCGCCGGCAATCCGCGCGCCGGGGCTTCATAACCCGTATTGACGACGACACGGCACACCCGGCAAGCCGGGTGCGGGACTACTCCCGCTTTGCATCGCTCACGGCCAGTAAGACCGTGACGCACCCTATTTATACTATGCATCGATTTGCGAATCACGATCTTCCCGCTGCGCGAAGCTTTCGACAATCAGTTCAAGCCACCCACTCAAACGCCGCCCGTGGACCCTACCCAATTCCTGTCCGCCTTGCTGGCAATCATCGTCATCGACCTGGTGCTTGCCGGCGACAACGCCATCGTCATCGCGCTGGCCGCGCGTGGGTTGCCGGCGCAGCTGCAAAAACGCGCCATCATCTGGGGTGCGCTAGGCGCAATCGTCGTGCGCAGTCTGATGACCGTGATCGTTGTATGGTTGCTCCAGATTCCGGGCCTGCTGCTGGCCGGCGGCGCAATGCTGGTGTGGATCGCGTACGCCCTTCTGCGGCCCGACCAAGACAGCAGCGGCACGCACGGCCACGTGGCCACCACGTTTTGGGGCGCCATGCGCACCATTGTCGTCGCCGACGCCGTCATGGGCATGGACAATGTGCTGGCAGTCGCCGGCGCCGCGCATGGCAGCTACCTGTTGGTAATTACCGGGCTGGCCGTCAGCGTGCCGATCGTGGTATGGGGCAGCACCGCCGTGCTCAAACTGGTGGACCGTTACCCGGGCGTGGTCTATATTGGAGCGGGTGTGCTGGTGTGGACGGCGGTCAAGATGATCACTGGCGAACCCCTGCTCAAAGCCTGGTTCGAAGCCGCGCCAATATTCGCCGGCATCTTCTACCTGGCCATTCCGCTTGTGTTGTGGGCCGGCTTCGTGCGCAACCACCACCAACTCGAGTCGCGCATCCACGCCCGCCTGGCCGAGTTCGCGCAGCAGCTTCCGCAAGGCGCAAGTTCCATTGCGCCGCGCGCGCCCGCCCCATTTCATCAACCGCAAGGTGACCGAACCATGTTGAAAGTCCTCGTGCCCGTCGACGGTTCGGCCAACGCCGTAGGTGCGGTGCGCCATGCCATCACCGAATACCAACGCCACCATGAACTGGAATTGCACTTGCTCAATGTGCAGCCGCGCCTGTCGCGCCATATCGCCCGCTTCCTAAGCGGCCACGACCGTGACCTATGGCATCACGACCAGGCGCAAGCGGCCCTGGCCGGCGCCTGCGCGATGCTGACCCAGGCTGGTGTGCCGCACCAGTCGCACTGGGCCGTGGGTGAACGCGTGGCGGAAATCTGCGCGACCGCCGAGCGCCTGGGCGTCCACCACATAGTGATGGGCACGGCGCGCAAGAACTCGCTGACCCGCATGCTCGAATCCTCAGTCACCAACCGGGTACTCGAATCCACTCCCGTGCCGGTGGAAATTGTGGCCGGCAACGCGGTCTCGAAGTGGGAGCGCTGGGCATTACCGGCTGGCGTGATGGGTGTGGGCGGACTGGTGTTGCTGGCTCTGGATTGAAGCTCACCGTGACCACCCGCCCGCCGCGTCACGAGCGGCAAGGGCGCCGGGGCTGATTAGCTGGATTGAAGCTGACCGTGACCACCCCCCCGCCGCGTCACCAGCGGCAAGGGCGCCAGAGCTGATTAGCTGGAAAAGGCCGACAAGCCAGACATGGCTTTCGCAATTGGCACTGCGTGATCGGACCTCAATGCACCACCCGCTCAAAGCTGAACTGCCCCGGCGCGCGGATTGGATCCACGTCGACCGGAATCACCGCCTTGGGCAGGAACTTGCCCTCCAGCAGCAGCTTGGACAAAGGGTTCTCAATGCGTT
>JANNGR010000535.1:0-34945 GCA_031403955.1 Betaproteobacteria bacterium
AAGACCAGCATGCCCGCAATCCAAAACCAAGCCCTTTCGTTTCGCGCTGCACTCGCGGCCGAGTCACCGCTGCAGATAGTCGGTGCCATCAACGCCAACCACGCGCTGCTGGCAAAGCGCGCCGGCTACCGCGCAATCTACCTCTCCGGCGGCGGCGTCGCGGCGGGCTCGCTTGGCCTTCCCGATCTGGGCATCAACACGCTGGACGACGTGCTCACGGACGTGCGGCGCATCACCGACGTTTGCGACCTGCCGCTGCTGGTAGACATAGACACCGGATTCGGCCCGAGCGCATTCAATATCGCGCGTACCGTCAAGAGCCTGATCAAGGCCGGCGCGGCCGCCTGCCACATCGAGGACCAGGTCGGGGCGAAGCGCTGCGGCCACCGGCCCGGAAAGGAAATCGTCTCGACCGAGGAAATGGTCGATCGTGTAAAGGCCGCCGCCGATGCCAAAACCGACCCCGATTTCTTCCTGATCGCGCGTACAGATGCGATCGCGTCCCACGGCGTCGAGGCTGCCATCGAGCGCGCGGTGGCCTGCGTGCAGGCCGGCGCCGACGGCATCTTTGCCGAGGCGGCACATGACCTGCCAACGTTCCAACGCTTTGTCGATGCAGTCAAGGTGCCGGTGCTGGCCAACATCACCGAGTTCGGCCAGACGCCCTTGTTCACGCTGGCCCAACTCGGCAGCGCTAGCGTCTCCATGGTGCTCTATCCGCTGTCGGCGTTCCGCGCCATGAACAAGGCAGCCGAAAAAGTCTATGAAGCCATTCGGCGCGACGGCACCCAGGCAGCGGTGCTGGACAGCATGCAGACACGCGAAGAGTTGTATGAGCGTATCGGTTACCACGCCTACGAGCAGCAACTTGATGCCTTGTTCAATACGTCGGCACGTGACGGCAGGCGGGATTAGGAAACCAAAACGCCCGCTGCTTGAGTGAGCCGGGGCAATCGTGTAGTTCCAGTCGCCGTGGAATTTGGCCGGTATCAAGTGCAGAGCCGCCACGGTGGAGAATGCTTTCGGCCACACCCAGGCCACCGCGCTTAAAGGCTCATGCACTCGATTGGATCAGCCGTCCGCGAGACAGCCTATGGCCGCATCCATCGCGCCGCTGCCAAACGCAATGTTCTGCACCGCCATGGCGGCCTCGACGCCGGCCAGGCAGCCAAGGATCATGGCGGCATTCATGTCGCCGAGGTGGCCGATACGAAACACCCGCCCGCTCAAGGGACCCAGTCCGCCGGCTATGGACACCTGGAATCGCTCGCGCGCCACGGTCCTCAAAGCCTCCACATCGATACCCGGGCCGACCTGAATAGTCGTGACTGAGCTCGACCGGGTGCCGGGATTGGCGGCGAAGAACCGCAGCGCGCCAGCCTCGCTCCAGCGTTGCACCGCCGCCTGCACCACACGCGCCATCAAATCATGGCGCGCGATTACCTGCAGAATCCCTTCCTGAAAAATCAGACCCAAGGCGGCCTCCAGCCCCATCAGCAGGGTCTGCGGCGGTGTGCCGCAATATTTGCGGTACGCCAACTCGCTTTGGCGCAGCCGCCAATCCCAGTAATAACGTGGCATCGGATTGCGGTTGCAGACCTCCATCGCACGGCTGTCGGCGGCCGCAAATCCGAGTCCGGGCGGGCACATCAGCCCTTTTTGCGAAGCGCCCAGCACCACATTGACGCCCAGCGCATCCATCGCAAACGGTGCCGCTCCCAAAGAAGCCACCACGTCAACCACCAACAGTGCCGGGTGAGCCGCCGCATCGATTGCCGCGCGCAGCGCCTGCATGTCGCTCGTAATGCCGCTGGCGGTGTCGGTATGCACGGCAAAGACGGCAACGATCCGATGGCTGGCATCGGCGCGCAGAACCTGCTCCACCGCCTGTGCGTCAATGGCCAGGCCTTCGACCCAGGCGGTTCGGATCACCTTGGCGCCCATGGCTTCGGTTTGCACTGCCCACGACTCCGAGAAATGCCCGGTGCCCGGTATCAGCACGCTTTGGCCGGGCCCAAGCAGGTTGACTATCACCGCTTCCCAGGCGCCGTGGCCGTTGGTGGCATACACAAACACATCGGCTCTTGTGGTTTGCAACAACCGTTTTAGGCCAGCCTCAACCGCGGAAATGGTCTGGTCCAGACGCGGGTCCGCCATGTCCATCGGCTGGCGGCTCATGGCATGCACCACTTCATCGGGCACATGGGTTGGGCCGGGTGAATGGAGAAAGCGGCGTCCGGGAATACGTGGTGGTGGTTTCATGCCAAAAGTCGATGACAACAGACTGGTTCATCTTAATCGAGGCCACCGGCACCAATGCGAGAATGCCTGCAATCGCAACGGCGCAAGGACCCGACAAGATGACCGACCAGCACACTTTTGACGTTGCGGTGATAGGCGCCGGCATCGCTGGCGCATCGGTCGCCTATCGCCTTGCCGCGCACCGCGGCGTGGTGCTGATAGAGCGCGAGTCGCAACCCGGCTACCACTCCACTGGCCGCTCAGCCGCCATGTTCATTGAAAGTTACGGCCCACCAGCGGTGCGTGCGCTGACACGTGCCAGCCGGCCGTTCTACAGCCAGCCACCCGAGGGCTTCACGCCCTACCCATTGCTCGGTGCGCGCGGCGCCATGTACCTTGCACGCCCTGACCAGCATGACTTGCTGGCGCAACTATTCGCGCAACTCGCCAGCACCTGCGTCGGACTGGAGCGCCTCGACCATCAGCAGACAATTGCACTGGTCGGCTGCCTGCGGCCCGAGTTGGTGCTTGGGTCCTTGCTCGACCAGGGCGCGATGGACATCGACGTGCATGCGTTGCACCAGGGTTTCCTGCGTGGCCTACGCCGCCACGCCGGTGTGTTGCGCACCGATGCCGCGGTGCGTGGCGCCAAGCGTAATGGCCCGGTGTGGGAACTGCAACTGTCTGACGGCGCGCCAGTGCGGGCCCGGGTGGTCGTGAACGCGGCCGGAGCCTGGGCCGATCAAGTCGCGGCATTGTTTGGCGCACGCGCGATTGGTCTGGTGCCGCATCGGCGCAGCGCGTTCACCTTCAAGCCGCCGGACGCAATGCCGGTGTCGCATTGGCCGGTAGTGTCGAGTCTGGACGAGAGTTATTACTTCAAACCCGACGCCGGAGCGCTGCTGGGTTCCCCCGCCAACGCCGACCCAACCGTACCGCACGACGTGGTTCCGGAAGAGCTCGATATTGCCACCGGCATTCACCATATCGAAGCCGTCACCACACTGACAATCCGCCGCCCATTGCGCACCTGGGCCGGGCTGCGTTCATTCGTTCCCGATGGTGAACTGGTGATCGGCTGGGATAACCAGTGCGAGGGCTTTCTGTGGCTTGCCGGCCAGGGTGGATATGGCATCCAGAGCGCTCCCGGCGCGTCGGAACTGGCGGCGTCGCTGGTGCTGGGACAACCCTTGCCTGACCAACTGGCCCGGCATGGGGTTGATCCGGACGCGCTCTCGCCACGGCGGCTGGGTTGACTTGAGCGCTCAGATGTGTGCCCTCGGAGCTGGCCCTGTGCTGGGCTGCAACGGCTGCCTGATCAGATCAAAAGTGATGTGGCGACTACCGCGGCAACGACGAGAGGCAGGGATTTTCCGGATGGTAGTCGCTGATCAAGCATGGTTGAATAATTCCTTCACTTTTTAAGCATCGGGTTTTTTAGGAGTTGTGCACCGGCGTTCGCCCGGCCATTTCCCGAAGAAACTTGGATGTCGTGTTATGAGTTGTCAGCGGCTGCTGCATGCGCGCATGCAATCGCCAGTAGGCTCAGTTATCGATTGTTCGATGGATTTGTTTCTTGAAAGGTCTCCCACCATGATTTCGCGAGGTGACATTCTTGCCTGCTCGATTGCTGGCCTGGCCCTACCCGGACCAAAGGGCGCAGCAATGTGCGCTTTTGAACCCGCTCCGGTTCCCAACGCTGTGGGCGCTGGCGGGCCGCAGTAGGTGGATTCGTTGGGCACCCTGCGCCGTCTGCTCGACCACGACGCCACCGCCCGGCGCATGCAAAGCGTGGTCCTGCGTGAGCCCAAACCAGGCGACATGGGTTGGGTGGTGCAACAACATGGTGAAATTTACGCACGCGAATACGGATTGAACGCGCAGTTCGAAGCGCTGGTGGCAGACATCGTGGCCCGCTTTGTCCGGCACTACCAAAGTGATTGGGAACATTGCTGGATCGCGGAACTGGACAGCGAGCGAGTAGGCGCGGCCTTTGTGGTGCGCAAGTCAAGAACGGTCGCGCAACTGCGCCTTCTAATCCTCACGCCGCAAGCCCGCGGGCTAGGACTGGGCGCGCGCCTGAGCGACGAATGCATCTCGTTCGCGCGCTCCAAAGGCTACAAGAAAATGGTGTTATGGACCCACAGTTGCCTGGTTGCCGCGCGGCATATTTACGCGCGGCGCGGCTTCGAAAAAATCAAGTCCGAGCCATACCACGGTTTTGGCCAGCGCCTGGTTGGTGAAACCTGGGAATTGCGGCTTTGAACCTGGCCTTGCTTGCCGCCGCGGCGACCGGCGTCCAGGTCGGCGCGGCCACGGTCGCATCACGTTTAGTACTGACTGAAGTCTCGCCGCTGACGCTGGCCTTGCTGCGTTATGCAATTGCCCTGATGTGCCTGCTGCCGTTCGTGTTGTTCCCGCTGTTGCGGCGCCGACGACAGGCCGCGGTCCAGCCGCGCGTGCCACCGGCCTCCCCTTTTGTTGCCACGGATTGGCTGGTGATGGCCTTGCTTGGCATTGGCCAGTTCGGTGTGCTGATCGCAGCCCTCAACTATGGCCTGCAGCATGTCAGCGCCGCACGCGCATCGCTGATCTTCAGCCTGTTTCCGCTGCTCACTTTGTTATTGTCATCGACGCTTGGGCACGAGCGCACAACGCCAAACCTGCTGGCGGGTGTGCTGGTGTCAATTGGCGGCGTGGCCCTGGCGCTGTGGCCTACCTTGGGAACACCGCGCGTCGCCCACTGGCGCGGCGAACTCTCGGTGTTGGCCAGCGCCGGCATCGGAGCGGTGTGCAGCGTGTTGTACCGGCCGTATCTGCGGCGTTATCCAACGCTGCAAGTTTCAAGCTTTGCCATGCTGGCGTCGGTGCTGTTTCTTGCCCTGGCCGCATTGCCCGAAGCCTGGCCGTCCCGTCTGGGCACGTTGAATGCACGGACCTGGGGCGTCGTTTTTTTTGTCGGCGCATCCAGCGCCGTAGGTTATCTGTGGTGGCTGTACGCACTCAAGCACGAACCGCCAACACGGGTGACAGTTTTCCTGGCGCTCAATCCCGTCACCGCTGCGATGCTCGGACAATTTGTGCTGGCCGAAGCCGTTGATGGCTGGACTATCGGCGCGATCGTTTTAATAACCGTCGGTTTGTGGCTGGCGACACGCAATACGCAACCTGGCGCACGGTGATAATTCCTGCATGCCAGAAACGTCTGCCGCATTGCCCGCGCTGTCACGTGAGCGGCCAGCATCGCTGACAGAGCTGTTTTGGTCTTTCACCGGGCTGGCGCTACAGGGCTTTGGTGGTGTGCTGGCGGTAGTGCAACGCGAATTGGTCGACCGGAAAAAGTGGCTGACGCCGGAGGAATTTGTCGAGGACTGGGCGGTGGCGCAAATCCTGCCCGGACCTAACGTGGTGAATTTATCGCTGATGCTGGGTGACCGTTATTTCGGCCTGCGCGGCGCCTTGGTGGCATTGGCCGGCATGTTGACGTTCCCACTGCTGGGCGTACTGCTGCTGGCGGCGCTGTTCTCGGGTGTCGCCGAGTCCCCGGCGGCGCAGGGTGCGCTGCGCGGCATGGGTGCCGTGGCGGCCGGCCTGATTGCCGCTACCGGACTCAAGCTGGTGCCGGCGCTGAAAAATAACGTAATGGGACTGACCATCTGCTGGGCGCTCGCGGTGGCCACCTTCATTGCGATTGCGCTGTTGCGCATGCCGCTAGCCTGGGTGTTGCCGGGCCTGGGTGCCGTGGCCAGTGGCTGGGCCTGGCACAGGCTCGGTGCTAGTCCGTGACAAACCCGGCGCGGCCTTGGTAATGAGCTTGTCACTCGCACCCCTGGACTGGCTCGCCTTGTTCATGCATTTTGCGTCGTTATCGCTGCTCGCGGTGGGTGGCGCGATTACCACGGCGCCGGACATGCACCGTTACCTGGTGGGCGAACGAATGTGGCTCAGCGATGCGCAGTTCACCTCCAGCATTGCACTGGCGCAGGCGGCGCCGGGCCCCAACGTGTTGTTTGTGGCGCTAATGGGATGGAACGTCGGCCTAAACGCAGGCGGTTACCCGGTAGCCTTGCTGGGCATGTCGCTGACCATGCTGGGAATCCTGTTGCCAAGTACGACGCTTACCTGCCTGGCCGCGCGCTGGGGCCACCAGAACCGGCAGCTACGCACGGTGCGCGCGTTCAAACAAGGCATGGCGCCGATGGTGGTCGCCTTGCTGGTGGCAACCGGATGGCTGCTGAGCGCGACACACGGCAATCCGGCGCGCGACTGGCCGGTGTGGCTGTTGACGCTGGTCGCGACGCTCGTGGTATGGCGCACGAAAATACATTTGTTGTGGCTGCTGGGGGCTGGAGCGCTGCTGGGCGCGTTCGGCTGGGTATGAAGGCATCCGTTGTACCGATATCGGGAGACGCATATGAACTACCGTCCGCTTGGCCGCTCAGGCCTGCAGGTTTCGCCACTGGCCTTTGGCGGCAATGTTTTTGGCTGGACCGTCGATGAAGCCAGATCATTCACGCTGCTCGACGCCTGGGTGGACGCCGGGTTCAACTTCATCGATACCGCGGATGTGTATTCGTCCTGGGCACCCGGCCACCACGGTGGCGAATCTGAAACGGTGCTTGGAAAATGGCTACATGCCAGCGGCAAACGTAATCGGGTGGTGCTGGCGACCAAGGTCGGCAAACCGATGGGGCCCGGCCTGAACGGGCTCAAACCCGACTACATCCGTGCAGCGGTTGAGGCGTCGCTGCGCAGGCTGCAAACCGACTACATCGATCTGTACCAGTCCCACGACGACGACCTTGAAACGCCGCTGGAGGACAGTCTGGCCGCATTTGGCGAGTTGATCCAGCAAGGCAAGGTGCGAGCCGTCGGCGCCTCCAACTACAGCGCGCCACGGTTGGCGCTGGCGCTGCAAGCCAGTGGCCGGCATGGCCTGCCGCGCTACGAGAGCCTGCAGCCGCTGTACAACCTGTACGACCGCTGCGTTTTCGAAGACGCGTTGCAGCCACTGTGTTTGCAACACGGTATTGGAGTCATCAACTACTACGCGCTGGCATCCGGTTTTCTGACGGGAAAGTACCGTCACGCGTCCGACGCCAGCAAGAGTGTGCGCGGCGGCAACACGGTTGCCAGGTACCTCAATGCGCGCGGGCAACGTATTCTGGCGGCACTGGATGCAGTGGCCCTGCGTTGCCAGACCCGGCCCGGCGTGGTAGCGCTGGCCTGGCTGCTGACACAGCCAGCAGTTACGGCGCCGATCGCCAGCGCAACGTCACTGGCCCAACTCGGTGACCTGGTGGCTGCGACGCAGCTCAAGCTGGACCTGCAGGACGTCGCCCTGCTCGACGCGGCGAGTGACGAGGCCAGTTGACGCCGCTCAGCCGCGTTGTCGCAATGCTTCATACAGGCAAATACCGCTGGCTACCGACACGTTGAGGCTTTCCACCGCGCCGCGCATTGGAATCTGCACCAGTTCGTCGCAGGTTTTGGCCGTCAATTGGCGCATTCCCGCGCCTTCGGCTCCCAGTACCAGCGCCAACGGGCCGCGCAGATCGGCCTGGTAGAGCGTTTTCTTTGCGTTATCAGTGGTGCCGACAATCAAGATGCTTCTTTCTTTCAATTCGTTCAGCGTACGGGCCAGATTGGTGACCATGAAATACGGCACCGTTTCCGCCGCGCCGCTTGCGACCTTGGCCACGGTGGCGTTGATACCGGCCGCATGGTCCCTGGGGGCGATCACGGCATGTGCGCCGGCGCCGTCCGCGACACGCAGGCAGGCTCCCAGGTTATGCGGGTCGGTCACGCCATCGAGCACCAGAATCAATGCCGCGCTGCGCTCAGATAAGGGTAGCGCGGCCTGGGTCGCTTCCAGCTCCTCCAGCAGAGCGTCAAGCGAATGGATTGCGGCCAACTCATGCACCCGCGCAGCCACGCCCTGGTGGGCATGGCTGCCGCACAATCTGGCAATCCGCATGCCGTCGGACTCGATCAGACGCGCCCCGGCCTCGGTAGCGCGCGCTATAAATTGGCGCATGCGTGCATCGCGCCGGCTGATCTCGACATGCACTTCGATAACGGACTGCGGCGCGGTCCGCAGGCGCACGCTGACGGCGTGAAATCCGAACAATACTTTGGGCGCAGACATGCCGGGATTATCGGGCGCACTACTTGGCCGGACTGACTGGCCCGGACTGAGTGCGGCCGCTAGCGCCTTCGGTCCAACTTGTCTTGATAACCGAGATGTGCTCGGTTCCGCTCTCGGGCAACCACATCCAGACACATGCCGCATTGCGGCCACGGTCAGTGTACTGCTGGCACCAACTGTCCGGCTTCGATCGTGATGCGACGTTCACAACGTTGCGCGATGCCGCGGTCATGTGTCACCAGGACCAGTGTGGTTCCCAACTCGGTGTTAAGGTCAAACATCAACTGCATGATGGTCTCGCCGGTGGCAAAGTCCAGGCTGCCGGTGGGTTCATCGGCCAACAACACGGCGGGTTGCACGACAAACGCCCGCGCCAGTGCCACTCGTTGCTGTTCGCCACCGCTCAGAACCTTGGGATAGTGGCTCAAACGCGCGGACAGCCCGACCCGGGACAACATCTCGGTGGCGGCCTTGCGCGAGTCTTTTCTGCCCCCAAGTTCCAGCGGCAACATGACGTTTTCCAGCGCCGTAAGGTTGCCCATCAGCTGGAAACTCTGAAACACGAAACCGACGTTTTGGGCCCGTAATGCGGCGCGTTCGTCCTCGTCAATCGCAAACAGGTCGTGACCGGCCAGAACGACCGTGCCACGACTGGGTGTGTCGAGGCCGGCGATGATCGAGAGCAGCGTGCTTTTGCCCGAGCCCGAGGCACCCACAATCGCGGCTGTTTCGCGCTCGGCCAGCGAGAAATCAATATCGCGCAAAATGTCAAGCGTGCCGGTTGAGTCAGAAACCGATTTGAAGACGTGGTCAACCGAAATGATGGCAGGTGCGCTTGCGTGTGGCATGAAAGGCTTATTGATTTGAATCGAAGACACTGTATCGCGAGAATAACGCTGGCCATTGGCGTGGGGGCATGCGGCGCCGGCGCCAGGGCGCAAAACAACGCGCGGGCGATGGCAAACCTGGAGTCGAAGCGATCCCCCGCGAGTACGCCATCGTCATGGACCATCCTGGTGCTGGGCGATTCGCTGAGCGCCGAATACGGGCTGCGGCGTGGCACCGGCTGGGTGGCGTTGCTCGAAAAGAAGCTTGCCGCCGAGGCTGTTACCGCACGGGTGGTGAATGCCAGCATCAGCGGTGACACCACGTCGGGCGGACGTTCCCGGCTGGGGCCGCTGCTGGCCCTGCACAAGCCCACCCACCTGATAATCGAACTCGGCGGCAACGACGCCTTGCGCGGCCTGCCGCTGCAAATGACCGAGGACAATTTGAATCAGATGACGCGGGCGGCGCAAAACGCCGGGGCCAGAGTGCTGCTGGTCGGCATGCAGGTTCCGCCCAACTACGGTACCGACTACGCCAGCCGCTTTGCCGGTCTGTTTGGCAAGGCCGCACAGGCCAATCAGGCGGCCCTGGTGCCGTTTCTGCTAAAGGGCGTGGGTGACAGCGCCGACCCGACCCATTGGTTCCAGAACGACCGCATCCATCCCAAAGAAGAAGCGCATCCGATCATGCTGGCCAACGTGTGGCCAGAACTCAAAAAGCAGTTGAAGTGAGCCTTACCGCCATTCCCGCAGTGGAGGTGTTGGGGCGCCTGGATACGTTTGACACCGTCATCGATGCGCGCAGCGAAGACGAGTTCTGGCTTGACCATCTGCCCGGCGCCGTCAACTGGCCGACCCTGAACAATCGGGAGCGGCAGGAGATTGGAACCATCTACAAACAGGTCAACCCATTTGAAGCCAGAAAACGTGGTGCAGCCATTGCCGCGCGCAACATTGGCGAGCACATAGAGCGCGAGGTGCTGGACAAACCACGCGACTGGAAGCCGCTCACCTATTGCTGGCGCGGCGGTCAGCGCAGTGGGTCACTGTCGCTGGTGCTGGATCAGATCGGTTTTCGGGTCAGCATCGTTGAAGGAGGTTACAAGGCGTTTCGCGCCGCAGTGGTCACCGACACCGCCCGGTTGGCTGCTCTGTTTGATTTTCATGTGGTCTGCGGAACTACCGGCTCGGGCAAGACGCGGCTGCTACACGCGTTGTCACGCCATGGGGCGCAAGTGCTGGACCTGGAAGCCTTGGCCAACCACCGCAGTTCGGTGCTCGGGGCAATACCCGGGCAGCCGCAACCGTCTCAAAAAGGTTTTGACACGCGGGTTTGGGACGTGTTGCGCCGTGTCGACCCAGGACGGCCGGTTTTTGTGGAGAGCGAGAGCCGAAAAGTGGGCAATGTGGCCGTGCCGGTCGCGCTGATGGACGCCATGCGCCAGAGCGCATGCCTGAATCTGGTGCAAAGCGACGAGATGCGGGTCGCCTTGCTGATGGAAGACTATGACTTCTTCGTGCGTGACACCAACGCCTTTTGTGAACGCCTGGACGCTTTGTGCGAGATTCGCGGCAAGGCGGTGGTGCAAGCGTGGAAGGCGTCAGTGCGTCTGGGACAGATTGACGTGGTGGTCCAGGAATTGTTGGCAAAACACTATGACCCGGTATACCGCCAGTCGATGCAACGCAACTTTCGTCAGTTCCACACTGCAAAAACGTTGACTGCGGGCGACGGCTCAAACGCCGCGATGGACGCCGTGGCGGCGCGGGTAATCGAAGACCTCGGTGTGCCGGAACGCTGACGCCTGCGATCGGCGCTCAGGACTGGGCAGGGTTGTCCGGTGACGGCGAGGATGGCTGCAATGTGCCGTTGTCCTGCGTGTTGCCTTCTTCACCCGGACCACCGACTTTGCGCTCGGCTTTGTGCTTTAGCTTGTCTTCTTTCTTGCGCTTTTTTGCCAATTCTTTCTGGCGCTTTTCGTATCCGTAATTGGGAGTTGCCAATTTGAGCTTTCAGGTTGTTGGAGCCACTTTACCACCGGACCGGCCCAGCGCCGCGGAAAGATGCGCCGCCTCTCACGCTCTCAGCCCATTGCCACCTGCAGCGCCTGGGCCAAATCGGCTTGCAGGTCGCCTACCGCCTCCAGACCAATCGAAAAGCGCACCAGCGTGCCAGGTTCAAGATGCGCTGGCCAGCCACCGCGCATGGAGGCGAGCTGGTACGGAACCACCAGACTCAGCGGTCCGCCCCAGCTATAACCGAGTTTGAAAAGCCTCAAGGCGTCACAAAAAGCGTCCACGCGCCGGGCGTCATAGGTGGCCTTGAAGATCACGCTGAAAAGGCCGGCAGCGCCGCCGGGACCGGCCTGGCAAATCGATTGCCAATGTTCGTGGCCCGGAGCCTGCGGCAGCGCCGGGTGCAAGACTTGTGCAATCTGCGCCAGCCCCTGGCACCACGCGGCCAACGAGCGGGCTGCCACATCATGCGCCCGATAACGGACCATGATGCTCGGCAGGCCCCTCAACACGGCCTCGGCGTCGTTGGCGCCCACCGCCAGTCCGAGGCGCATATGCGTGAGTTTGAGCTTCATGTGTAGCGCTGCATCGCGCGTCATGATGCTGCCCATCAATACGTCGCCGCCACCACTGGGGTATTTGGTCAACGCATGAACCGAAATGTCTACCCCGAAGCCCGGATCGGACCCAGGCGCCAGGTCGAAGGGTCGAAATGCAATGCCGGCGCCCCAGGTATTGTCGAGCGCCGCCAACACCCCATTGCGGCGGCAGATGCGGACCATCTCGATCAGGTCGGGAAACTCCATGGTGACCGAACCGGGTGCCTCCAGCCATACCAGCCGCGTATTGCGGCCGATCTTGCTGGCCAGGTCTTGCGGGTCCATGGGATCGAAGTAACGGTGGGTGATACCCCAGGCCTTTAGTTCACCCTGCGCCAGCGTCTTGCCGGGACCGTAGGCGTTGTCGGGCATCAATACTTCGTCGCCGGTCTTTAGCAGCGACATGGCCACCGTGGCGATTGCCGCCAGCCCACTGGGAACCAACAGACATTGCAAGCCGCCTTCAAGGGTACACAAACGCTCTTCAAGCTGGTAAGTGGTTGGCGTACCGTGCAAACCGTAGGTGTAGCCGGTCTTGTCCTTCCACTCGATGCTGCGCATCGCCGCGACACTCGAAAATATGACGGTGGATGCCTTGAATACTCCCGGCTGCGGGGCCAGAAAACCGGCTGGCGCAACGTACGGGTGGTGAATCAGTTCAGTAGCGATGTCACGCATGACGGGCCCCGCCTATTGATTGGTTGGAAACAGAACCTGCCGCGACTCGGCTGCGGACCGTGCCGCTGGTTTTCAGACGCTCCATTTGGCGATCAACTGCTGCGGCCGCATCGCGTCGTAACCTTCGAAAGGCTGATGAATCCATGGGTTGGTGGGCAGAAATTCGACTGAATAGTCGGCGCTAAATGCCGACACGCCTTTGGTCCAGATCACCGCGCTGCGCAGTTCGGTGATGGGCTTGTAGTTGTTGCGTAGCTGGTCGATCACCGACTTCAGCGTGTGACCGGTATCGGCCAGATCGTCAACCAGCAGGACCTTGCCGGCAATTTCACCTTTGGGTGTTGTGATGTAGCGGGCAATATCGAGATTGCCTTGCTGTGTACCGGCTTCAGCGCGGTACGAACTGGTCGACATGAGGGCCAGCGGCTTGTCGAAAATGCGCGACAGTATGTCGCCGGGCCGCATGCCACCGCGGGCAAGGCACAAAATGGTGTCGAAATGCCACCCCGATTGATGGATCTTGATCGCCAGTTTTTCTATCAGGTTGTGGTACTCGTCATAACTGACGTAAAGGTGTTTTCCGTCTTCTGTCAACATCATGTTTCCTTCAATCCGCCAGGTAGGGATGTTTCATGACGATCGTGTGGTCCCGGTCCGGACTGGTCGACACCATGTGGATCGGCACTCCGGTGACCTGCTCGATGCGTTGCAGATAAAGCCGGGCGGCGACCGGCAGCCGATCGTATTGTGTTACACCGACCGTGCTGTCGCTCCAGCCTTGCAGCACCTCATAAATTGGCTTGCAACGCGCGATGTCGTCAGCGCCCATCGGGAGAATATCGAGCAACTCGCCGTCCATGTCGTAACCGGTACAAAGCTGCAATTCCGGCAATCCGTCCAGCACATCGAGCTTGGTGATACACAAGCCGGACAGGCCGTTTACCTGCGCGGAACGCTTGAGCAACGCGGCGTCAAACCAGCCGCAGCGACGCGAGCGTCCGGTTGTGACGCCTTTTTCGGCTCCCACCGTACTCATGTGGTAACCCGCCGTGCCAGTTGTCTGCCAGTCCAGTTCGGTCGGAAACGGACCACCACCAACACGCGTGCAATAGGCCTTGGTAATGCCCAGCACATAGTGCAGCATGCCAGGGCCTACACCGGAACCGGCAGCCGCATTGCCGGCCACGCAGTTGCTTGACGTCACAAACGGGTAGGTACCATGATCGACATCGAGCAAGGTTCCCTGAGCGCCTTCAAACAGCAGGTTGGCTCCATTGGCGTGTGCGTCGTTTAACTCACGCGACACATCCGCCATCATCGGTTTGAGCAGTTCCGCGTGGCGCATCGCCTCATCGAAAACCGCGTCGAACTGTACCCGCCCATCGACGATATAGGCACCCAGCACAGCCCCGAATTCGAACCGCGCCGACCCAAGATAAGTGGCCAGAACATGGTTGTGCAAATCAAGCAACTCGCGCAATCTCGCCGCGAAACGCATCGGATATTTAAGGTCCTGAACCCGCAGCGCGCGCCGGGCGATCTTGTCTTCGTAGGCCGGGCCGATGCCCCGGCCCGTGGTACCGATGCGGGCGTTTCCGCCCTTTTCCCGCGCGGCCTCGCGCGCAACGTCCAGCGCGGCGTGAAACGGCAGGATCAGCGGGCAGGCTTCACTGATGCGCAGGCGCGAACGCACCTCCACTCCGGCGCGCTCCAGTCCCTCGATTTCCTCCAACAATTTGGCGCCCGATAACACCACGCCGTTGCCGATATAACACTTGACTCCAACGCGCATAATGCCGCTGGGAATCAGGTGCAAAGCCGTCTTCACGCCATTGATTACCAGTGTATGGCCGGCATTGTGCCCACCCTGAAAACGAACCACTCCCTGCGCGCTCTCGGTGAGCCAATCCACCAGCTTGCCTTTGCCCTCGTCGCCCCACTGGGTTCCCACGACAACGACATTACGTCCCTTGGTTGTAGTCATCTCGATCCGCTCTCAAATCGCCGTCACGACCCACTGTCCCGCCACCTGTATCAGCTCGCGATCGCACTGGAACTCTTGAACTTCATTTTCATGGCCTGGCAAGATGCAAACCACCGTCTGACCGTGCGCCCGCAGGGCCCTAACCGCCTGGCGCAAATCAATTGCCTCGCCCCACGGGGCGCGAATGGCGGCATGCAAAGCGCGCTGGCCGGCTGCACCCACCAGGGCCTTGATGTCCAGACTGAAACCCACTGCCGGGCGATTGCGTCCGAAAACAGCGCCGACTTCATCGTATCGTCCGCCGCGTACCAGCGCGTCGCTTGCGCCCGGCGCGTAAATTGAGAACCGGGCGCCACTGTAGTAGGCATATCCACGCAGATCGGCCAGGTCAAAACTTGCTGATGCGCCCTCCAGATGGCTGGCCAGCCATTTCAGATTGGCGAGCGCGGCTCGGATCTCCGGGTCTGGCGGCAACACGCGCTCGGCTTCATTGAGCACACTTTCGTCGCCATAAAGCGTCACCAGCGCCAGCAGGCCCTGGCGCGACGCGGTGGGGAAACCGCTGGTCAGCAAAGCCAACTCACTCGCATCCTTGGCGGCGAGCGCATGGTGGACCTGCGCGCGAATACCGGCCGCCGCCTCTACCGGGGACAACAAGGCGCGCACGATACGTGCATCGGCAAGGTCAACACTGGGCGACTGGACCCGGGCCGACTTCAGGCAGTCGAGCGCCAGCAACAGTATCTCCAGGTCGGCCTCGGATCCGGCATGGCCATAGATCTCGGCGCCAAACTGCAATGGCTCGCGGGTCGCATGGGGCTTGTCGGGCCGGGTATGCAATACCGGACCACAATAACAAAGACGCGTCACGCCGAGCCGGTTCAACAGATGGGCATCGATACGCGCCACCTGCGGCGTACTGTCCGCACGCAAACCCATCATGCGGCCGGACAGTTGGTCAACCAGTTTGAATGTCTGCAAGTCGAGCGCCTCGCCGGTCCCGGTCAGCAGCGACTCAAGATGCTCCAGCAACGGGGGTATGACGAGTTCATAACCATAACAACGGGCCATGTCCAGCAAGTCCCGGCGCAGTTCTTCGATGTGGCGCGCCTCGGAGGGCAAGACATCGGCAATATGATCCGGCAGGACCCAGGCTGACATTTGGTACGGGGCTATTAAACCGGCGATTTTACCGGGCGCGGTAGAGCCGCATCGTCATGAAAACAACCAAATCAGGGCCAATCCGGCGGCTATGCTGCACAGGCCAAAAAACCGGACCTGGCCATCGCGTAGCTGCAGTATCTGCTGGAACATGCGCCGCCAACCGGTTGGTGACAGCAACGGAAACAGGCCTTCAATAACCAGGACCAACGCCAGAGCCAGCCAGAATGTGTCGCCGTCCAAACCTTATTTCTTCGCCGGCACCGAGACTGGCTGAGCGGCACCGCGCAGGACTTTGAAGAATTCCGACGAAGACGGGTCCAGCACCATCAGATCGCCCTTCTTGCTAAAGCTGGCCTTGTAGGCCTCCAGGCTGCGATAAAACTGCGCAAACTGCGGATCACGTCCAAACGCCTCGGCGTAAATCTGTGCCGCCTGCGCATCGCCCTCGCCCTTGATCTTCTGCGCGTCACGATACGCATTGGCGATGGCTACCTCGCGTTGCCGGTCGGCGTCGGCCCGAATCTTTTCCCCTTCGGCTCCACCGGTTGAACGCAATTCGTTAGCAACCCGTTTGCGCTCAGCCTCCATGCGCCGGTACACCGATTCAGTGATCGCATCCACATAGTCAGCCCGGGTAATTCGCACATCGACGACATCGATACCCCACGGCTTGTCTCCGCGCACTTTTTCAAGCACTTCGGCTTTGACATCCGCCGTCAACGCTTCGCGTTTGGTAGACAGCAATTCCTTGACGGTGCGCTTGTTGATCTCTTCCTGAAAAGCGTTGCGAACCACGCGATTAAGCTGATTGGCACCGGCTGCCTCATCCAGTCCGACATTGCGGATGTATTGCGTAGGTTCGGAAATTCTCCAGCGCACATACCAGTCAATCACGACCCGTTGCTTTTCAGCCGTCAACATCGGTTCGGTATCGGTAGTGTCGAGGGTCAAAAGGCGCTTGTCGATATAGGACACATTCTGAAAGGGCGGCGGCAATTTGACGTTCAAACCGGGTTCGATAATCACCTCCTTGATTTGTCCCAGGGCATACACAATCCCAAATTGCCGTTGATCAACCACAAACAACATCGAACTGGCGATGGCCAAGACCAACAGCAGCGTCGAGAAGATGAAACCAAGCCTGTTCATGGCGTTGATCCTAACGTGAGTCACGTTCACGCGAACGCGAGGTATCCCGTACGCGGGAATCGGTCGATGACGATCCGGGCAACACGGCACCGGCTGGCGCCGTCGCGGGTCCGGAGCCTGGCGGCGCTGTAGCCTCCGCGCCGGCAGCCGCCGGCAGTTGCATTATTTTTTCGAGTGGCAGATACAACAGGTTGGAACCCTGGCGAGAATCCACCAGCACCTTGGTCACATTGCTGTAAATCTGTTGCATCGTGTCAAGGTACATGCGGTCCCGAGTGACCTGAGGCGCCTTCTGGTATTCGGCCAGGACTGATTTGAAGCGTTGCGCATCACCCTGCGCCTGCGCCACGATGCGCGCCTTGTAGGCATCCGCCTCTTCCTTGAGCCGGGAAGCCGATCCTACTGCCCGTGGCACTACATCGTTGGCATACGCTTGCGCCTCATTTTTCGCGCGTTCGCGCTCCTGCCCGGCCTTGAGTACGTCGTCGAAAGCCGCCTGAACCTGCTCTGGCGGCCGCACGCCACCTTGCTGCAAATTGATGCCAACCACCTCGATGCCCATTTTGTAGCGGTCCAGGATCGATTGCATCAAGGCCCGCACGCGGGGCGCAATCTGGTCACGTTCTTCCGACAACGCTGAATCCATGCGCAACTTGCCCACTACCTCGCGGACGGCGGTTTCGGCCGCCTGCACCACCGCATCGGCGGGATTCTTGCTCTCAAACAAAAAGGCGCGCGCGTCACTGAGTCGGTATTGGACCGCAAACTTGATTTCGACTATGTTCTCGTCTTCGGTCAGCATGGCCGACTCGCGCAAACCTGTGGCCTTGACGACGCTGTCTCGCCCAACATCGACCGAGCGGATCTGGGTCACAAATATCAGTTCATGGCGCTGAATCGGGTACGGCAAGCGCCAATTGAAACCTGCGCCCGCCGTGCTCCGATACTTTCCGAACTGTGTGATGACCGCCTGTTGCCCCTCCTGCACGATGAAAAATCCGGTGCCCAGCCAAATCAACACCACGACACCCGCAATCAGGCCAGCGCCGACGCCGGCATTCTTCATGTCGGGTTTAAACCCGCCCCCATTGCCGCCTCCAAAGTCGCCACCGTTGCCAGAGCGCCCGCCCTTGCGCGAACCGCCAAAAAGACCACCGAGCTTGCGGTTGAAGTCACGCCACAACTCATCCAGGTCGGGTGGCCCCTGATTGGGTCCCTGCCCCCGTCCACGTCCATTACCAGCTTGTGGCGTGGGCGCCGGCGGCTCCCCCTGCGGTGGTGGTGACTCAGGTTGCCCAGCCTCGGTGGGCTTGTCGTCGCCGCGGCCCCAACGTGAATCGTTCAGGCTGAACATACCGCGCAGGCGATTCGACAGGTTTGCCCATCGCGACATGGGAAATTGCAATTTCATCTCATCTTCTCTTGTAGCTCGTCATTCAATTGTGCCCATTTGCCAAGCCGCTTCGGGCTCATCGATCGATTGGCTCTGAGCGTCGGGCGTTGACACTTCGCGGCTTGCCTTGCGCGCCAGTTGCGCCAGATGCTGGCGCAAGCCAGCCAGGCCCGCACCGGTGCGGGCACTGACGAAAAATCTGGCTGTCGGTACGCCACCCTGGTCTAACATATCTTGTAAGTGCAGGGGTATATGGCTATTTTCAATGGCGTCGAGCTTGTTAAAAACCAACACCCGCGGAACGTCGGAGGCGCCGATTTCCGTCAATACCCGATCCACCTCGCGCATCTGTTCGAGGTAGTTGGAATTAGCCGCGTCGACCACGTGCAACAACACATCCGCGTCCACGGCCTGCTGCAAGGTCGCCCCGAAAGCATCGATCAAACCGTGCGGCAAGTTACGAATAAAACCCACCGTGTCCGACAGTGACGCCGATTGAGCACCCTCACCCAGATAAAACTGGCGCGTGGTGGTGTCTAGCGTCGCGAACAACTGATCGGCCGAAAATGCTTTTGCGTTTACCAAGCTGTTGAACAAACTGGATTTGCCAGCGTTGGTATAACCGACAAGTGAAATATTGAAAGTGTCGTGCCGCTCGCGCTGGCGCCTTTGCGTCTGGCGCTGCCGCTTCAACTTATGCAGCCGCTCCTTGGTGCGCTTGATGTTCGAGCCAATCATGCGCCGGTCAAGCTCGATCTGGGTCTCACCAGGACCGCCACGGTTGCCAATACCACCGCGCTGGCGCTCAAGGTGCGACCAGCGACGTACCAGTCTTGTGCTCAGATATTGAAGCCGCGCGAGTTCGACTTGCAGTTTGCCCTCGTGGCTGCGCGCCCGTTGGGCAAAAATTTCAAGAATCAGCAAGGTGCGGTCGTTTACCGGCATTTCCAGATGGCGCTCAAGATTGCGCTGCTGCGCCGGACTCAGACTCTGATCAAAAAGTACTTCGCTGGCACCCATCTGCCGGGCCAAAAGCTTGATTTCATCCGCCTTGCCGCTGCCAAGAAATAACGCAGCGTCGGGAGCCTTGCGTTTGCAAGTCACACGGGCAACTGGCTTGAGGCCGGCTGTCAAGGCCAGTTGCCCCAACTCCACCAAGTCGCCATCGAAATTTGGCAGCCCCAGATCAACACCAACCAATATGGTCAGGGCTGTCGAAGTGTCAGGTGCAGCGATCAAACTCAAGGTTGCCGGGCAGTATGGTCAGCGACCCGCGGGGTGACCGCGCATGAACGACAGCATCAATCAGGTAGCAGAGGGCTCGTTACCCTCGGTTACTGAAAAATTGACGGCCCGACCAGGAACGATTGTGGAAATCGCGTGTTTGTAAACCATCTGGGTCACCGTATTGCGAAGCAACACCACGTACTGGTCAAAAGATTCGATTTGTCCTTGCAGCTTGATTCCGTTGACCAGGTAGATGGATACCGGAACATGCTCCCGGCGCAACGCGTTCAGGAACGGATCCTGTAGTAACTGACCTTTGTTGCTCACGATATTCTCCGTGTTCAAGAACTAGAGTTGAAAGCGGGACGATACCACAGGCACTTGCACTGCCGCCCCCAAAACACCCAATCCCTCAATTCGGCTTACGATTGACCTTCATGGGACAACTCGCGATTAATCTTTGTCCTTGTCAGCATAAGGGTTGCGTGACGTCTTCATTTCGATCCGCAGCGGCGTTCCGACCAGGTCAAACTGCTTGCGAAAACGTCCCTCCAGAAATCGCTTGTACGCGGCCGTAACGTGTTCCAGCGAGTTGCCATGCACCACGATCACCGGTGGATTCATGCCACCCTGGTGAGCGTAGCGAAGTTTGGGTCGAAACATACCAGAGCGCTTCGGGCTCTGAAACTGCACCGCCTCCAATAACAGCCGGGTCAAAATCGGCGTCGACATCTTGCAGTTGGCGGCTTTGTGTGCCTGGGCGATCGACGCCCACAAGGGCGCGAGCCCCTGACGCTTGCTCGCCGATATCAGGTGCATGGCCGCGAACTTCAGGAACGGCAGGCGGGTTTCCATCGAACGTTTGACGGATTCGCGCGCGTAGTCGTCGACCGCGTCCCACTTATTGATTGCCAGCACGACCGCACGCCCACTCTCCAGAATGTAGCCCGCAATATGGGCGTCCTGGTCGGTCACGCCCTGCGTAGCGTCGATCAGCAACAACACGACGTTGGCCGATTCGATAGCTTGCAAGGTCTTAACCACCGAGAATTTTTCGATTGCCTCAAACACCTTGCCGCGCCGGCGAAGGCCTGCGGTATCAATTAACTCAAAGCGCTGACCGTGACGCTCGAACGGCACCGAAATCGCGTCCCGCGTAGTACCAGGCTGGTCAAATGCGACCATGCGCTCTTCGCCAAGCCAGGTATTGATCAGCGTCGACTTGCCGGCGTTAGGCCGACCTGCTACTGCAAGTTTGATGGCACCGTTGTGGTCGTCCTCGTCCGACAGGTCTGGGTCCGGCAATACCTGCGTATCGAACGCCAGTTCAAGCAGCGAACCGATGCCCTGCCCATGCGCGGCAGACACCGGTATAACTTCACCCAAGCCAAGCTCGAAGAATTCCGACAACCGGGCGCCATCCTGCATGCCTTCAGCCTTATTGGCAACCAGCACGCTGGACTTTCCCAGGCGCCGCAAATAGCGGGCAATTTCATGGTCTTGCGCCGATATCCCTTCGCGCGCATCCACCACGAACAGCACCACATCGGCTTCGGCAACCGCCTGCCGGGTCTGTTTGCCCATTTCCTTGAAAATTCCGCTAGCGGCGTCGGGCTCGAAGCCGCCGGTGTCAATCACGATGAATTCGTGTTTGCCGTGTTTGCCCTGGCCGTAATGCCGGTCGCGCGTCAGACCGGCGAAATCCGCCACGATTGCGTCGCGCGTCCTGGTCAGCCGGTTAAACAGTGTTGACTTGCCCACATTGGGTCGACCGACCAGGGCCAGCACCGGTTTCATGGGTTGGGAACCATGTCGGTAGTGCCGATCACTCCGGCCGAAAGCCGAATACTCCACCACTGCGGGTGACCACCACCAAGGTGTTGCCGACCAACACCGGAGGCGCGGCGATCGCCGATCCGTCGGTCGCTACCCGGCCCAGCGGCGAGCCGTCCTGGCGCGACAGGAAATGCACCAGGCCTTGCGCGTCGCCGATGGCGACCGAGCGTCCGATCACCAATGGTGCCGTCAGGCCACGGTACTTGAGGCGCTCAGACGTCCAGGCTCGTTCACCGTCGAGGCGACGCCAGGCAATCACTTTGCCGTCGCTCTCGGTACCGAATACGTTCTGGCTGTCTCCATGCACGCCGTCCGCGCCGGATGCCGGCTTGCTCCACAAAACGGCACCGCGAGAAGCATTCACGCAACCAACGGCAGCCTGAAACGCGCGGGCGCAGACGACTTCGCCTTCGCGGCTGACACGACCGACCAGATCGACCAGCCGCTCAACGTCGTTGGTTCCACGCGGCGTGGCGATCGGCGCTTCCCAGCGAAGCGAACCGTTCTGCGGGTCCAGGCCAACCAGTCGCCCAGCGACACCTGCCACCAGCGTGTCGCCTACCGCCAGAAGTACGCCGGCCTGTCGCAACGCCAGCAGTTGTTCACCCTGCCTTGCGTAAGTCCAAAGCCTGCGGCCAGACTGGGCGTCGAACGCCATCACGGTTCGATCCGCGGCCACAACGAAAATCCGTGCGCCAGCAACGAGTGGAGCGGTATAGACGAGCGCTCCCAGGGTTTGGCGCCATAACTCGCGGCCACCGTCGAGAACCACAAGATCGTTGGCCCGCGTCACTACGGCCGCGTAACGCCCGTCGCTACCAACACCGGCACCAATCGCGGCGCCGACGCCAGTGCGCCACTGGTCCTGTCCGGTCGCGCCGTCCAACGATGCGATGGTTCCCTCGGAACTGGCCAAAGTGATAGAGCTGCCGCTGACTCGCACGTCCAGCGGGAAGGCAACCTGGCCAAGCTTCGCGCTCCAAGCCAGCCGCACATTGATCAATGCCGCATTCGGGCCCAGTTCGGTCGGCTTCGGTCTATCCGGGCTTCCCGCACAAGCGGCGAGCAGAACCACCAGGCCCAACACCACCGCCGCTCGCGCCTTGCAACTATCAACAGCAGGTTGGATGTTCATTTCGCGCCCTCTGCGGCCGACGCGGCGGATGCGGCGACGTTCGTCCCCTGGACTGGAGCGACCACGCCAGCAGGAGAACGCGGATTAACTCCCAGGGCATTGAGTTTGACTTCCACCAGACGCCGGTACTCGATACGATCATCTAGGCCCTTGAAAGCCTTTTCATATTCGACCCGGGCCTCCACCACCTTGCCCTGCAAGGCCAGAATATCGCCTTTGCGGTCTGCCACCAGCGGCAAAAATTCATCCGGGAATGGACCGCCCAACAAAGCCCATGCCTCAGCAAAGGATTTAGTATCAGCCAGGATACCGGCCAAGCGCAGTTTCGCGATCGCCTGATAACCTTCATCCGAGGACTTTTCCGCCACCCAGACCAATGCGGCCTTGGCTTCATCCGATTTGCCAGCCTCGATATACAGTCGCGCCACCAGAAGACCGCTTTGCTGCGCAAAGGTGGTACCGGCATATTTGTCTTTCATGTCGGTAAACGCGCGTTCGACTTTGGTGATGTCACCGAGTTTGGCCAAACGTTCCACTTCGTCAAACATGGCAGCCGCCTGGGCGGCCTGGTTGCGTTGCCAGTACTGGTACACATTCCAACCCGCGAATGCGCCCATCACCACAATCAACGCCCACGTGATCAAGTTGCCGTACTGTTTCCAAAAGTGCTTGATATGGTCTAGTTGTTCTTGTTCTTCAAGGTCGAGTTGATTTGCCATGGCTTATGTTCGATTAGGTTCGCGATTGTAGGTCGGCAGCCCACTCGCCCGCACGCGCCAACACGCGCGTGAACTGCGCGCCGCTGCCATCACGCAGCGACTTAACGGTGAGCAGCCCCTGGGCCATTTCGGTGGCCCCAAATACCAGCGCATATGTCGCGCCGCTCGCATCGGCCCGTTTGAACTGCGACTTCATGCTGGCAACACCTTCCACGGCGCCGGCATGCATTTGCACGCGTATTCCAGCCGAACGTAATACCAACAGAGTCTGGAAAGCCACTGCATAAGCGGCCGGGTCGGGAACGATGGCGTAGGCATCAGGCGCGCGGGCCGCTGCCACCTGTCCACGCAAACGCACCAGTTCAAGCACCCGCTCAACACCCATGCCCCACCCAACGGCAGCGGTTGGCTTGCCGCCGAGCAACTCGAACAGTCCGTCATAACGGCCGCCACCGCACAACGTGCCCTGGGCACCCAATTCATCCGTAATGAACTCGAAGACCGTGTGGCTGTAGTAGTCCAGGCCACGCACGGCACGCGGGTTGACGCTCCACGCCACGCCACTGGCGCTTAGCAACGTCTTGACGGTGTCAAAGTGTTTGAGTGAGGCTTCCCCAAGAAAACCCAGCAATTCCGGTGCCTCGCGAACCATGGCTTGCATGACCGGATTTTTGGTGTCGAGGATCCGCAACGGATTGGTCCTGAGGCGACGTTGGGCGTCCGCATCCAGCAGCTCGGCATGGCGTCCAAAATAATCGATCAACGCGGCCCGGTGTTGCTGACGCTCGGCCGGCAAGCCCAGGCTGTTGAGCTCGACCCGCACGCCCGGCAAGCCCAGGCGCTGCAACAAATGCGACGCCAGGACAATCAACTCGGCATCCACCTGCGCTCCGGCAAATCCCAACGCCTCGGCGCCCACCTGATAAAACTGGCGGAACCGTCCACGTTGCGGGCGCTCGTGCCGGAACATCGGCCCCACGTAGTAAAGCCGCTTGCCACCGTCATAGGTCAGGTTGTGTTCAATCGCGGCACGCACCACGCCGGGGGTATTCTCAGGCCGCAAAGTGAGTTGTTCGCCGTTGAGACGGTCTTCAAAAGAATACATTTCCTTCTCGACGATGTCGGTGGCTTCGCCGGTACCCTTGACGAATACTTGCGTGTACTCCAGGATCGGCGTTCGAATGCTGGCATAGGCGTAGGCGCCCATGATCTCGCGCACATGCTGTTCGAACCATTCCCACTGCGACGACTCGGGTGGAAATATATCGTTCATGCCCTTGACTGCGGCATGTCGGCGTATCTTCGGGCTGTCGGCTTGTTCTGCCATGAACCGTGGGTGAGCTGTCTTACGCGTCCGCGCGTTGGCCAAAGCGCTTGTCGATGTAGTCTTCAACCACCGCCTGGAACTCCCGCGCAATGGAGTTGCCGCGCAAGGTCAAACGCTTTTCGCCGTCAATGAAAACCGGCGCTGCCGGCGCCTCGCCGGTACCAGGAAGGCTGATGCCGATATCGGCATGTTTGCTCTCACCCGGGCCATTGACGATGCAACCCATCACGGCCACCTTGAGTTTCTCGACACCCGGGTATTTCTCACGCCATACCGGCATCTGAGCGCGCAGAAAATCGTCGATCTGTTGGGTCAATTCCTGGAACGTGGTACTCGATGTACGGCCGCAGCCCGGGCAAGCGGTCACGCTCGGTACAAATGAGCGCACGCCCAAGGCCTGCAAAATCTCATTGGCAATCACGACTTCCTGCGTACGAGACTCCCCGGGTGCAGGCGTGAGTGAAACCCGTATCGTGTCACCAATCCCCTCCTGAAGCAGGATCGACAAGGCGCTAGCCGACGCGACCGTTCCCTTGGTCCCCATACCTGCTTCGGTCAGGCCCAGATGCAGCGCGTAATCACAACGCCGCGCCAGGGCACGGTAGACCGACACCAGATCCTGAACACCGCTGACCTTGCAGGAGAGCATGATCTGGTTGCCGTTCATCCCCATTTCCTCGGCGCGGCGCGCCGACTCAATGGCCGACGTAATGAGTGCCTCGTACATGACAGGTTTGGCGTCCCAGGGTACGGCACGGGCCTGGTTTTCATCCATCAAGCGGGCCAGCAACTCCTGATCCAGGCTACCCCAGTTGACGCCGATGCGCACTGGCTTGCCCCATCGAATCGCGGCCTTTATCATTTGGCCGAACTGTCGATCGCGCTTGTCCCCTTTGCCGACGTTTCCCGGGTTGATCCGATACTTCGACAGGGCCTCGGCGCACGACGGGAAGTCGGTCAGCAAGCGGTGGCCGTTGTAATGAAAGTCACCGATTAGCGGAACGTCGATGCCCATGCGGTCGAGTTGATCCCGGACATGGGGGACTGCCTGCGCCGCTTCAGGCGTGTTGACCGTGATGCGAACCATTTCGGAACCCGCCAGCGCGAGCTCTTTGACCTGGATCGCGGTACCAATTACGTCTACGGTGTCGGTATTGGTCATGGACTGCACCCGCACTGGTGCACCGCCTCCGACCGTCACCACACGCTGACCCCAGACAACCCGAGCCTGGCGCGAGGGCCGGTCAGCAATACGCGTGGCCTCAATTGGTTGAAGTGCATTCATTATTTGACCTGGAATCTGGCAACGTTGTCCCTGGCAATCGGCGCTAGGTCAAATGTTTGACCGCGCACCAGCACGTCGATCGAATCGACCCGCCCCACGGTGACGGAAAGCGGCAGCGTCCCTGACGCCGCGGCAGTCTCCCCGCTACCCATAGTCTTGCGCAGTTGCACAACGCCACGGGCGTCCGTAACTTCGACCCATGATAGAGCGCGCGTGCGAAATACCACCAGACCGGCGCCAACTGTTTGCCCATCCACTTTCTGTGTCACGACCGGCGTGCTGGCCAGCGTATCCACGGAACCGGCCGCTGCCACGGCGGTACTTTCCACAGCCGCGGGAGTCGCAACAATCAGTATCGACGGCGTCGCGATCGGAGCGGAAGAACGGGATATGTCTGGCGCGACACCCGCGGCAGGCACCACTCCCTCCGGCGCCAACGTTGTTTTCGTGCGCTCCAGCGACGGGAAAAGTAACAACACCAAAGCGGCCAGGAACAACAATCCGGCACTCACCACGACTGGTGTGGGCATGCTTGACAACGGCGGCAGGCGCCGCGTCATACCCGCGGCGTCGTATGACGTGTTGCCCAACCTGGCGTCAAGCCGCAGCGGCGGTGTCACCAACTCCGGCAACATGCGCAGTACCGGGCCAGCATCGAGCTTCAGGGTTCGGCACACGCTGGAGGCGAGGGCGCGCGCAAAAACCGCGTCCGGCAGCAGGTCCAGCCGATCGGCTTCCAGCGCCTCAAGCTTGCTGACCGGAACCTTGAGCGACACCGCCAGCGCGCCGATGTGCAGCCCGGCCTTCTCTCGGCCACCGCGAAGTATCGCGCCAGCGGTCAACGCCGAGACGGCATCGGGCGCGCCGGGCGCCGCGCCGCTTTCGTCACTCATCGAAAGCTCCACGCTCGTACAAGACCATCTCGCGGGATTGCGCAAATCGCTTGCGCAGTTGAGCCCCGAGTTGCTCCACCGCATCGCGGTTATCGAGCCGGCGCTCGACTTTGATGCCAAGCCACAACGACTCCGCGTTGGCCAGTTCACTGTTGTTTAGGCGCCGGATGTAAAACTGGGCACGCACGAACTCGCCGCGTTGATACAGCAAGCTCGACAGGTTGTAACCGGTGATCGGATTTCCGGCGTCGAGTTCGTAGGAGCGCGCCAGACTGACCTCAGCATCGGCGCGCTGGCCCGCCTTGATCTGGCACAAGCCCTGAGTCATCAGCGTTTTGGGCCGATCGCCATACTGTGGGTTGGCCAGGGCCTGCGAAAACAGTTGCAGCGACTCTGTTTGCCGGCCTTGCTGGCACATCAGCCAGCCATAGTTGTGATAGACGTTGGAGTCGCCGGGATTCAGTACGATCGAGCGGCGAAAGCTTTCCTCAGCCAGCCTGAAATCATTCAGGCGCATGTAGATTAGGCCGCGCAGGTTGTACGCTTCACCAAAGTTCGGGTCCGCCACGATCGACTGCTTGAGCTCATCGAGCGCAACCGTCGTCTGCCCCTGCTCAAAATACCCCACGGCCAGTTCCAGCCGGATACGTGCGCGTTTGCGGCCGTCCGGCTCGTCTGAGTCGGTGACCAGATCTGCCTGTGCGCCGCCTTTCCCCGAAACGCCGGGCCCGCTAACGCAGGCCGGCAGGTACAGGCAACCGGCCAACGCCAGCGCCAACCAAGGCCAGCCCGGCACCCTCCGCAACCAACATCCTGCGATCTTTGCCATGCGTCAAGCCTCCTTGTGCTCTTGCGCGGCTGCGCTCACGGCCCTAATCATGATCGCGCGCCGTTGCGCCATCCGGCCAGCCACTCGGGTGCGGTCCTTGACATCGCCAGCCAATTGCCCGCAGGCAGCATCGATGTCATCACCACGGGTCTTGCGGATGGTGGTCACAATTCCCGCATTGCTCAGAATGGCCGCAAAAGCGACGATTTGCTCGCGCGGCGACCCGGTCAGACCAGACGCAGGGAACGGGTTGAAGGGAATCAGATTGAACTTGCACCAGCTTGCTCCACCGTGATAACGCCGCACCAGATCGACCAATGCAACGGCATGTCGCGCCTGATCGTTCACCCCGTCGAGCATGCAGTATTCAAAGGTGATGAAATCGCGCGGGGCGTGGGCGAGATAAGTCACACACGATTGCATCAACTCGGACAGAGGGTATTTTTGATTCAAGGGAACCAGCGTGTCGCGCAGAGCGTCGGTCGGCGCATGCAGCGACACCGCCATCGCCACCGGACATTCCTGCCCGAGGCGCTCCATCATCGGCACCACGCCCGAGGTGGATACCGTGACCCGGCGCCGTGAAAGGCCGTAAGCATGGTCATCGAGCATGATGCGCAGCGCCGGGACCAGCGCAGCATAGTTCTGCAGCGGCTCGCCCATACCCATCATCACCACGTTGGAAATGACACGATCTTCCCGCTTGAAATGCCGGCGCAAGAAGTGCTCGGCAAACCATAACTGCGCAACCATCTCCGCAGTAGTCAGGTTACGGCTGAATCCCTGGTGCCCGGTCGAACAAAACCGACAGCCGACGGCACAACCCGCTTGCGATGAAATACAAAGCGTGGCCCGGTCATCTTCGGGTATGTAAACCGACTCGATCGCATTTCCAGCGCCAACATCAAATAGCCACTTGATGCTGCCGTCCTTTGACCGATGCTCGGCTGTCACCGTAAGGCCTTTGACAAGTGCCGAAGTTTTTAGCTTCTCACGCAGCGGCTTCGCAAGATCCGTCATCTCGTCAAAGCCGGACACTCCCCTTTGGTGAATCCAACGAAATAGCTGGGTGGCACGAAAGCGCTTCTCACCCAACCGGTCACAAAAGGCGGCCAAACCCTCGAGGTCGTAGTCGAGAAGATTGGCCAACATGGAGCCAACTATCGGGAGTAAACGTTGATGCCGGGAAAAAAGAACGCAAGTTCAGTTGCCGCCGTAGAGGCAGCGTCCGAACCGTGGACCGCGTTGGCATCAATGCTGTCGGCGAAATCTGCCCGGATGGTTCCGGCCGCAGCCTTCTTTGGGTCGGTCGCCCCCATCAAATCGCGGTTCTTCAGCACGGCATTGTCGCCTTCAAGGGCCTGGATCATCACCGGACCGGAGGCCATGAACGACACCAGGTCATTGAAAAACGGCCGTTCCTTGTGCACCGCGTAGAAGGCTTCTGCCTCAATGCGAGACAAGTGCACCATGCGGGCCGCAATAATTTTCAGGCCGGCGGCTTCGAATCTTGCGTAGATTTTCCCGATCACGTTTTTCGCTACGGCGTCGGGTTTGATAATCGAAAGGGTACGTTCAATGGTCATCGGTTATTCCTGAGCTGTTAGCCTGGCTGCTGCCCTGAGGGCAAAGCTTTGCATTTTAGCCTGAGCGCTCGCCCGCAGGCCGGTTGCGTGGCGAAAAGTGCACTACGCTTGGCTCCTATCGATTGCGGCCACCGCGCCGCCCATTGCCGGTGCCCGCGCCAGGTCCTCCGGACGCTCCATTTCCATTGCGTTGCCCGCGGCCCTGACCTTGTCTTTGGCGGGTGAAACTATCGGCGCCGATGTAACCAAATGCGGTCTTCATCGGGTCGGGCTGAGACTCGGCGGCCTGTCGATCGGCACGTGCGCCTTGGTCGTCCCGGTCAGCGCGACCGCGATTGCGCCCCTGCCCCGCCCCCATGGTGTTGTTGCCCTGACCCGACTGTGCCCCTACTCCAGGGGGACCGTTGCGCTGCCCGTCGGCAGGACGACGCTCGGACCCCGACCGCCCGCCTCGCCTGCGCTTGCGGTTCACCGAGCCGGGTCCGATGCGCCCATCCGGATCACCACGGGGCGTCGCACGCGCATTGCCGCTTGCCGGGGTATGTCCCGCCCCGCTAGCGAGACGCAAGGAATTGATGTCACCGGCATCGAGCTCAATCCATGCACCACGCTTGAGCCCCCGCGGCAACATCATGGCGCCATAACGGATCCGGATCAGGCGACTCACGGCATGGCCAACCGCCTCAAACATGCGGCGCACCTCCCGATTGCGGCCTTCCGAAATCGTGACCCGATACCAGCAATTTGAGCCTTCGCCGCCGCCATCCTCGATCGAAGCAAACTGTGCCGGGCCGTCGTCAAGCCGAACACCAACTAACAATTTTTGCTTTTCTTCGTTGCTCAATGCACCAAGTACCCTGACCGCATACTCACGCTCGAGGCCAAAACGCGGATGCATCAAACTGTTGGCCAGGTCCCCCGAACTCGTAAACAGCAACAGGCCTTCAGTGTTCAGGTCGAGCCGCCCGACCGATTGCCATTTTCCCTGCGGCAGCTTGGGCAAACGTCGAAAAACCGTCGGACGATTCTGAGGGTCGTCATGGGTAACTACCTCGCCTGTCGGTTTGTGGTATGCGATCACGCGCGGCGCGGGGGCATCGACGCGAAACCGTATCGGCTTGCCATTGACTTTGACATGATCTCCGTACTGAATCCGCTGCCCAATATGCGCCGGCTCGTTATTGACGGTGATGCGGCCTTCCATGATCAGCTGTTCCATTTCCAACCTCGACCCCATGCCTGCCTGCGCCAACACCTTGTGCAACTTGGGGCTGTCCGCCATCGGCGCCAAAACGCGTTTCGGCGGCGCTGGTTCAGCGCTTTCTTCGTCGGCGTCGAACCGCCCCGACACAACATCGTGAAACCGGATCGCCGAATCCGCGGCGGCTTGCGCGCGATGGCCCGAAGGGCCACTTTCAGTCGTTTCGCGCGCATCCCGCGCTTGCTCGTCGCCCGCATCCGGACTGACAAGTTCAATCCCGGGCCATTCGTTGGCGAGATCCAGCTTCGGCTCCGATATCACAGGCGCCGTTCTGGGGGAATCCCCCGAGTTGGTGTCAGTCATGGTCGTTCTTTGCCAATAAGCGGGCGTTTGTTGGAGGGCCCTCAAAAGGGGGCAATTGCAAGATGGGTTCCATCAGGTCAACTGCGCTGGCGCTTTTTTCAAGCAGCGGCAGTTGATCCAAAGACGCGATGCCGAGATCATCCAGAAATTGTCGCGTGGTCGCAAATAGGGCTGGCCGACCCGCCGCTTCGCGGTGTCCAATTACTTCTATCCAGCCCCGGTCTTCCAGTTGTTTGATGATCTGGGCATTGATGGTGACGCCCCGGATATCTTCCATGTCTCCCCGCGTCACTGGCTGCCGATACGCGATGATGGCCAATGTTTCCATCGTCGCGCGGGTGTAACGCGGCGGCTTCTCCGGATTCAACCGGTCCAGGAACTCGCGCATCTCGGGCCGGCTCTGGAAGCGCCATCCCGACGCCACCTGTACCAGTTCGACCCCCCGCTGCGTCCATTCAAAGCGCAATTCTTCCAACAGGTGCTTGAGTGTGTCAGCGCCGACAGCGTCATTAAACAGAGCTCGCAGATCCCTGAGCTGCAGTGCTTGTTGTGAGCAAATCAGGGCAGTTTCCAGCACGCGCTTTGCCAGGGCCGTATTCATGGTCTTGCGATTCCGGGTAGAGCACCGCGGGGGTGCAACCAGTGAGATTCAAATTGGGGCGCAAAAGGCAGACTGAGGCGCCTGCGGTGCGAAATTCTGGAAGCGTCCCAGGTTGATTGAACCGGACACTTCAAAATCAATTGTAGCCCAGACTCCACTGCTGCAAGGCCGCGGTCAAGTCCTCCGGCAATGGAATTCGGAAATCCAGCCGCTCGCCGGTCACCGGATGCATCAGCGCGAGACGAAATGCATGCAGGGCCTGGCGCTGCAGGCCGGCAGCGGGCGCACCGGCGTACGTAACGTCAGCCACCAGCGGATGGCCAATAGAACCCATATGCACCCGAATCTGGTGCGTTCGGCCGGTATGCAGTGTGCACCGGACCAGACAGCCCAGATCGCCATTGCGCAGCAACTCGATGCTGGTCCTGGCCGTCTTGCCGCTCTGGTGCGCCAAATCGACAACAGCCATGCGCAAACGGTTTTTCGGATCGCGGCCAATCGGCGACCGCACTTCGCGCATGGCCGGCCCGGACCATGGCTTGTGCGCCAGTGCCAGGTATTGCCGCTGCACGCCGCGCGCCGCAATCATCTGCACCAGCGCGTCCATGGTCTGGCGCGAACGCGCTACCAGCATCAACCCACTGGTGTCTTTATCCAAGCGGTGCACGATACCGGCCCTGGGCAAGTCGAAGAAGCCGGGGTCGTAGGCGAGCAGACCATTGAGCAGTGTTCCGCTCCAATTACCAGGCGCCGGGTGTACAACCAAACCCGCGGGCTTGTTGATGACCAGCATGTGCGGGTCCTGAAATATTATTTCCAAAGCCATCGCCTGCGGCCTGAACGCCCGGCTTTGCCGCGTCGGACGCAGCGCAATACGGCCGCGATCTCCGGCTCGCAGCCGGGTGGAAGGCTTGACGGTCACCATGCCATTGATCTCGACGGCGCCATCCCCAATCAGTTGCTGCAGGTAGCTGCGCGAAAACTCGGGCGTCGCCGTAACCAGCGATTTGTCCAGTCGATGGCCATGTTGGGCGGGGGTCACCACAAACGCGCGCCACTCCACTTGCGCAGCGGAGTCGGCCACGTCCATCGTGTCATCGAGCGCCTCGGGTGCTTCAGGCGCAGGGTCACTCGATATAATCAAACCGAAATTTTTCAACAAGGTTGTCCTCATGCTCCGAGCCAAATTATCAATCGTCCGCGTTGTGTTTTTGGCCGTTGCAACCATCGCGTTGTCCGGCTGCTCGTCGACACCGGTCGACAAGACAAGCAACTGGAGCCCCAACAAGATCTACGCCGAAGCCAAGGACGAGGCCAACTCGGGCGCCTACGACAAAGCGGTTCTATTGCTTGAGAAACTTGAAGGTCGCGCAGCCGGTACGCCGCTGGCACAGCAGGCACAACTGGACAAGGCGTATGCACACTACAGAGCGGGGGAGCCGGCGCAAGCGCAAGCCACGCTGGACCGATTCATCAAACTTCATCCCGCGAGCCCGGCAATCGACTACGCGCTTTATCTCAAGGGCGTGATCAACTTCAACGACGACCTGGGCTGGTTTTCTTCCATCACGCTGCAAAACCTGTCAGAGCGAGACCAGAAAGCCGCCAAGGAGTCCTTCGAAGCATTCAAGGAACTGGTTGCGCGATTCCCTGCGTCGCGATACACGCCGGATGCGCGCCTTCGCATGACCTACATCGTCAATTCACTGGCGGAATATGAAGTCCACGTCGCCCGTTATTACTACCGGCGCGGCGCCTACCTGGCGGCCATCAACCGGGCCCAGGCAGCTTTGGCCGACTACCGCGACGTTCCGGCGCTCGAAGAGGCTTTGTTCATCATGGTCAAGTCCTATGAAGCGCTCGGCATGACCCAACTGCGTGACGACTCCAAACGCGTGCTGGAGACCAACTACCCCAACAGTGAATTTAGCAGCCTGGGATTCAAGACCGGCAATGATCCATGGTGGAAGTTCTGGTAAGCCGCGCTAGAACTTCAAGCAACTCCGTTTCGCCGCGGATCATCTGCATTGGTGGCAGTGCCGCCAACAGACGCCGTCCATATCCCATGGCCGTCAATCGGGTGTCACACAACACCAACACACCACGATCGGACTCTCGTCGAATCAGCCGACCGGCACCCTGCTTGAGCGCGACGGCCGCCTCGGGAATGAAATAGTCGTTGAACGCACTTCTGCCCGACGCTTCAAGGCGTCTGGAACGCGCCTCCACCAACGGGTCACTGGGCGGCGGAAACGGCAATTTGTCGATCACCACCATCTGCAAGGCGTCACCTGGCACGTCCACGCCTTCCCAAAACGACGCCGACCCGACCAATATGCAACCGGGACCACCATCGTTACCCGCACTGCGCAAGCGGTCCATCAGCTCTCGCTTGGGACCCTGACCTTGCACCAGAATCTGCATCGTTTGAGAGCCTGCGAAAAACGCAGTCAGAGCCTCGCTGATGCTGCGCAGGGCACGCAGCGTGGTGGTCAAGACCAATGTACGACCGCCAATCAACGGTGCAGTCCTGGCCACCAGGGCGGCAACTTGGGCGCTGTGGTCAGGATCGCCGGGCTTGGGCAAGTCACGCGGCACATATAGGGCCGCCTGGCGCTGGTAATCAAAAGGGCTTTGCACTCTCAATGTCCGCGCTTCGGTCAAGCCACAGGGTTCGGTAAACCAGCGTAAACGGGAGTCGTCCCCCAAGGTCGCGGAGGTAAAAATCCAGGACCGTCGAGTCTGCGATTCGCCACTGGATTTGAGCACCCTGTCCTGCACCGCCTGTGCGATGTCCAGCGGTGACTCGACCAGCCGTAGCTGGGCGCCAACATCCACCCACCGAACACAGTCGCTATCACGCTGCCGAAGGAAAAACTCGGCCTGTGCAGCCAGTTCAGCCGCGCGTTCGCGCAACCGCACAAAATCCGGACCAATCTCTCCAACGCCATCCAAGGAGCTCGCCGCGTTTGCGCATGCCTCACGCACAGTTGCCAATGCTGCCACCCAATCGTCTTGCGCTATTTGTTCGGGCGCCGCCTCGGTCCAACGCAGGCGCGCAGCGGCTGGGGTTCTCCCCACCAACATGCGCAAATCACGCGCAGCGCGTTCTGTGCCCGCAGCCACTTGTTGCCAGTCAACCAGCCCTCGCGCCTGCGCCAGCCCGATCGCCAGCATATCGCGCGCAAAGTCAATTACCTGCCCGGTGGTCAAATGCCGGCCCAAGAACTGCAGACCGGTTTCGTTGAGCTGATGCGCTTCGTCAAATACGACCGTCTGGACGGTGGGCAGCAATTCCGCCATGCCAGATTCGCGAACCGCCAGATCGGCGAAAAAAAGGTGGTGGTTGATCACTACCACGTCCGCTGCCAATGCCTCACGCCGAGCCTGGTTGACGTGGCAGCCACGGAATTTTGGACATTGAGCCCCCAGACAGTTTTCACGTGAGGACGTGACATACGGCAACACGGGCGAACGTTCGTCCAGGCCAGCCAACTCGGCCAGATCTCCGCTGCGCGTGACATGCGACCATTGCTCGATCCTGGCCAGTGTTCTGGTCGCGACGCGGTCCTTAAGCGCTGAATCCTGGCGTGCCAACTCCATCCGGTGCAGACACAGGTAACTAGCACGGCCTTTCAACAAGGCGCAGCGCACTGGCAAGCCAAGCGCCTGAACCAATTGCGGCAGGTCACGCCCGAATAATTGGTCTTGCAGGGTCTTTGTCGCGGTCGACAATAAAACGCG
>JANNGR010000536.1:0-3531 GCA_031403955.1 Betaproteobacteria bacterium
TGGCGAGACCCAGGTCCAGTGCGTTATCCACTTCGCTGACATTGAGTTTCAGGCCGTGTGCATCGTGCACCGGGTTCATGTCGTAGGCCTCTGACAGGCGCCAACCCTTGCGAGGAACGAGGATGAGGCCGTGGTTGCGCAAGTGGTCGTCAGTGTTCGACACGAGCATATTAAAGACGATACGCGACCACAACTCGCGCAGGTCAACATCAGTCTGCGCGCCATGGCCCATCAGAACGCGCGCGATCTCCAGATAACTCGCGCCGGTGGAAGCGTCGTCGCCGTCCTGACGGCCTGTGAGCGTCATGGCCGAGGCGAAGTGCAGTCGACGGCCAGCAGCGGTCCGATCAAAGCGTCGCACAAGGAACGTGTGATGCGGATTCGCGAACTGCTGCGCAAGTGCGGTAGCCACACCCAGGCCGCAGGCCTGCGCAAGACTATGCACGACCAGTTCCCACGCACCCACGTTGTGCTGGTCGCGCACGCTCGGGAACTTGGCGATCCACAGGCGGCCATCGGGGTCCACAACGCTGGCTTTCGGCCGGGCGCCGCCCAACGAACCGCCAGGAGCGATCAGCATGCGCAGCCAATCGTCCACTTCGTCCGAGGCGTTCTCCTCGTTGCGCTCCAGTGCGAGGCTGGCGGTCTCCAGTTCGCGCAACTGCACGAAAGGAGGCGCGGCAACTCCATGGCGGTTGTCCAGGAATTCACCGCGCTCATCGAGCTTGAAACGCAGCGCGCCTGACCGGTACGCGTCATGCACACCGAGCAGGTAGTCCGATTCGAACAGGCGCGCCGTGTTTGGCGCTTCGCCAGCACGCTTGGCGCGCTCGAGGCGGCGCTGCATGAGCAGGCGTCCCCAGCGATCAGGGCTGGCATCGGCGAACACGCCGAACACCGTCTGTCCCTGAGGTGGATGCTGTGGCCCCTCGTACAAGCCAAGTCTCGGGTCCAGGTGAACATCCGCCATGGCCGGGTGAGCCAGCGCAGCGGCCGCGAATTCAAACTCGAATACTTCGCGCTCTGCTCCGGCTCGGGCATGCAAGGTCCCGACCCGAAGTGGTCCTTCGAGTCCATCCCAATCGGCGTAGACGGCGATCGTGGCGGGCATGCACTCAGCGCCCCGCCTTTGCGGGCGGTCGCTTGATCAACTCGGACAACGCCTCCGAAGTGGCGAAGCCGCTGTTCTTGAGCCAATCACTGCCGGCAGTATTGACTTTTGCCTCCAAGGCTTTGGCAGGTGATTCCATCCGCCTGAGGGTTTCGCGCAATTGGTGACCGGGGAGTTGGGCCAACGCATTTCGAAGCTGGTTCTCGGGCAAGGCCTCGAAGGCTCGGCGCAGTTGCTCTCCTGGCAGCGCCTCCACTTCCTGCCGCAGTTGCTCCAGCGCTCCGCTTGCGGCCTTCCGCTTCGTCGTCGCGGCGGAAGACAGAACCGTGGGAGCCAATGAGGCCGCTCGCTTCGATGGCGCCGGCCTTTCGGTCCGGGAGAGCATGTGCGCAGCACGGCTTTGCGGTTGCAAGCGGGAATCCTGCAGTTCGCGGCCCACCGGATCAGCCTGCGCCAGTAGATTGAGATCCTGTTCGACCCCGAGGACCTGCATCACGGCGACATATGCCCCCAATGTCACTCCCGCACCGCCTCGCTCAACGCTACGCAGCGTCATCGGCGACATGCCTGCGCGTTCCGCCACCTGTTTCGCAGGCAGCTTGCGCCGCAACCGGGCGACGCGAAGCCGGGCACCGAGCTGACACAGCAGTTCGTCCGTCGAAGGAAGTAGAGGTGCGGTCTTCTTGGCCATAATGTGATTATTTTAGCGTTTTAATAGAATAAGAGCAGGAATAATTTCTATTACGGTCATGAATATGCCTAGAAGCCTATTTATTACAACGTAATTATGGCATCCAAGCGAAAATATAGCCATAATATTAGCATCTAAAAATTCTAACCAAGCCCGCTACTCACGGCATCTGAGCATCGCCCTGAGCACTGGACGGCCGCACCGGCTGGTCGCGGTACAGGTCCAGCCAGGCCTCGATCTGGTCCGGCAAGTCGAAACCGAGCCGGCGTCCTAGCGCGTGGCCTTCGCGCATCGCCGCGGACATTACTGCGCGGCAGGCCGGATCGTTGACGGCTTCCTGAAGCGTTCTTTCGGTCAGCGCGCAGACCGGCGATACACCGACAAACAGCAGCATCTTGTTCCAGATTTCGGCCCGGATGTCCCTCGCAACCACGGCCTCGTAGCCGCCGGCTCGCAGCAACGCGACAAGCGCATCGACTACCGGATCGGCGCCGTTGTCCGGCCTGCCGAGAAGCAACTTGTTCCTGCGCGGGGTGGTATTGACGATGACACCGGGCTCAAGCAACTGGTTGGACGAATGCACCACCGCGGCGCCGACCACGGCGAGCTCGGCCACGCGGCGCAGTCTCCGTTCTGGATCGAGCCGGTCGGTCAGTGCCGCCGCAAAGGGATGGGGAAGCGTGTCCTCCAACCACCAGGGGATGCCGTTCATCGCAAAGACCACGCGGGTATCGGGTCGCAGCAGACTCGCCAGGGGTTCCGCAAAGGCCCGCCATTTGCGGTCCTTTGACCGCGACGATCACGATATCCTGGCGCGGCAATGCCGCAGGTGTTTCGACGCACACCAGTTGTACCGTGCGCCGTTCATGCCCAGCCACCAGCGTCAGCCCGGCCTGCTGGATGGCTGGGCCATGGGCGCCACGCGCCACGACGCTCACGTCCTCATCGGTGCAACTCAGGCGCACAGCGATGCTGCCTCCAATGGCACCAGCACCATACACTCAGATCTTCAACCGCGCTGCCAAGAGGCCTGCTTTTCAAGTGGCTCAGGGCTGGGCGTGACTCCGTTGCCAACTGCGTCGGCCCGATTGCCCTGGCCGGCAGCTTCCGGCACGACAACCTGCATGGAAAGAAGCAGAAACGACAGCGACTTGCCGTGCATGTCCAGGTTCAGCGACTCATTGACGCCGCCATCGAGCACGTTCTCGATTACCAGGTTCAGCCCATGCAGGTTGGGCAACAGGTAGCGCCGTACCGCTGTCGGCCGCCGGCCGGCGAACAGCTCTGCCACACGCTGCTCGGTAACCTGTGCAACCAGAATTTCATAGTGCTCGGGGCTATAGGCAAACACGCAAATATTGGAATGGTTGCCTTTGTCGCCGGTACGGGCATGCGCAATGCCGTGCAGGCGCATCGTGCGGGAGTCACTGGAAGACATGGTTCACTGCTTCACAAACGAAAAATGTGCCGGTACCGCCTCGCGCGGCACAAGGCAGGCGACGTTGGATAAGCGTTGGCGTTTTGCGGTGCGTACCCCGCCACCGCCGGCGGGCCCACACAGCCACAGTGAATAGACCTCGCGCAACAGCCGATCGATCTCGGCTTCATCGTCGTGGCGGCCGGCAGCTCGCAGGCGGATGTCCTCGGCGTTCGCGGGCGCACGCTCCCCCAGCATCAACCCGGAATCGTCACCGAAGATGCTCAGTGTTCCTATCAGGTCAAAGCGCAA
>JANNGR010000537.1:0-3653 GCA_031403955.1 Betaproteobacteria bacterium
TCATGGTTGTCGTTTCGTTAGGGTTAATGGGATGCGAGCTTATCCGGCCGGATTGCCCAGCAAAGTCTTGGCGATGATGCCCAGCTGAATTTCCTGCGCGCCGCCAAAGATCGTGGCTGCACGGCTGTTCAGGAAGTCGGGTAGCAACGTATCTCCCGCCACTTCGATGGCACCATCTCCACCGGCGCCGTGCCAGCGCAGACTCTCCGGGCCCATTACCTCGATGCCAAGTTCCGCGATCGCCTGCCGCATCCGGCTCGCCCGCAGCTTAAGCACCGAAGACAGCGGGCCGGGTGCCTGACCGGGCTCCAGCAATGCAAAGGTCTTGAGTTCCAGCATCTCGAAGGTGTCGAGGTCGGCCAGCACGTTGCCGAAACGCCGATACAGGTGGCCGTCGTACTCGGTGCCTTGTGCCTGCTGGCTCTGCATCACGTCGCCCACGCGCTTGAGTTGCGAACGCAGGCGCGGGCTGAAGATGCCGGCGCCGCGTTCGAATTCGAGCAGGTAGCGTGCGCACGCCCAGCCGGCGTTCTCCTCGCCCACGCGGTTAGCTTGGGGGACGCGCACCTGGTCGAAGAACACCTGGTTGAGATCGTGGTCGCCGCCAATCGTCCGGATCGGCCGCACCGTGACACCCGGGCTGTGCATGTCGATCAGCAGAAATGTGATGCCGTCCTGGCGCTTGCCTTCGGTGCTGGTGCGCACGAGTGCGAACATGCGGTTGGCATGCTGCGCATGTGTGGTCCAGATCTTGGAACCATCGAGGATATAGTCGGCGCCGTCGGGCACCGCGCGCAGCTTGAGCGCTGCCAGATCCGAACCCGCCCCGGGCTCGGAGAAGCCCTGGCACCAGTAGTCAACGCCCGCGAGGATGCGTGGCAGGTAGTGTTGTTTCTGCGCCTCAGTGCCGTAGCGCAGCAGCACCGGCCCGACCAGGCGCACACCCATGGGATGCACCAGCGGCGCACCCGCCAGCGCACATTCGGTCTCGAATATGAAACGCTGTATCGGTGTCCATCCGGTGCCGCCCCATTCGCGCGGCCAAAGGGGCACGAGCCAGCCGCGACTGTGCAGAATCTTCTGCCAGGCGCCCGATATCTGCGGCTCTGGGTAGATGGCAGCATTCAGGTATTGGCCGCGTTGCAGCGCCGCTGTCAGGTGGGCGGCGAGAAACGACCGCACCTCATCACGAAAGGAAGCGTCTTGCGCGTCCAGCAGCAGGTTCATGATTCGGTTGCAGTGCGCTGGCCGGTAGTCGGCAGCGTGCGGCTTTGGCGCCAGGCGCCGCCGCCAAGCTGCCCTTGGGCGAATGCCTGCGCATGCCAATCGGTGGCGCCGAACTGCTGTGTGAAAGCCATGAGCCGGCGGAAAAAGCTCGCAATGGCCAGTTCCTCGGTCACGCCCATCGCGCCGTGCAGTTGCACGGCCTGCTGCGCGACGTAACGCGCCGCGCGTCCCACCTTGGCCTTCACCATGGAGGCCAACTCGGTGGCGTCGCCGTCGCCGCGATCCAGCCGGAGAGCAGCGAGTTCACAAGCCGCTAGCGACTCCTCGCAGCACACCGCCATTTCGGCCAACCGGTGCTCCACCACCTGAAACTGGATCAACGGCCGGCCGAACTGGGCCCGCTGGCGCGCATGACCCACGGTCAGCTCGAAGGCCGCCGTCATGGCGCCCACGGCCTCCCAGCACAGTGCCACCACCGAGCGGGCGAGCGCGTCGTGCAGTGTTGCAGTCGGGCCGGCTTCGAGCAGATCGCCATCGTCTACGAACACGCCCTCCAGCCGCAGGTCCGCCGCATGGGCTCCGTCGGCGCAACGCGCCGCCTGAATGCAGAGGCCAGCCGCGCCGGGACGCACCAGGAAAACGCGTTCGCGTTGCGCAGTAGCGGCCAAGGCCGCTTCCGTGGCAGTAACGAGCAACGCGTCGGCCCCCGGTGCTCCGCGTACGAGCAGCTTGGTGCCGCGCAGCTTCCACTGCCCGCCCTGGCGCACCGCAGACGTTTTTGCATGCGCCCATGGGTTGCGCTGGCCGGATTCCTCGTGGGCCAGCGCCAGACGCAACCGCCCCTGCATCAGGTCCGGCAACCAGGCCTCGACTTGATCGGGCCTCCCCAGGCTGGCCACGACACGGCCGGCGAGTACCGCGCAAGCGAGATAGGGCTCGACCACCAGATGCCGGCCAAAGGCGCGCATCAGCAAGCCGGTCTCCAGCGCGCCACCGCCCAGGCCACCCGCTTCCTGTGGCAGGGGTAGGGCCAGCCAGCCCATGTTCGCGAACTGCGCCCAGAGCTCTGCACGGCAGCCGTTGGGCGAGTCCAGACTTCGCTGGCGCTGCGCGAAGTTATATTCGCCCTCCAGCAGCGAACACACGCTGGCTTCGATCAGGCTTTGTTCTTCGGTCAGGCGCAGCTGCATGGTTTGTTCAGGCGCCCTTGCCTTTGGCGATGGCCGACGCCAGCCCAGCCCGGCGCGTGGCCTGGTATTCCTCGCTGACGTGGCTGAGCTGGTGCAGGTCGAAATGCGCCGTGAGGGCCTCGCGCATCCCCTGCACGTCGAGCATGCGGTTCAGCGACCGCTTGAGCAGCTTGATGGCAAAAGGGGGCGTCTGCGCGATGCGGGTCGCCATCTCCAGCGTGCGCGCATCGAGTTCGTCGCGCGGCACGACGCGGTTAACGAGGCCGATCGCGTGGGCCCGCACGGCATCCAGGCGTTCACCGGTGTAGAGCATCTCCTTGGCCTGGCGCAACCCCATGACCCAGGGGTGAATCAGAACCTCGGTCGCCACCGCGCCCATGGTGTGGGTCACGGGGTCGCCGAACAGCGCGTCATCGGAGGCCACGACCAGGTCGCACATATTGGCCAACATGAAACCACCTGCTATACAAGCTCCCTGCACCTGCGCAATGGTCGGCTTGGGAAAATCCCACAGACGCATGCAATAGTCGAAATAACGCAGTTCCTCATATGCCCAGCGTTCTTCCACTGTGAAATCGGCGCGGCTGAGCTGCGCCTCCTTAAGGTCGTGCCCGGCCGAGAAATGGCCGCCACGGGCCGCGAGCACGACCACGCGCGTGTCCGCGTCGGCCTGGGCTTGCGTCAATGCCGCGTCGAGTTCGTCCAGCATTTGCTTGTTTTGCGCATTGCGCGCCTCGGGCCGGTTGAGCCAAAGGCGGCGCACGGCGCCTTGCTGTTCGACCTCGATGCAGGTGGTGCTCATCAGTGTTCCTTCGTGCTGCGCACCGCGGTGCGAGCTTGCTTGGGGCGGCCCGGCGCGGCGCTCATGTCAATGTTTCCAATATGGCTTGTGTGTCGCGCCCCAGGCGCGGCCCCGGCCGCGGCATGGGCGAAGGCGTAAGCGGCAGGCGCACCGGGCTGGCGAGTACCGGATATTCCACTCCCTCGTCCTTGGCCATGAACCACAGGTCCCGCTCCCGCGTCTGCGGCGCGGCAACGACTTCGGAGATGCCAAGCACGGAAACGGCGGACACTCCAGCGGCTACCAGCGCGGCGACCACGGCATCGCGCGGCCGTCCGGCGGACTCCATCTGCGCCTGCAGGCGCACCGCTTCGGCGGCTGGGCAAGCGGCCAGCACGTAGCCATCGACGCACTCCAACACGCCGTGTGCCGGCGCGCGCGCGCCTGCTTCGTTC
>JANNGR010000538.1:0-2135 GCA_031403955.1 Betaproteobacteria bacterium
GCGCGATGTTTTTGCCTTTGATGCCGGCTGGGTCGCCTTTGGGCCCGATCAAGACAAAGTCGTTGTACATGACAGCCAGACGTTTGACGCCAAAACCCTGCGCAACGAATTTCTCTTCGGCTTCTACATCGTGCACAAACAGCACGTCCGCGTCGCCTCGGCGTGCCATGTCCAGCGCCTGCCCGGTACCCAATGCCACCACCTTGACATCGATGCCGCTGGCGCGTTTGAACTCCGGAAGCAGGTGCGAAAAAAGGCCCGATTGTTCGGTCGAGGTGGTGGACGCCATCACGATGGACTGTGCCTGCGCCGTAATCGACGCGAGGCAAACCGCGGCTGCCAGCGCGTGTTTCAGGCGCCGCATTGGTCTGAAGAACGGGTCTGTATTCATGCCAGTTCTCCTTTGACAAACAAGTGCGCCGCCATGGACACCTTTTGCAGCAGCGGCGCGTTAAAAAAATCGTTGACCGGCAGGTCGGCCATCACCCGCCCGTGTTCCAGGTACACGACGCGGCTTGCCAGGCGCTTTACCTGGCCCAGGTTGTGGCTGGCAAACACCATCGTCATGCGCTGCGCGCCAGCACCGGCGGCGAACTCCGCCATCAGCGTTTCAACCTCACGTTTGGCATGCGGGTCCAGGCTGGCCGTGGGCTCATCCAGCAGCAGCACATCGGGTTGGCGCACCCAGGCACGCGCCAGCGCCACCCGCTGTTGCTGGCCACCGGACAGGGTCTTGGCGCTGCGCGCGGCGAGCTTCGAGAGCCCGACTCGCTCCAGCCCCAGCAAGGCCTTGTGCCGTGCCACGCTCCAGCGCTCGCCCGCCAGCCAAAGCGCAAGCGCCACATTGTTCTGGGCCGAAGTGCGCAGCATGTAGGGCCGTTGAAACAGCATCGCCTGGCGCGCCGCCGGATCGCGTTGCAACTGGCCGGTGCTGGGCTGCTGCAGACCGTGCAGCAAGCGCAGCAAAGTGCTCTTGCCGCTGCCGTTGCTACCGACCAGCGCGACGCGTTCCCCGGCATCGATGCCAAGCGTGACTTCCAACAATGCCGCGACGTGCCGAAATCGAACCGTAGCTGCCGTGAGTTCCAACACCGCCGTCATGCCGCCACACCCGGCACCATCGCTGACCCCTGCCCCTCCAGATATTCGCGCCACAGCCGGAGCATGGCAATCGCGCCATTCAGCAACAACACCACTGCCAGCAGCACGAGACCCAGCGCCAGCGCCAACGGCAGGTCGCCCTTGCTGGTTTCCAGCGCTATGGCGGTCGTCATGACGCGGGTGAAACCATCGATGTTGCCGCCCACGATCATCACCGCCCCGACTTCCGAGATCGCCCGGCCGAAAGCCGCGATCAGCACCGTGAGCAAGGCATAACGCTCATCCCAGGCCAGCAACAGGCTGCGCAGCAGCGTGCGCGCTCCAAGCGAGCGCAGTTGCTCGCCGTGCGTTCGCTCGGCATCTTCAACCACCTGGCGCGTCAGCGCGGTGACGACCGGCAGTACCAGCAGGCACTGCGCAATCACCATCGCCTTGAAGCTGAACAACCAACCCAGAAAACCGAGCGGACCCGAACGCGACAACAACAGATAAACCACCAACCCGACCACCACGGACGGAATTGCCAGCAGCGTGTTGAGCAACGCCAGCACGGCGTCGCGGGCGGAAAACCGCGCCACGCCAAGCCAAGCGCCCAGCACCAGTCCGGCACCGCTGGCCAATACACAGGCGCTGCCACTGACGGCGAGGGAGCGCGCGACAATCGTCCACAGCGCCGGGTCGAATGTGCTGATGAGTTGCAGCGCCGTGGCCGCGCTTTGCGCAAAGGTAGACATCAAATCCTTGTGGGACAGACCGCAGCCAAACGCAGTGGGCAAGCTCTGTCCCCAAATACTGAAACCTTGTGGGACAGACCGCAGCCACACGCAGTGGGCAAGCTCTGTCCCCAAATACTGAAACCTTGTGGCAACCCGCATACCGGTCCTCGCGCCGACGATCGAGCTCACCGTCGTCGAGGATCGCGGCGGCAGCGACCAGCGCGCGGGCCATCGTGTCCATCCCGCCGATGTGAGCGTGGAACATGTCGTTGCGGTCGCTCGACTGGCGGCGCAGCTTGGCGTCGAAGTTCATCCCAC
>JANNGR010000539.1:0-3431 GCA_031403955.1 Betaproteobacteria bacterium
GAGTTGAATCGCGACAGCCTAGTGATGACGGTGGCGTATGTCGAGCCGTCATTGGCGAACGCGGCAGTGGGCAGCGCGGCGTTTCAGTTTGAGCGGCATGGATACTTTGTGCTGGATACGAATGCGGATGCGGCGGGGAAGCGCGTGTTCAACCGGGCGGCGGGGATGAGGGATGGGTGGGGGAAATCTTAAATTTCCAAGTCACACGCAGTTTGGAAGATCATGAATTTAAGGCCCGTTAATTCGAATTATTCGGAACATTCTATGACGGCAACCCCTTTCTATTTGGATTGGCAATTTTGGGCTTTCGTGATTGCCGCCGTAGCGCTTGTCTTTTCGCAACTTGAGCCGCTGCACGTTTTACTTAGGCGAGGCAAGCTAAGTTGTGAAACCATCGACCAGATCTTCGTCAATCACAACGTTGGAAGTCCAACCTGTCAATGGCATGTTTTCATTGAAAATACCGGCGGCAAAACAATTCGAGTCAATTCGATATCCCTTACTTTTGCAAAACTTGGCGGCAATTCGTTTGTCTTACCGGTACGCTCATACCTTGAAGTCCCAAATTCAAGGGATGCTGTGATGTTTACACCATTTCGTTTGAAGGCGGGTGAAACTTGGGCTCATGTCATCAATTCTTTTGTCCCGCTCAATAGGGACGACGATAAATTCCTTAGAGAATTGCAGTCAAATCTTCGCGCCGATATTTTTTCCCAAAAAGAATTACCGGAAAACAAAGATAAGCTTTGTGAAGCGACCGATAAAGAGGCTGTCGCCGCACTTGTTTTGTTCATGCAGCGACACTTTCGATGGACACACGGTGAGTACACCGCCGAACTCAAGATCAAAACCAGTAGCGGTGATGACTTGGAGCAAACGTACGCATTCACATTGTTTGAGTCTGATTCGAAGGCCCTGCGCGATCACGCAGATCGATATCGTTACGGAGATGGCTTGTGGTTTGCATCTCAGGCGGTGCAAGGCCAGTTGATCCCGGTACGAAAGCAGTAGGTGGTTTCCCGACGCGCGACCTAGTCGAGGCAAAGACACTTTTGCTATGCCTTTGATAGCATTTCGCGCACACGCCGCGGGTGTTCAAGGCCGATTTGCCTCATGACTTTGGCACTCTTCGTCACTCAAAGCAAAGCACCGACGTCATGACCAGAGACACCAAAGCAGAACACCCGCGCGAGCGCGCTCGCCGCGAACTCGCAGGCAAGGGATGGACGGCCATCGTCATCGGCGTGCTGATGCTCACCGTCATCCCTTTGTTCATGCGCGGGCCGATGGCGTCAGTGTTTGGGCAGGCGTTGCGTCCAATGGGGTGGATGGCACTGGCCATTGGCGCGGTGTTGCTCTGGCAGCTTCAGCCGCAGCAAGTCCAGCAGCAGGCGGTGATCGGTCTCGGGCTGGGTGGATCGCGACAGCACGAGTTCACGTCCATCGATGGTGGGCACGCGCACATCCACTATCGGCATCGTCTTAAATTTGGCGATGACTTCCGCTGGCGTGATGCCACACGCCAAGCCGCGCAGTTGCGCCTTCAGGCTGACCCGCAGGCAGTAAGCCAGGAAAGCCACGAACTTGGCTAGGCCTAACACACCGTGCAGGCGGCCATCGCCCTTCAGTGGGTATCGCGCGACGGCCGCCGCAACCGACAGCGCTCGGCCGCTACCCAAGCCTCCCAGATGAGCTGCCGTGCCGCAGGGTGCTCCGAATCGTTTACCACCCACTCGGGATACGCATTCGGCAAACTTGCGGCAGTAACGCGAATCACGTCGAACTCAAGTGCGGACAATGGTGGTGTGTTGCCGGCGCGGCGGGTCAAGGTGGCTCGTAGGCCAGCTTCCCATGCGTCCGGCAGATGACTGAGCGCCGGCAACAGCGCCAGCGCAATGTGTGCGGCTCTCGGACTCAGGGCCGAGGCATCGGCGCGTAGGCGCGCCAGGCATTCGGATCCACTCATATTTCGCCTCCACGAATCTCAACGCTCTCGACGTTCCGCCCGGTGCTCGACAAGCTTTTCTTGCGCGTCAGCGCAGCGCCTGCCTTGCGCGTTCCTTGACTTCTCGAAGCCAGAGAACGATACCTCGTGGCGTGCTTGCGGGGCCTGCTACCGATTCATCCGGATAACGAATCCGCTCAAGCTCCAGGCGGCCTTTCTCGGTGAGGGCCAAGACCTGTGCTCCCTGGTCAGGCCCCGCCAATGTCGCCCGATCTGAGGGCGCAGGGACGACAATCACAAGCCCAGCCGCGCGAAGAACCCTCACCTTGTCGATTTCGGCGGGTGACGTAATCGTCAGCGGGCAGGCGGGACGAAGCAATGTGCCTGAGAAGGTCCATAGCCATAGCAATCTCCTGATAGTGGTGACCACAAGAATTAACGAGGAGCGAAATAGGGTTCGCGTGGAAGACTTCAAGAGGCGAACCGCCGCCGAGGCGCCCGGTCGTCCTAAAGGTCGCCCCACCTACAAAAAAAGCTCTTGAAACGCAGCGGACAGCTCTTAAATTGCTGATCGGAAGTGCCGGAGGGGCCTCCGGCGCTCCGTTTATCTTGAATGGAGGTACTCGCCATGTATCGATCCTTGTTCCCGCGCGACATGCTCGCCGAGATCGATCGCCTGCAGCGCGACATGCAGCAGGCGTTCGATCTTTCTCCCACCATCCGTGGCCTGGGCCGCGGGTTCCCCGCGCTTAACGTCGGCGGCACCCCCCAGACCCTGGAAATTTATGCTTTCGCGCCTGGTCTGGATCCGGCCGCTGTGGAGGTCACCCTCGATCGCGGCCTTCTAACCATCTCGGGGGAGCGCGTTGCGCAGCAGCCCGACGCAAAAAGCAATTCCGCGGTCCACATCAATGAACGTTTCGAGGGCGCGTTTCGCCGGGTGCTCACTCTGCCCGACGATGCCGATCCAGACGCGCTCAGCGCCACCTACCGCGATGGTGTGCTGCGCATCACAGTTCAGCGCCGTGCGTCGGCCCAGCCGCGCCGCATTGCCATTCAGTAAAAAGGAGCAACGATCATGAACGACATCGAAACCCGGAAGTCAGACGCCGTGAACGCGACGAAAAGAGAAACGGCTCCTTACAGTGCCGACGCGCTGACGCCGCCCGTGGATGTCATCGAGGACAGCACAGGAATCACGCTCTATGCTGACTTGCCCGGCGTGTCCAAAGACAAGTTGCATCTTCAGGCCGAATCGGACAGTCTCACCATCGAGGCCGAGTTGGATTTGGCGGTGCCGGAGGGCCTTCAGTCCACACATACCGAAGTGGCCCTGGGACGATTTCGCCGGAGCTTTACGTTGAGCAAGGAACTTGACCCGTCCAAAGTATCGGCAAAGCTTGTGCAGGGCGTGCTGACTTTGCGGATTCCAAAGGCCGAGCACGCGCAGCCGCGGCGCATCCAGGTGGACGAGTGAGGGAGGCAG
>JANNGR010000540.1:0-32348 GCA_031403955.1 Betaproteobacteria bacterium
GTTTGCGTCGCACGACTACGAGCAAAAGGCAATCACGCGCGACCGCAAGGTGCTGGGTGCGTTGGCGAGCGCCGGCATCGCGCTGCACACGGTGAAGGACCAGGTGGTTATCGAAGGTCGCGAATTGCTCACCAGAACCGGGTCGCCATATTGCGTATTTACACCTTACAAGAATGCATGGCTGGCAAAAGTCGACGCGTCTCAGTTGCGCGAGCACGCTTGCTTGCCGCACGCCGGTGCGCTGGCACCGCGGCCGGAACCGATGCGCCGCGCGGTGCCCGAGCTGCGGCAGATCGGGTTCGAGAGCACCAATCTTTCAGAACTGCACCTGCCGGCCGGATCAACCGGAGGACGCGCGCTGTTCGCGGAATTCTTCGACCGCATGGACGACTACCATGCGACTCGCGATTTCCCGGCCGTCAAGGGCCCAAGCTACCTGGGAGTGCATTTGCGCTTCGGTACGGTGTCGGTGCGTAAACTCGCAGCCACTGCATTGCAACGGTCCATGCAGGGCAGTGCCGGTGCCGCGGTGTGGCTCAGCGAGTTGGTGTGGCGCGAGTTCTATTTCCAGGTTCTTGCCAATTTTCCGCATGTGGAAGTTGGTTCGTTCAAACCCGAATACGACGCGATTCAATGGGAACAGGGCAAACATGCGCAAACCATGTTCAGAGCCTGGTGCGACGGCCAAACTGGCTATCCGCTGGTCGACGCCGCGATGGCCCAGATTAACCAGACCGGCTACATGCACAACCGCCTGAGAATGGTGGTGGCCAGTTTCCTGGTCAAGGACCTGGGAATAGACTGGCGCTGGGGTGAGAGCTATTTTGCCGAAAAGCTAAACGACTTCGACCTGTCCGCCAACAACGGCGGTTGGCAATGGGTGGCCTCCAGCGGCTGCGATGCGCAGCCCTGGTTTCGGATCTTCAATCCCGTCACCCAAAGCGAAAAATTCGACCCGCAAGGCAAGTTCATCCGACGCTACCTGCCACAACTGGGCAAGTTGCCGACAGCGGCAATACATGCGCCGTGGAATGCGAGAGCGCTCGAGCTGCAGGCTGCGAGAGTGAGGCTAGGCGCAAACTATCCGCGCCCGATGGTCGCGCACGAAGAAGCGCGCGCCACGACCCTGGCCCGTTATGCCGCCGTACGCAAGACCGCCAACAGCGCTCCGGGCAGCAAGGCGAGCCTGTCACCGCAACGCTAGGCATTGGGCCAGCTGGCCGGCTTCCCGCCCCTGCCGCCTGGAGCGGCTCAAGACAGCGCGTCGACAGTCGCCGGAACTGCGCAGTAGTGGCGGATCAAACCCAGCAATTCCTCTTCCGAGTAGGGTTTTCCAAGGTAGTGGTCGACCCCGAGTTCACGCGCATGCTCGCGGTGTTTTTCGGCTATGCGCGAGGTGATCATGATGATCGGCAGTGCCCGCAGCCGCACGTCGCCGCGGATATTGCGGGCCAGGTCAAAACCATCCATGCGCGGCATCTCAATGTCGGACAAAACGACCGACGGAATTTCTTCCTGCAGCCGTTCCAGTGCCTGCAGCCCATCGGCGGCCAGAACCACCCGGTAACCCTCACGTTTTAGCAGACGTTGCGTCACGCGGCGCACCGTGATGGAATCGTCAACCACCAACACCATCGGCGTCAGTACCGCCCCCAATGCCGGCGCCGCTGGCGGCAATACGCCGTCGGGAAGCGCCGCCTGAGCAGGCGTTGGTTGTCGCGCCCCGGCCTGTAGTTGCAGCGCTTGCTCACCATAGACAGCGGCCAGCGCGACCGGGTTGTAGATCAATACGACGGCGCCGGACGCAAGAACCGACATACCCGTCAGGCCCGGCACGTGGGATAGCTGCGGACCAAGATTCTTGACCACCACCTCCTGATTCCCCAACACCTCGTCCACATGGGCCGCCACGCGCCTGCCGGCGCTACGGAACACGACCACCGACAAATGCTTGGCCGGCGGCTCATTGCTGCGCGCGGATGCCTGCAACAAGGCACCCGACCAGAAGAAAGGAATCTGTTCCCCGCCATGGTTGAAAGTATTCGACTGGTAGGCCTGTTCAACCTCGCTCGCCTTTACCCGCCGGACGATCTCCACCAGGTTGGATGGAACACCAATTGACAACTCGCCCTGGCGCATCATCACGACCTGCGTCACTGCCGTGGTCAGGGGCATCACGAGTTTGAAACGCGTTCCCTGGCCCGGGGTGTTGGAGATCTCGATGCGACCGCCCAGCGCATTGACCTCGGAGCGCACAACATCCAGACCAATGCCGCGGCCTGCCAACTCGGTCACCTTTTCAGCGGTTGAAAAGCCCGGCGCAAATATCAGGTTGATGATCTCGTCGTCGCCAAGCACATTACCCGCTGCTACCAGCCCGTTGGCAATCGCCTTGTCGTGGATGCGCTTCAGATCCAGGCCCGCGCCGTCATCGCTGATTTCGACTGATACGTCGTTGCCTTCCTGGTGCACTTCGATCACGATCGCGCCGGCCGGCGCCTTGCCTGCCATCGCGCGGTGCGCCGGGTCTTCAATTCCATGTGCGACCGCGTTGCGCAGCAGGTGTTCGAAGGCCGGCGCCATACGTTCCAGAACACTGCGGTCCAGATCCATCGAGCCACCGACGATATCGAGCTTGACCTGCTTGCCGACGTCCTTGGAGGCCTGGCGAACCACACCATACAAGCGCTCGGATATGCCTTCGAATTCAACCATGCGCATGCGCAACAGGTCGCGCTGCAATTCGCGTGCCTGACGTGCCTGGGCGATCAAGTCATCCTCGGTGCCTTCCATCGTGCGCTGCAAACTGCGCTGCACCGTGGCCACATCGGCCACCGATTCGGCCATGATGCGTGTCAGTTCCTGCACCCGGGTGAAGCGGTCGAACTCTAGCGGGTCAAAGTCCTGGGCTTGGTCTTTTGCCTGCGCCATGCGCGATTGCATTTGCGACTCCGACTGCAACTCAATCTCGCGCAACTGCTGGCGCAAACGCTCCAGGTTGCCCGACAGGTCTTTCAAAGACCCCCGCATCTGGCCCAGCCGGCCATCCAGCCGCGAGCGGGTAATGATGACTTCGCCAGCCTGATTCACAAGGCGGTCCAGCAATTTCGCGGACACCCTGACGCTCTGGCTGGCGCTTGGTCGCGCCGGCACCAGCGCTGCGGAAGGCCGTCCGCGGGCGCGGCGATCGGGTATGGCGTGTGCGGACGATGGCGTAACAATCAAACCCGGCACGGCAGCCGGCGTAACGCTTTCGACCGGGCTTGCGACTTGTTGCGCAAGTGTGCGCAATCCGTCGAAAATCGACTGCAGCCCGTCGAACCGCCCCAGCAGGGGTTCAATCTGACTGGCCTGAAACGACTCCGTTCCAAGCGCTTCTATGGCGGATTCCATCCGGTGCGCCATCTCACCCAGACGCATTGCGCCGGCCAGGCGCGCACTGCCCTTCATGGTGTGCAACACCCTTAGGGCCTCGTTGCGGGCCCCCAGGTTGTCCGGTCGGGCGGTCCATTGGCGCAATGCGCCGCCCAGTTGCCGGAACAGGTCCGACGCCTCTTCTTCGAAGATCGCAAACAGATCGGCGTCAAGCACGTCCACGACATCGGTTTCGGTGTCGGTGGCAGTGATCAGCGGCGCGGCACCAGCCTCGAACTGCGGCGCCAGTCGTGCCACCGGCGCAACCGCGAGGGGTTGTGGCGCCGCTTCGGAACCAGGTTCCACCCGTGCGGTCTGAAGCGCGCCGGCCAACAATTCCGGTTCGGGTTGCTCCACCACCACGACCGGGAACTGCGTCTCGAGGATGGTCTGGAGCGCGCTCTGCACCGCCGGATCGGGACGCTTGAGAAATCCGGCCGCAAACTGGTGCAGCAAGCGCCGGATTTCCTCCGCCGCGACGTTGAACACCCGGGCATGCTCCAGCAGTCCCTGGCCGTGCAATTGCACATGCTGCAAGGCCTGCTCCAGCAGGCGCGCAATGTCTGACAGCGCCAGAAATCCAACGGTGGCGGAACTCCCGCCCAGCGAGTGCGCCAATCCGACCGTGGAATCGCGAATTGGCTGGTCCAATTCGAGCTCCCATTCACTCAGCTCCGTCAGCAAGCGGCGCGACCATTCATCGGCCTCATTCAAGTAAACGTTGTACAACGGAATACCGATGCGCAAGCTGCCGATGACCTTGATCTGATCGTCCAGGGCCTCGGTCGCCGCCAGGGCAGGTTCTTCGGCCGGCGCCGCCATCGCAGCGGCGACCTCGGGCTGCGGTACAGCAGCAACCGGCGGCACTTCTGGCGGCGCGCTTGGGGCTACGCTGTCGCCAAAGTCAAAGTCGTCCAGGTCCAGGCTGACCGGTTCAACGCGATCGACACCTTGGCGCGGCTGGGAGTCGAAGGTCTGTGTAGCTTCGAACTCGGGTCGGGCGCGCTCAGGCGGTTTCGCGGCAGGGTCGAAAATCTGCGTGGATTCAAACTCCGGTCGCCGTGGCTCCGGGGCACGTGCCGCAGGCACAAACATCTGCGTCGCCTCGAAGTCAGGACGTGCTTCGGATGGCGCCGCGGCGGCGACCGGAGCCGGCTCAATTGCAGCCGCCACCGGGGCAGGCTCTGGCACCGCCACCGGTGCGCCAGGCGCGTTGAGTTCAATGCGCTGGTTATTCAAGCGCAGACTATCGGCGGCTCTGCGGAAGGGTTGCGCTGACCACGCCATCGGGGCGCCTGATGCAATGTCCTCGACCCACAGTCCGAATTGGCGCATGGCCTCGTTAGACAAGACAACCAGGTCATCGCTGACCGGCTTTTGTTCCGCCAGCCAGGTGTTAACCAGTTGCTCCAAAGCCCACGCGGCCTCGCCAAACTCCGGCAACCCGACCATCCTTGAGCTGCCCTTGAGTGTATGAAACGCACGGCGCAAGGTGGTTTGCTCACCCAGGTCGCTCGGTGACACGACCAGGGACTTGAGCGCCTGCAAACCGGTTTGCACAACTTCACGCGCCTCTTCCAGAAAGATCTGGCGCATCTCGGCATCGTCATCGTCCAGGGGCGCCGGAACAGGAACCACCGCAGCTACCCGCACGACAGGCAGGGCCAGCGCTGCAACGTCCTGCAACACGGGCACGGACGGCGCCTTCGGCACTGCCACCGCGGGCGCGACTGGCGTCGGCGCAACTGGCGGTGTAACGTCACGAGCCGCTGCTTGACGCTCGGCGGCATCCTTTGTCGCCAGCTTATCGCGCCCCATCACAGGCCGCAGCTCACCCAACTGCTCGTCGTAGACAAACAGCTTCTTGGCCAGCGCCCGCTGGTAACTCAGCATGTCAATCAGAAACCCCATGGCCCCCAGGCTATTGCCGAGCTTTTCGAACACGCCGCTGCCTGTGGAGCGCACCTCGATCTGATCGATCAGGAACTTTTCGACGCTGTCGCGCATGCGTAGCGCCGCCAGGGAGGCCTGCTCGAGGCCCAGCACCGAGAACACTCCGCGCATCTGCGCCAGGCGGCTGGGTACCTCGTGCAACGGGACGCGGTCTTGCGGACTCCTGAAAAACAGATCAAGCGACTTTTCAACCTGACCGAGCGTTATGCGCAGTTCATCCACGACACTGCCCATGGTCTGGCGATCACTCACGCGGCGGTACAGTTCTTCCATCCAGGCCTCAAGCGGCTCCGGTTGCGCCCCAGTCACCACGCGATCCAGGCGCTGTGCCAGCCGCGCGCTACGCTCGGCCATCTGCGATTCGGTCGGATCAAGGTCGTCGTAGGCCGCTTCAAGATACAAAACGGATGTCGCCACCTCCATCGCGACGGGCGCCGTCGGCGATTCACCCGATCGCACCGTAGCCTCAATTGCCCGTGTCAGCGCCCGCGCCAGGTCCACGCTTTCCGGGTGCAACTTCACCATCGACTCGGCGACTGCTCCAAATTGGTCCGAAGCAGTCTTGAGCCGGTTGGTGTCCCCGCCTGCCAGGGCAGCCCATGTTTCCGTTGCCGACGCAATGCGCTTTCGCGCCTGCACCAGCAGCGCCGGATCGTAGCGTCCAAACTGCGGCGTCGTATAGTCGAATGGTTTGGTACGGGTAAGGCCGTAAGCCTGACGAACCGCAAACAGAATCGGGCTGTCGGCGGCGGATGCCGGTATTGCCTGCGCACAGTAAAAAAGCAGATCCTGCGCCAGCCGCTCTATCACGCCCGGCTCACCGCGCGCCAGCGTCGTGTATTGGGCAATGATGCGCGACGCGGTGCGTTTGACAAACACATCCGATGGACACAAACCCTTGCCCACCGCCTCAAAAAACGCTGCGCTGATCTTCCAGAACACCCGCGCTTCGGGTTGACTGGGCACTGCCGCCAGGCCAAGACTGATCTCGGTCATTGACCGGGAAGCGCGCTTATCGCCAGAACGCACCACCTTCAGGACCGCCTGGTCGACGCGCGCCCGCACAGCGGCGCCGTAGGCCAGCGCGGGCGTCGAAACCGGCAGGGGTACATCGACCCAGCGCCACTCCAGCGGCCAAAGATCCGCCGGGTGGATGCGGTCGCCACCGACCAGTTCAAGTACATCGCGGTACTGCGGAAACAAGGCGACCGAAGACGCGCCTTTGCCTTTGAGCACGCCCTCCAGATATTCAGTCAGCGCGAAGCTCGCGCGTTCGACCTTGTTCGCCGCATCTTCACTGCACAATTCGGGGCGTTGCACAAACTTCTGCACCAATGCCTCCATGGCGCGCAGAACCTTGGCCGGAGCACCCAGGCCGACCATTTCCAGCGCCCCCACCGCCTGGTGCAGTTGCTGGCGGGCAATCCGCAATTGGCTCGCATCAAGTTCCGCTAAATCCGAACCACGCGCCAACTCAGCGTCCCGTACAAAGCGGCGCAACGCCTTGGTTGCACCGTCCAGTGACTTGCGCAACTCGTCCAGCACCCAGGCCAACGGCCCAAGATCATTGACCGCCAGTTCAATTTCACCCGGCGGGATCGAGATTGTTTGCATCAAATTGTCCACTCCTGCGAATGATCTGGTCTGGCCGGGAGCCTTCAGGCAATCTTGAACCGGGCCACAGACTGACGCAGTTCCTCGGCCATTCGAGACAATTCACGCACTTGCGCCGCGGTTGATCTAGTACCGTCGCTGGTTTGTTCGGTTACCGCGAAAATATTCTGGATGCTGTCGGCGACCGAGTTTGCCAAGTTGGCCTCGCGCGAAGCGGAATCCGAGATCTGCTGAATCAAATCAGACAGACGACGTGAAACCTGGTCAATTTCGGTCAAGCGGGTACCGGCATTGTCAGACAGCTTGGCGCCTTCGACCACTCCTTGCGTGGAGCGCTCCATGGCGGCCACCGCATCCTGGGTATCGGTCTGAATGGCACGTACCAGAGCCGAAATCTGACGCGTTGCATCCGCCGACCGTTCAGCCAAGCGCTGAACTTCTTCAGCCACCACGGAGAAGCCCCGACCGGCCTCACCCGCCGACGCCGCCTGGATTGCAGCGTTTAGCGCCAGCACATTGGTCTGCTCGGTAATGTCGGAAATCAGCTCGGTTATCTCACCGATTTCCTGCGACGACTCGCCCAGGCGCTTGATCCGCTTGGAGGTTTCCTGAATCTGGTCACGGATTGCGTTCATGCCGCCGATCGCGTTTTGAACCGCCTGCAAACCCGATTCTGCCGCCTGCAACGACTGACGCGCCACCGCGGCCGACTCCTGTGCCTGAGTCGACACCAGGTTAATACGTGTCGCCATCTCCAGCACCGATTTGCCGGTTGCCTGGATTTCATTCATCTGTTCATTCGACGCGGCCAGCAGTTCGGTCGACGTTGAGTCCACATCGGAAGTTGTCTGCGCGACGCGCGACGCCGTGTTTTGCACGCTGGCCACCAGAGTGCGCAACTCCTCGACGGTGTAGTTCACCGAATCCGCAATGGCACCGGTGATGTCCTCGGTTACGGTCGCCTGCTGGGTCAGGTCGCCTTCCGCCACGGTCTGCAACTCGTTCATCAACCGCAAAATCGCAGCCTGGTTAGCGTCGTTGACCCGTTTTGCATCCTGTTGCAGGCGCTCCGCATCCAGCATCTGGGCTTCAGCCACGGACTGCCGGTTACGTCCATCCGTGAGTTGAATGAAAGACAGTCCAAACGCGCACAGCAAAGCCAAACCGGCCGCCACCACCAGTGTCAGCAGGGACCCGGTTCCGATGCCGGTGCGCGCCGATAATTTCTGCTGTAGCTCCTCGAGATTGCGTCGCAATGGTTCACTGTCGGTGACGATGGCGGTCTGCGCCTCGCGCGCCGCCACCAGGCCCTGCAAATTTCCCATCACCGACCCCGCCTGCACACGAGTCTGCTCAAACATCTTGCCCAAGGCGTCCAGTTGCTGCCGGGTCTGTGAGTCTCTTGCGCCAGACAGGCGCAGTTCGGCACTGCCTTGCAACAGGCCCTGTGTAATTTCCTTGAAGGAGTTCAAGTCCTTGCCGAGCTGGAATACCGCGTCGGCGCTGACGCCTTCCATGCTCAGGAATTCGGTGGACGATTTACCGATCCGTTGGGTCAGCATCACCAGTTGCCCGGCCGCCGAAATCTCGTGTGCGGGTGCGTTCTGCTGCACCTTAAGCGACGAGATTGTTTCCGCGATCTCAAGCAGCCCGGCGGATTGCCGGTTGATCTGTCGCAGCGCCGTGCCGATCTGGGTCAGGATTTTCTGTTGCGCCATGATGGTCGCCGCATTCTTTTCAGCGCGCTCAACCAGCGGGGTAACTTTGTTCAGTTCGTCCTGGAACTGCGCATCCAGCGCGGCCAATCGCAGTTCCGAATCTCCGGCCTTCAGGCCCCTGGCTGTCGTGCCCAGCACACCGGCACTATCGGCCACATCCGGGAATGCCTGCGCGCTGCCAACCAGTGCCTGCGACACTGATTTCGCCAGCCGCTGCGACTGCATCAAGGCCTGCCCAGTGGCGCCCATCTGCTGACCGACACGATTCGACACCGTGAGTGCAAATACCGCCACAGCGCCCAGCAGAACCAGCATGGCCGATAGTCCAATCAACAGGATCTGCTGGTGTTGTGCCACTGACCTCGTGCCCAGAACCGGAAGCGTAATCTGGCTGGTGGACTGTAAGGCAGCCGGTGACCCGGCACGGGCATGCGTCTGGAGTCCCGCCGCTTGCTGTGTACCTGTCCCCGAATCCGATTCGACCGAAGCTTCCGCCGGGCTGATCCTCGAACTGTTTTGGGAATCCAGCACAGTCTTTGAAAAGAAACGCTTGAGCCGGTCTACGGACATGGTGGGGCCTTACGAATTAGCGTTAGCAGTAATGCTTAGGAAACGGGGAAGTTTGGACAATGTCTGAAGATTGATCTCCTGCCAGTGTTCGCCGTTGGCATCGGTGAACCGGTTGCCAAAATAGGATGGCGCCTGCGCGCCAGGCGCTTGGGCGGCAACGAAGACCTCCGGACTGCGTAGTCCTGCCAAGGCATCAACCAGCAGGGCGCAATTTACGTCCAATGCGGCGTTGAAGGTTACGACAGTCGCCTGCGCCAACGCCGGCGCGGTCGCCTCGACCGCATCACCACCCACAAATCGCGCCACGTCGACGACACCGTACAGTCCGCCGCGCAGGTTCACAACGCCCCGAAACCACGGTCGCGCGTATGGTACCGGCTGTATATTTGAAATTGGAAAAATCTCGCCCGATTGGGCGAGTGGAAAAAGGTAGTTGAAGCCGCCCGACTTGATCGCCAGCCAGGACACCGACAACCCTTCATCACGCGCGGCCTGCAATCGGCTCGCGAGTCGCGCCTGGAGTTCCCTGATAGCTTCGCGGTTGGCCATACCTATAAAAGCCGCTCAGCCAAGCGCTCGGATTTTGGCGAGCAATTCATCCGGATTCACGGGTTTGGTGATGTAGTCACGCGCGCCCTGGCGCATGCCCCAGACCTTGTCCGTCGCCAGGCTCTTGCTGGTACACATGATGATCGGAATTCCCGCGTACTCGGGCGTGCGGCTGATCGAACGCGTCAGCTGGTAGCCGTTTTGCCCCGGCATGACAACATCCATCAGTATGAGATCGGGCTTGTCTTCGGCCAGACGCTTGAACGCTTCGTCAGCACCCTGCGCGGTCCTGACCGACATGGCATTCTTCTGCAATAAATCGGTCAGAAACATCAGTTCGGTCTTCGAGTCGTCGACGATCAACACGGTGCGAATCGGCATCAGGTCACTCCCAGCACAGTGGTGCCAATTTGTCCAACGGCCTGCAATAGTTGATCCTTCGTAAATGGTTTGGTCAGGTAGTCTTGAGCACCGACCATCCGGCCCCGCGCCTTGTCGAACACCCCGTCCTTGGAAGACAGCATTACCACGGGAACTTGCGCAAACCGGGGGTTGCGTTTAATGATCGCGCAGGTCTGGTACCCGTCCAGCCGGGGCATCAATATGTCGCAAAAAATCAGGTGCGGCTGATAGTCATTGACTTTGGCCAACGCGTCAAAGCCATCTTCGGCAAGCAGCACCTCGTGTCCGCCTTGCTTCAGGAATATCTCGGCACTGCGCCGGATGGTGTTGCTGTCGTCAATCACCAGGACTTTGAAAGTCGCTCCGGTTGTGTTCACAAGACTACGCTCCTGAAACGAAATTTATCAAAGCCGATCGATTTTCCCGCGCCTGGTAGATTCAGATCTGGACCATCTCGAAGTCTTCTTTTCGCGCACCACATTCCGGACAGGTCCAGTTCATTGGCACTTCAGGCCACCTTGTGCCTGGCGCAAGTCCTTCGTCCGGCGCACCAGCCTGCTCGTCATAAATCCAGCCACAAATCAGACACATCCAGGTTTTAGATTCGCTCACAGCTTAAGGGGCCTTCGAATAGAATGCAACGATTGTATAGAGACGGCCCAAGCGAATAAGCGCGTGTCGCGCCAGAACCAACGATATTCTGCCTGATGACCGCTCCAGGCCCGAACATGCCTCTCTTGCCAGCACCATCCGACACCGGCGACGATCTGGAATCAGCCCATCCGGCATGTGTCCTGGTATTCAATGCGAATGACCCGAGTGGTGCTGGCGGTCTGGCCGCCGATGTAGGCACAATCGCATCCGTTGGCGCGCATGCTCTGACGGTCGTGACTGGCGCGTACGCGCGCGATACAGCGGAGATCCTTGGCCATTACGCCCTGGATGAAGAGGCCGTGGCGGAGCAGGCCCGCACAATTCTGGAAGACATTTCAGCCCAAGTCATCAAGGTCGGATTTGTCGGGTCGACCGAGAACATCAGCACGATCGCCGAGATCGCCACCGACTATGCGGCGGTTCCGCTGATCGCCTACATGCCCAACCTGTCCTGGTGGAGCGAGGTGCAGATCGATCTGTATCTGGATGCTTTCAGGGAACTGGTCTTGCCACAGACAACCGTGTTGGTAGGAAACCACAGTACCCTTTGGCGCTGGCTGCTTCCTGAATGGGGTTCCGCTAAAAGCCCAGGCCCACGCGACATCGCCCGGGCCGCCCAAGCCCTGGGCGTGCCCTACACACTGGTGACCGGTATCGCGGTACCAGACCAGTTCATCGAAAACGTGCTTTGCTCGCCGCAATCGGTGCTTTATAGCGCCCGGTTCGAGCGCTTCGAAGCGACCTTTTCAGGGGCTGGAGACACCTTGTCCGCAGCGCTGGCGGCGTTGCTGGCCAGTGGCAGCGATCTCACCGAAGCTACCAAGGAAGCCCTCGCCTATCTGGACCGGTGTCTGAACGCTGGTTTCCGCCCCGGCATGGGCCATATCATCCCCGACCGCCTCTTCTGGGCCCAGCCTGACTCGGACCCTGACGACGCGCCGGATGACGCTGACGCGGCTTCGCTTTTCGACCTGCCGGCTCATGACACCAAACACTGAAACCAATCAGCGACTGTTCGCGCGTGCGCAACGTGTTATTCCAGGTGGGGTCAATTCGCCAGTACGAGCGTTCAAGGCGGTCGGCGGAACGCCGCGTTTTATCAAGCGCGCCGAGGGTGCTTATTTTTGGGATGAGGACGGTCAACGCTACATTGACTACATCGGCTCCTGGGGACCCATGATTCTTGGCCACGGGCATCCTGCGGTGCTGCGGGCAGTGCAGAGCGCACTACTGGATGGATTTTCATTTGGTGCACCCACACAGCGCGAGATTGAACTGGCCGAAGTTATCCTGAGTCTGGTGCCATCCATGGACATGGTGCGGCTAGTGAGTTCGGGCACCGAGGCTGCGATGAGCACACTGCGCCTGGCACGTGGCGCCACCGGGCGCCGCAAATTCATCAAGTTCGAGGGTTGTTACCATGGCCACGCGGACGCGTTATTGGTCAAAGCCGGCTCGGGCCTTGCGACTTTTGGCAATCCAACCAGCGCCGGTGTTCCTCCTGAAGTGGTGCAGCACACCGTAGTGCTGGAGTACAACAATATTGAGCAGCTCGAGCTGGCGTTCGCGGCGCACGGCAAGGAAATCGCCTGCCTCCTGATAGAGCCAATTGCCGGCAACATGAACTTTGTGCGCTCCAGCCTGGCGTTCGTAAAACGCTGCCGCGAGTTATGTACCGAATATGGCGCACTACTGGTGTTCGACGAGGTCATGACCGGCTGTCGGGTCGCGTTGGGCGGTGCGCAAGCTATCTATGCGAAGGTCCTGCCCGGATTCGAGCCCGACATGACCATCATGGGCAAGGTAATTGGTGGCGGGATGCCGTTGGCGGCCTTCGGCGGCAAACGCGCCGTGATGGAGCAACTTGCGCCAGTCGGGCCGGTCTACCAGGCTGGCACTCTCTCCGGAAACCCGATTGCTACGGCGTGTGGGCTGGCAACATTGGCCGAAATCACCAAGCCAGGATTTTTCGAAGCCCTGGCGCATAAGACCCGTTCGCTGGTGGACGGCCTGCAAGCCGCGGCCGATGCGGCAGCGATCCCGTTTTGCGCGGATTGTGAGGGCGGCATGTTTGGCTTTTTCCTGCTCGACCGGCTGCCGCAAAACTATGGGCAAGTGATGGCGTCGAATGGCGCGCGCTTCAATCGACTGTTCCACGGCATGCTGGACCGCAGCATATATTTTGCGCCGGCCCTGTTTGAGGCCGGATTTGTCAGCGCCGCCCATAGCGACGCGGATATTGCGGCAACCCTGGACGCAGTGCGCGACGTATTCAAGACACTTTGAGGCTAACAACGCGCCCAGTTGCCCATGGCCCGCACGTGACCACGGCTCCCGACAAACTGTTACTACGGGCTTACGCTTGAATGGGTGGCAATTTGCCGCGCCAGGACTAAACTGGCAGCTTGTGTAAAGCCTCGAAGGGGTGGGTCATGAAAAGTCGCATCGTGCTGGCCGTGGGCGTGCTCGCCACTGGCCTGTGTGCCGCCCAGGAAACCGGGCAGGTAATTTCCAGTACCCCGGTTATCCAGCAGGTCGCTGTTCCGCGCCAGGTTTGCAGCAGCGAGTCGGTGCCGGTTCCGACGCACAAATCGGGCGCCGGCGCGGCGCTTGGCGCAATTGCCGGGGGCGCGCTTGGCAACGCGGTAGGACAAGGCAATGGCCGTGCCGCCGCGACGGTGCTTGGCCTATTTGGCGGCGCGATCCTGGGTGATCGGGTCGAGGGCCAGGGCTCGGCTCAGTTTCAAAACGTACAGCGATGCTCGACCCAAACCATGATCGAGAATCGTGTCTTGCACTACAACGTGGTCTACGAATACGCGGGCAAACAATACGCGGTACAAATGCCTTATGACCCCGGCCCACTGGTGAAGCTGCAGATAACACCGGTGGATGCCACACCAATGTCCGCCCCTGTCGCTCCGACCGCGTCGGTGCAGCCGGTGATCACCCAAACGGTGTATTCGGATCCGGTTTTCGTGGCGGTTGCGCCGCCCAGGTATCCGGACTATTACGTGTACCCCTACCGTCCGCCGATCGGCGTCAACCTGCAGTTTGGTTATGGTGGCGGTCATCGCGGCCATCGCGGTCATTGGCGCTAAACCGCCGTAGTTTTGCGCCCTGGCCCACCGCAGGCGACGGCTGGCAACCGTGTCAGTGCCGGAAATGGCGCACGCCGGTAAACACCATTGCAACCTGACGCTCATCGGCAGCCGCGATCACTTCGGCATCACGCATGCTGCCACCGGGCTGAATGACACTAGTTGCGCCGACGTCCAGCACCACGTCCAGGCCATCGCGAAATGGAAAAAAGGCGTCACTGGCGACCGCGCTGCCGCGCAAGGACAGGCCTGCATGTTGGGCCTTGATACTGGCGATGCGTGCCGAGTCGAGGCGGCTCATCTGGCCCGCCCCCACACCAACCGTCATGCCACCGCTACAAAACACGATAGCGTTGGATTTGACGTACTTTGCGACTTTCCACGCAAATAACAAGTCCTGAAGTTGGGCTGGTGTGGGGTGCCTTTTTGTCACTATTTTTAGGTCGGCCAGTGCCAACTCGCGGTTGTCAGCGGTTTGCAACAACAGACCCGAACCGACCCGCTTTGCGTCCACCGCGTTGCGGCCTTGCTCCCAGGCCGTTGCGCCGCCAATAGGCAGTGCAACTTTCAGCAGGCGCAGGTTGGGTTTGGCCCTGAAAACGGCCAAAGCATCATCTGAAAAGTCAGGCGCCATCAACACCTCGACAAACTGCCTGGCCACAGCCTCGGCCGCTGGCCCGGGAACGCGGCAATTAAACGCAATGATGCCGCCAAACGCAGAGGTCGGATCGGTCTGCAAAGCTTTGTCGTAAGCCGCCAGCGGATCGGCCCCGATCGCCACACCGCAGGGGTTGGCGTGTTTGACGATGACGCAGGCCGGCACATCGAAACTCTTGACGCACTCCCACGCGGCGTCGGCGTCGGCGATGTTGTTGTAGATGAGTTCCTTGCCCTGCAATTGAACCGCGCTGGCCAGCGACCCGGGCGCGGGATACAGGTCCCGGTAATAAGCCGCTTGCTGGTGCGGATTCTCGCCATAACGCAGGTCCTGCAACTTGACAAAGCGGCCATTGGACTGGCCCGGGAACAAGGCCCGGCTGCCGTCTTCCTGGATGCTGGACAAGTAGTCGCTGATTGCCCCGTCGTATTGGCTGATGCGGTTAAAGGCCGCTACCGCCAGGGCAAAACGCGTCTTCCCGGTGACTTTTCCGTGTGCCTTGAGTTCAGCCAGCACTGCACCGTATTGCGAAGCATCGGTGAGTACCGCCACATCGTTCCAGTTTTTGGCCGCGCTACGGACCATGGCCGGCCCGCCTATATCGATGTTTTCAATCGCGTCTTCAAGCGTGCAGCCGGATTTTGCCACCGTGGCTTCAAACGGATACAGATTGACCACCAGCAGGTCTATCGGCTCGATTCCATGTGAGCCCAGGGCGGCCATGTGACTTGCCACGTCACGGCGCGCCAGAAGGGCGCCATGTACCCTCGGATGCAGGGTTTTGACCCGGCCGTCGAGCATTTCCGGGAAACCGGTCAGTTCGGCGACTTCCGTCACCGGCAAACCATTAGCAGCCAGCAAACTGGCCGTGCCACCGGTAGAAATCAGTTTCACGCCCAAGGCCTGCAAAGCGGCCGCAAATTCGACAATGCCGGTCTTGTCGGAAACAGAAATCAGGGCGATCATGCGCTGCATTGTCCGGCTCAATTCAGCAGCTTGTGTTCAACCAGCTTCTTGCGCAATGTGTTGCGGTTCAAACCCAGCCACTGGGCCGCCCTGGACTGGTTGTTGTCCGCCTGCTGCATGACAACTTCCAACAGTGGCCGCTCGACCACGCGCACCATCATGTCGTACATGCCGTCGGGTTCGGTGCCGCGCAAGTCCCTGAAGTAACCTTCCAGACTGGTGCGCACGCATTCTTCGATGTGCTTCTTGCTCATTGTGCTGTCTCCATTTTTTCCGCATCTGCATCATGGCATGCGATTGCCGGTGGCTCCGGCAGTCGATCCATACCCAGGCCCAGTTGATCGAAATAACCTGCCACGGCGGCGACCTGCGCGGCGCAATCGCCGAGCAGATTCATCCGGGCGCGAAACATCTCCCCGCCCGGCAAGTCTTTGACGTACCAGCCAATATGTTTGCGCGCCGTCAACACCCCCGTGAACTCACCATACAGCCTGTAATGGTCATCGAGGTGATCCAGCAGCCAGCGTTTGACCTCGACTACCAGCGGCTGCGCCAGGTAGACGCCGGTCGCCAGAAAATGGACCATGTGCCGGAAAATCCACGGCCGGCCCTGGGCTGCACGACCGATCATGACCGCGTCCGCCCCGGTGCAGGCTAATACGTCGCGCGCCTGTTCCGGCGTGGTGATATCGCCGTTCACCGCCACAGGCACCCGCAGCCACGACTTGATAGACGCCACCGTGTCGTATTCCGCCTGGCCGCCATAACCCTGCTCGCGGGTACGACCGTGTACCGCAATCATCTGCACGCCAGCACTTTCGGCATCGCGGGCAATTCGCCCCGCGTTCTTGTGCGACTGGCACCAGCCGGTGCGCATCTTCAACGTCACTGGCACCCGATGCGGCTCACATACGCGCACCACCGCCTCCACGATAGCCAATGCGAGACTTTCGTCCTGCATCAGCGCGGACCCGGCCCATCGGTTACAGACCTTCTTGGCCGGACAACCCATGTTGATGTCGATGATCTGCGCGCCTCGCTCTACGTTATAGGCGGCGGCCTGCGCCATCATGGCGGGCTCGGTGCCGGCAATCTGTACCGCGATCGGCCCCGGTTCACCATCGTGGTTGGCGCGTCGCGATGTCTTGAGCGACTTCCACAGATCAGGCCGGGAGGTGACCATCTCGCTCACCGCGTAGGCGGCGCCAAGACGGCGGCAGAGCTGGCGAAATGGCCGGTCCGTCACGCCTGCCATGGGAGCCACCAGGAAGCGATTTGCAAGCGCAAAATGACCGATCTTCATAGCTTCGGGCCAACAAGAATAATGTGGAAAACGTTCTGTAAGGGAGCGGGGGCGGGAACCCCGAAAGTGATTCTAACTGCCCAAAATTTCAGCAATTGAAATGCCGTGCCGCAAGCGCAATTTTTGCTGTTACCGCGCCAGTAATTTGGGCCTGCCTATACTCGCGCCAACCATGGAAGCCTGGCTAGACCACCTGATCACAATGCTTGCTCTGCCCCGGTTTGGCCTGAGCACGGTTTTCGTCGTTTCGTTTATCTCCGCCACTTTGCTTCCGCTGGGTTCAGAGCCAGTGGTATTTGGTCTGGTGAAGTTGAACGCCGCCTTGTTCTGGCCGGCGATTTGTGTCGCCACGCTCGGCAACACACTGGGCGGCGCGCTCACCTGGGCCATGGGTTATGGGGCCCATGCGGTGGTCGACAAGTACCACCACTCGGCGTCGCACATACGCGCGTTACGCTGGCTGGAACGCCTGGGTCCCAAAGCCTGCCTGCTGTCCTGGTTACCGGCCGTCGGGGACCCGTTGTGTGCCGTTGCTGGCTGGCTGAAGTTTCCTTTTTGGCCCTGCGTGGTTTACATGGGCATCGGCAAATTTGTACGTTACGTGGTGATGACGGCTTTGCTGTTGTGGGTGTTTCCCGGAGGACTCAACTGGTAGCTTCACACTTCTGGCCCAAGCCGGGTGATCGCGCCAGGGCGTGGCGCGGATTGCGTCATCGCATAATTCCACATGGAAACCAAATGGCTCGAAGACTTCGTCAGCCTTGCCGACACCCGCAGTTTCAGCCGCTCGGCACAATTGCGCCATGTCACCCAACCCGCGTTTTCGCGACGCATTCAATCGCTGGAGGCTTGGGCTGGCACCGATCTGGTGGATCGAAGCTCTTATCCGACACGGCTGACGCCGGCGGGCGAAACCCTGTATGACCAATCACTGGAGATGCTGCAAGCGCTGCAAAGCACACGTGCCATGTTGCGCGGGCACATTTCCGCGGCGCAAGATGTGATCGAGTTCGCCGTGCCGCATACCTTGGCTTTCACGTTTTTTCCGGCCTGGGTGTCGGCTCTGCGCGAAAAGTTTGGACCGATCAAGAGCCGGTTGATCGCCCTCAATGTGCACGACGCGGTGTTGCGCCTGGTGGAGGGCAGTTGCGACGTGCTGATTGCCTATCACCATAGCTCGCAACCGTTCCAGCTTGATCCGGACCGTTATGAAATGGTCAGCCTGGGTGAAGAGGTGATCGCCCCGTATGTCAAATCCGGCAGCGATGGTGCGCCGATGTTCAGCCTGCCCGGGCGCGCCGGTCATCTTTTGCCTTACCTTGGTTACGCGCCTGGCGCCTACCTGGGGCAAATGGTCGACCTGATTCTCAAACAATCCAGCACCGCGATTCACTTCGACCGGGTATATGAAACCGACATGGCCGAAGGACTCAAAGCCATGGCGCTTGAAGGGCATGGGATTGCGTTTCTGCCGTTTAGCGCGGTGAAGAAAGAACTACGCGCCAAGAGGCTCGTCAGTGCCATTCCGCGGGACATGGCAGCACTGCAAATCACGATGGATGTACGCGCCTACCGGGAAAGGCCGGCCACCCAGGATACCGGCCGAAGTCCGACGCGCGGACAAAAACCTGCGTCCACGATACCGAAATCCAGGGCGCAAGTCACCAAGGGCAGTGCTCAGGCATTGTGGGATTACCTCACGATACAAACCGCCGCGACTTCCCAGTCCGTGCCGACCAAGCCACATGAACCCAACCAATAATCGGCAGTCCGTTGGTAGATTGACCATCACCCGTCCCGACGACTGGCACTTGCACGTGCGCGAGGGTGATGCGCTGAAGACTGTCGTACCGCATTCGGCGGCACAGTTTGGCCGCGCCGTGATCATGCCCAACCTAAGGCCAGCGGTGACCACGGTTGCGCAGGCCCGCGACTACGGCAGACGCATTCGCGCGGCCGTGCCAGCCGGGCTGTCATTCGAGCCGCTGATGACGCTTTACCTGACCGACAACCTGAACCCGGATGAAATCAGGCTTGCGAAAGAAACGCGCGGTTCGGACAGCGGGCAGGTAGTGGCCGCCAAGTTGTACCCGGCTGGCGCGACCACCAACAGCGATGCGGGGGTAACCAATCTGCGCAACATTTACCCGGTGCTGGAGGCTATGCAACGCGAAAACCTGTTGTTGCTGTTGCATGGCGAGGTCACATCACCGGAGATTGACCTGTTTGACCGTGAGGCAGTATTCATAGACACGCAGTTGATACCGCTGCGCCGCGACTTCCCCGAACTCAAAATCGTGCTGGAGCACATTAGCACCCGGGAAGCCGCGCACTATGTGCGCGATGCCGGGCCATTCACCGCCGCCACCGTGACGGCCCACCACCTGCTGTACAACCGCAACGCGATATTCTCCGGCGGCATCCGCCCGCACTACTATTGTTTGCCGGTGCTCAAACGGGAAACCCACCGGCTTGCGCTGGTACAAGCGGCCACCAGCGGTGACGCCCGATTTTTCCTCGGCACCGACAGTGCGCCCCACGCGGCACACCTGAAAGAACATGCAAGTGGTTGCGCTGGTTGTTACACCGCCTACGCTGCGCTCGAGCTATATGCGGAAGTGTTCGACGCCGCCGGCGCACTGGACCGGTTCGAGGCATTTGCCAGTTTCAATGGCGCTGACTTTTACCGCCTGCCGCACAACGCGGGCAGCGTCACGCTAATGCGCGAACCCTGGCTGGTACCGGAACGTTTTGCGTTTGGCGAGGCGTCGTTGAAACCCCTGCGTGCCGGGGAGATGTTGGCCTGGAAGCTGCTGTAAACCTGGCCTCTGACCGACGGCCACCATGACTCAATTGAACAAACAAGTTGTCAGCCATGGTGCAGGCCCGGTTCAATGGTCAATGCCCTGGTACGAACCCTGGCGCGAGGTTGGACAGCGGGTTGAACGCGATGTGCGCAACGGCGCCGCATTGTGGCAAGCCTTGAATCAGTGCGGCGTGGCACCGGTGCGCTTTGTCCCGCACACCGACCTGCCACGCGGCATCTGTTACGAACAATTCATATCGGAGACTGGCTGCTGCCCGACCCGCGAGAGCCGGCATGATTTCTTCAACGGACTTTGTTGGATCAATTTCCCCGCGACAAAGAAAAAGTTGAACCAACTCCAGGCCCAGCAGATCACCCAATACGGGATACAACCCACAAGAGGTGTGGTACGCGACGCGTTGACGCTGCTGGACGAAAACGCGGCCTTCCTGTGCGCGCCCCAGGCGTTGTGGGAAGCCCTCGCCGCCAAGCAATGGCATACGCTGTTTGTGGACCTGCGCCCATTGTGGCGCGACGCGCGGCTGGTGCTGTTTGGCCACGCGTTGCTGGAAAAACTGCTGGTGCCCAGAAAGTCGGTCACGACCCACGTCTACCGAGTCAAGCCACCTACCACAGGCATAGCGGACCTGGACCACTGGGTGGCAGGGGATCTAGGTGTTGGCAAACTCGCATCGAAACCATTTGTGCATCTGCCGCTGCTGGGTGTGCCGGGATGGTGGGCGGCAAACGGAACGCCCGATTTTTACCACGACCGGTTGGTTTTCCGCCGCCCGCGAGCGCCCATTGGTTCAGCGGAATAACCGCAAATCTTGATTTCCGCCCGGTTGCCCCTACCATCACTGTCAACGGTCCCAACGTGTGCGGACCGATACCAAAGGAACCCATGAAACGCATTCTGCTTTTTGTCATGACCAACCTGGCGGTCGTGGTCGTGCTTGGAATCGTCGCCAATCTGTTGGGCGTCAATCGTTATCTGGACGCGAACGGGCTGAACCTCGGCGCGCTGCTGGGATTTGCGCTGATCATGGGTTTTGGCGGCGCCATTATTTCCCTGTTGATCAGCAAGCCGGTGGCCAAATGGAGCGCTGGCGTGCGGGTCATCGACCAGCCCCAAAATGTGGACGAAGCATGGATGGTGGACACGGTCCGAAAATTGGCTGAAAAGGCCGGCATCGGCATGCCCGAAGTGGGAATTTTTGACGGTGCGCCAAATGCGTTTGCAACCGGTGCATTCAAGAATTCGGCGCTGGTAGCGGTATCCACCGGATTGCTGCAAGGCATGACAAGGGAAGAAGTGGAAGCCGTGATTGGCCATGAAGTGGCGCATATTGCCAATGGAGATATGGTCACCATGACACTGATTCAGGGCGTAATGAACACCTTTGTGGTGTTCCTGAGCCGAGTGATCGGTTATGCCGTCGATAGCTTTTTGCGTCGCGGCAACGACCAGCATTCGGGCCCGGGTATCGGCTACATGATCACCACCATCGTGCTCGATATCGTGCTGGGTTTTGTTGCCGCCATGATCGTGGCCTGGTTCTCGCGCCACCGGGAATTTCGCGCCGACGCCGGTTCCGCGCAACTAATGGGACACCGCCAGCCAATGATGAATGCGTTGGCGCGTCTGGGCGGCATGACACCCGGTGAATTGCCCAAAAGCGTCGCCGCGATGGGCATCGCCGGTGGGATCGGCAGGCTGTTCTCCACCCATCCGCCGATTGAAGAACGTATTGCAGCGCTTCAAAACGCGCCAAGCTGAGTTTTCCGCAACCTTATTCCAACACCCTCTTGGCAAGGGCCTCGGCGACCCGGATCCCATCGACACCGGCGGACAATATGCCGCCGGCGTAACCGGCGCCCTCTCCAGCCGGATAAAGGCCGCGCACGTTCAGGCTTTGAAAGTCGTCGCCGCGGTTGATTTTCAGCGGCGATGAGGTACGGGTTTCGACACCGGTCAAGACTGCGTCCGGCATGTCGAAGCCCTTGATCTTGCGGCCAAAGACCGGCAAGGCTTCGCGAATGGCCTCAATCGCATAACCAGGCAACGCGTGCCCAAGATTGCCCAGCTTGACGCCTGGCTTATAGGACGGCTCGACACTGCCCCACTGTGTTGAAGTTCGATCGGCAAGAAAGTCGCCCACCAACTGGCCCGGGGCCGCATAGGTTGAGCCTCCCAGCAGGTAGGCGTTGGACTCCAGGCGCCGCTGCAAGGCGATTCCAGCCAACGCAGCGGGTGTACCGACGGCATCGTGTGTGGTAGTCCGCGAACCCTGAGCGGCCCGCAGCGGCACACCCTCGACGCAATAGTCGCGTGGTTCGATACCGACGACTATGCCCGCATTTGCATTGCGCTCATTACGCGAATACTGGCTCATGCCGTTGGTCACCACATGGCCGGGCTCGGAAGTGGCGGCGACGACGGTGCCCCCGGGGCACATGCAAAAGCTGTAGACCGAGCGGCCCTTGGACGCATGGTGCACCAGTTTGTATTCCGCCGCGCCTAACCGCGGGTGACCCGCATGACGCCCCCAGCGGGCGCAGTCAATCAGACCCTGCGGATGTTCGATGCGAAACCCGATCGAAAACGGCTTGGCCTGCATCGACACACCACTTTCGAACAACATCGCAAACGTGTCACGCGCGCTGTGGCCCAACGCAAGCACTATATGTTCGGCCGGCAATGCGGAAATTGTCCCGGTGGCGGCATCGAGGACCGTCAGCGCGCGAACCTGCCGCACCCGTCCTTGTACGTCGACCGCGCAGTCTTCGATCGCCAGCCCCGTCATACGTTGCCCAAACCGGATTTCACCGCCCAGGGCGACGATCTGTTGGCGCATGTTCTCCACCACCCTGACCAGCTTGAAGGTGCCAATATGGGGATGGGCGTCAACCAGTATGTCCTCGGGTGCACCGGCGCGGACGAATTCGACCATCACCTTGCGTCCCAGATAACGCGGATCCTTGATCTGGCTCCACAACTTGCCATCCGAAAAAGTGCCTGCGCCTCCCTCGCCGAACTGCACGTTGGACTCCGGATCGAGAATACCTTTGCGCCACAGGTTCCAGGTGTCTTTGGTACGCTCGCGCACCGTCTTGCCGCGCTCCAGCACGATCGGTTTGAACCCCATTTGCGCCAGCAACAGCGCCGCGAAAATACCACACGGCCCGAAACCGACCACCACCGGACGCAAGCCGGACCGGGGTAGCCACCCAGAGGGCGCCTGGCACTGCAGCCGGTAGTCCATATCGGGTGTTCGCAACACACTTGCCTTACCCGCAAGCCGTTGCAGCGCCGCGTGTTCCAACGCGGCGCTCGATAGCTCCGCATCGACAATGTAGACCAGCACCAGAGTCGCCTTGCGTGCGTCCACGCTGCGCTTGAACACCTGCACGCGCACGAGTTCATCGGCCGCCACCGCCAAGCTGATTCTTACCAGCGCGTCCAGGTCTTCAGGGCTATGCTCAAGCGGCAGTTTGAGTTCGGAAAGGCGAATCATCGGCGCTTGACGGACAGCTCAGGTGGGCAGGAACCCTTCCGTCGACAGGTAACGTTCACCGGTGTCGTAATTGAAACCCAGCACGGTGGCGCCCAAGGGCAGCTCAGGTAGCTTTTGTGCGATCGCCGCCAGGGTAGCCCCGGACGAGATGCCAACCAGAATGCCCTCTTCACGCGCGCAGCGGCGTGCCATCTCACGCGCCGGTTCGGCTTCGACCAGGATCACCCCGTCCAGCAGCGCCATATGCAGATTAACCGGAATGAAACCCGCCCCAATGCCCTGTATGGTGTGCGGCGATGGTGCGCCACCAGAGATCACGGGCGAGGCGAGCGGTTCTACCGCAAACACTTTGAGTTGCGGCCACCGAGCCTTGAGTACCTGCGCACAACCGGTCAAGTGACCGCCGGTGCCGACACCGGTTATCAGCGCATCCAGCCCTGACGGGAAATCGGCCAGAATTTCCTCCGCGGTGGTACGCACGTGGGCGTCAATGTTGGCCGGGTTATCGAATTGCTGCGGCATCCAGGAGCCCGGCGTCGCAGCCACCAACTCCATCGCGCGCGCGATGCAGCCTTTCATGCCCTTCTCGCGTGGCGTCAACTCAAAACTGGCGCCGTAGGCCAGCATCAAGCGGCGGCGCTCGATCGACATGCTGTCGGGCATCACCAGAATCAGCGGGTAACCTTTGACGGCCGCCACCATGGCCAACCCCACTCCGGTATTGCCCGACGTCGGCTCGATGATGGTCGCGCCCGGCTTGAGTGCCCCACTCATCTCGGCCGCCTCAACCATCGACAACGCAATACGGTCCTTGATCGACCCGCCAGGATTGCTGCGCTCGGATTTGATCCACACCTGGTGACCGCCGCCAAACAGGCGGTTGATGCGGATGTGGGGGGTATTGCCAATGGTGTGCAAAATGTTGTCGGCTTTCATTCGGGCATCTCCTCAAGTTGGTTGCGATGGATTGTCTCAGGAGTGGATAATCGGGCCTGTGAAGCCCGCCAGACTGCCGCTGGTGCAAGCCGCAAGGCCGACGTTTACGCGTCGGGTGGAAACACCGCACTGGAGGAACGTCCGGACTGCATAGGGCGGCGTAGCAGCTAACAGCTGTCCACTGAAAGCCGCAAGGTATAAGGTGAGGATCAGAGCAACAGAGACGAGTCGCCGGCCGGGGCAACCCACGCCAGCGGGTGAAACGGGCAATCTCTACGCGCAGCAATACCAAGTAGGCACACGTTGCGGGCCGCAGTTCGCTGCGACTTTCTGCCCGGGGCCCCCGGGTTGTGTGCGGGTAGGTAGCACCGAGCCGTTGGGCGACCAACGGCCCAGATTAATGGCAGTCACGTTGGGGGCAACTTCAACGCACAGAATCCGGCTTATCGGTGGGCTTCACACTTTTTATGGCGCCACGCGATGCCGCTCGCCAACAACCGGAGCGCCACTTATGAGCACTACCACCCCGACCATCCATGGCTTTCACGCGCATGTCTATTTTGGGCCGCAAAGCGTGGACCGGGCTCGCGCCCTGTGCGCCGAAGCGGCGCAGTTATTCCCGCTGAAAATGGGCCGGGTACACGAAAGGCCGATTGGCCCGCATCCGGACTGGAGCTGCCAACTGGCCTTCAAACCAGCGTTGTTCGGTGCCGTGATTCCGTGGCTGGCGATGCACCGCGCCGGCCTGGTGGTGTTCGTCCATCCAATCAGCGACAACGATCTGGTGGACCACCGGGATCGGGCGCTGTGGATGGGCGCGGTGCGCCCGCTTGACCTGAGCGTGCTGGGCGACGGACCGGGGGAGTACGACCTCTCAGACCTTGCGGGACAGACCGCAGCCACACGCAGTGGGCAAGCTCTGTCCTCAACACTTTGTCGGATGTTGGAAGTTTGGAAGTCCACCTTGCGGGACAGACCGCAGCCACACGCAGTGGGCAAGCTCTGTCCCCAACACTTTGTCGGATGTCGGATGTCGGATGTTGGATGTTGGAAGTCCCCCTTGCCGGACAGTCCGCAACCACCTGCAATTGGCAAGCTTTGTCCGCAACTTACCAAGCGGTCAAATCCCGCTTGCCAACGCCTCAATTCGTTGCACATGCGCCAGCAAGGAGCGTTTGGCCACTGGCCACATGCGCGGCGGAACATCATCGTAGGCGCGCTCCACCCAGGCGTCCAGCGTGCCATCGGGATCAGACTGCATGACCTGGATGATTTTTGCCTCGCGCCGCAGACGGTGGGCTTTGAGTTGGCCAATGGCATTCAAGGCCTGGCCCAGCACATAACCATGGGCCGGCAGGATAAATTCAATCTGATGCTCCGCGCAGGCGGCAGCAAGCTTATCGAGCGATTCGAGGTAGTCTGTCATCTCTCCATCCGGTGGGTCAACGACGGTAGTGCTGCCATTCAGGATGTGGTCACCACTGAACAGCAGCCCATCTTCCACCAACACCAGGCACAGGTGGTTGGCCGCATGGCCCGGCGTGTGCAGCACCTTCAAGGTATGTGTCGTCGAGGACTCCGGCCCGGGCGCAGACAACACCAGATGCTGTTGGTCCGCCAACGGCTGGTCGGGTGTAAAGGCGCTCGCGGCGCGAGCCGTGGCGGCGCTGGGCAAGCCAAGAATAGGCGGGGGCTGGAGACACAAAGCCTGCAAGGGCCGGGCGCCGGGCGAATGGTCCGGATGCGAATGCGTACACACAATCATCCGGATGTTGCCGCCGGCCGCGCGCCATAAACGCTCCAGATGTTGTGCGTCCGCCGGGCCAGGGTCGATGGCCACAAACCCGGTCGACGGGTCGCCCACCAGGTAGCTATTGGTGCCAGGGCCGGTCATCGCGCCGGGGTTGGGCGCGGTCAGACGCATCACGTTCTTCAGCAACAATACCGGTTGCTCGGTTTGCCAGTCCAGATGGTGAACGATCTGCCCGTCGGGCGAAACCAGTTGCAACTCGCCATAGGGATGTTCGTGCTCCATATACCGGGCCTCTTTGCCGGCCAGCAGCCCGGCGCGCGGGCAACTGGTCCAAAGCGGCTGTTCGCTGGCAGCGCAAGCCTGCAATACGGCGTCCACCGTGGCAAACGCCTGCAGGCGCTGCAGCGTGCGGATGGTCGGGAAGATGATGAAAAAACGTCCCGCCTCATGGCGCTGCAGCGCTTGCGCGGGGCGCACCCACACCGGCTCGAACTGCTCGGCTTCGTCGGCCACCGGGGTTTGCCCGGTTGGCATGCGGGCCACCAGAAACGGCACGTCAAAACGACGCGGCAGATCCCGGTCGGTGATCCAGTGCGCGAGCACGAATACCTCGTCCGCCGCCAGTACCAGGCCGCGCGCGGCGCATTGGGCAAAAAATGGCGCCTTGCGGTCCAGCGTGGCGATGTCTTCGGCAGTGGGCAATGTGCCTTCGCCTCGGCATGCCAACAACACGCCCAGCTCTTCGAAACTTTCCCGAATCGCTGCTATGGCCTGCGTCAGGTGCAAGTCGCTTTGCCCCGCGCGCCGTTTCGCATGGGTATGCGCGGTCGCGTCCGACGTATCGACGCCGCCACCCGGGAACACATACGCGCCAGGCGCAAAACTCGCAGTTGTCGAGCGCCGGGTCATCAACACTTCGACGCCCTCGGGCGTATCGCGCAGCAGCAACACGGTAGCGGCCGCACGAGTGGGCGCCGGCTCGCGCTGGGAGTAAAGGAGTTGATTGGGTCTTACCATAGACGGCATTTTGCCGCTAAAAGTGGCCTAGTTCTACAGCGGATAATCCCGCCATGCGAATCCGCTTTACCAAAATGCAGGGCGCAGGCAACGATTTTGTGGTGCTTGACGAAACCGGCGCGCGGCTCGGCCTGTCGGCGCGTCAATACCGCTTTCTGGGTGATCGCCATTTTGGTGTCGGTGCCGATCAGATATTGACGGTGCGGCCTTCACCATCCGCGGGCATAGATTTTGAGTACCTGATTCACAATGCCGATGGAAACGAAGTGGAACATTGCGGCAACGGCGCGCGTTGCTTCATGAGTTTTGTGCGCCAGCGTGGCCTGACCAGCAAAGACATGGTCTCCGTGAAAACCATGAACCGTTTGCTGCAGCTGCAGTGGCGCGCTGACGGCCATGTGACGGTGGATATGGGCGCACCGGTATTTGATCCGCGCGAGTTACCGTTTTACGCGGCAAACTTGATGCCTGAGCCCTCAGGAGCATGGGAACGATGGCGTCTGGCGCTCACCTGTTCCGCCCCGGAAGCTAACGTTTTGGTAGCAGTCCTGTCCATGGGCAACCCCCATGCGGTGATGCTGGTGGACGAAGTGGAAACGACGCCAGTGCTGGCGTTAGGCCCTCAGGTGCAGGCGCACGCCGCATTTCCGCGCGGCGTGAACGTTGGTTTTATGCAGATTGTGGATCGCTCGCGGATTTGCCTGCGGGTATACGAGCGTGGTGCCGGGGAAACACTGGCCTGTGGCACCGGCGCCTGCGCGGCCGTGGTGGCCGGCATTCGCATCGGATTGCTGGACGCGCAGGTTGATGTGCGCATGCGTGGTGGTCAACTCAGCGTTGCCTGGGCAGGAGGACCATCGCCCGTGATGATGACGGGCGCGGCCACAACTGTTTTTCAAGGCGAAATAGAACTACCTGACAACTTATGAACCATCCATTGAGCAACCCCATCACCGAAGACGATATCGCCAACTACCTGGCAAATACCCCGGATTTTTTTGAACGCCACGCCGAGCTGCTTGCTGCCGTACACCTGACCAGTCCGCACAGCAAACGCGCCGTCAGTCTGCAGGAGCGCCAGGCGGAAATGCTGCGTGACAAGATCAAACTGCTGGAGCACCGCCTGATGGACATGATTCGCCACGGCAACGAAAACGCCCTGTTGTCGGACCGCTTGCTGCGTTGGGCCGGTTCCCTTTTCCGGACTACCGACGGCGCCGCGATGCCAGCCCAGATCGTGGGTCAGATCATGGAACAGTTCTCCGTACCGCAGGTCGCCATCAAGGTCTGGGGCGCGGCCAATGCTTTTGCCAGTGCTGGTTTTGCCCAAGGGGTTACTGAGGATACAAAACTGTTCGCGTCGTCACTGACCGAGCCGTTTTGCGGGGTAAACACCGGCTTTGAAGCGGTGACATGGCTCGACGACCCCGCGGCGGCGGCGTCAATCGCGCTGTTACCGCTGCGCGAGGCCCCCACGGGCAACGTCGGACCCGCATTTGGTCTGCTCGTGTTGTCGTCTCCCGACGCCCAACGCTTCAATAGCGGCATGGGAACCGATTTGCTGCAACACGTCGCCGAGATCGCCAGCGCGGCACTCGGCAGATTGCGCCCAGCGGCCTGACTACCGGCCGCAGCGTGCAACGATGACAACCGAGTTCGCCAATACCCCAGGACTTCAATTACTGGAAGTCGATGCACTGACCGAGCGTTACCTGGAGTACGTGCGGGTCGAAAAGCGTCTGGCGCTGCGTACCGTCGAGTTGTATGCGCTGGATCTCCAGAAACTCGCCGGGTTCGCAATCCAGACCGGTGTGGAGCTTCGGGCGGTCCAGAACACACATGTTCGCCGCTGGGTCGCTCAGATGCACGCCAAGGGGCGCAGCGGCCGGGGCATTGCGCTGATCCTGTGCGGCTGGCGCGGTTTCTACGCCTGGTTGGGCCGCGAAGGTCTGGTAGCAGCTAACCCGGTGCAGGATGTTCGCTCTCCCAAGGCGGCCAAACCGCTACCGGGCGCATTGAGTGTCGATGACGCAGTTCAACTTGCCAGTTTTCATAGTGATTCCCAGGATCCCTGGCTGGAAGCCCGTGACGCGGCAATCGTCGAGTTGCTGTATGGCGGCGGTTTGCGCGTGGGTGAACTGACGGGACTCGATACGGTTGCTGGCGCAAAGACACGCGGATGGATCGACCTCAATGCGGGCGAAGCCCATGTGCTTGGCAAAGGATCGAAGCGCCGCAGCGTGCCAATCGGCGCCAAGGCGCTGCAGGCGGTGCAACGCTGGTTGGCAGTGCGGGCGCAGGCCCTGACGCAACCGCAAATGGCACTTTTCATCGGTCGCCACGGCACGCGGCTAACGGCGCAAAGCGTCTGGCAGCGCCTCAAGCGCCGCAGCCTGCAGGCCAACCTGGCAACGCCGGTGCATCCACATATGCTGCGGCATTCGTTTGCCAGCCACCTGTTGCAGTCCAGTGGCGATCTGCGCGCGGTGCAGGAGTTGTTGGGGCACGCCAACATCTCCACTACCCAGATCTACACCAGGCTCGATTTTCAGCATCTCGCAAAAGCCTACGACGCGGCGCACCCGCGGGCCAGGATCAAGCGGCCCGGGCAAAGCTGAGCCAGCCTCGCCTCGACGCCGTGCGGCCGCCGCATCGGCGGCGCGCCAGACGATCCGATGACAATCAATTTTCCAGCGAGCGAAATGCGTTGATGGCCCGATCGGAAATGGCCGCTACACTCCCCTCCTGTTATCGCATTTACCGGCGGCTCTGAACTGGGTTGAACGCGGCAAAATAGGCCCCAACTCCCAACTGACAGGAACTCCCATGAGCCTTATCCCCGCCACAATCCTGACCGGTTTCCTCGGCTCGGGCAAGACGACGCTACTCAAGCGCGTGTTATCCGAAGCGCACGGGCAAAAAATTGCCGTGATCGAAAACGAGTTTGGCGAAGAAAATATCGACAGCGACATCCTGGTGTCGGATGTCAAGGAGCAGATCATCCAGATGAGCAACGGCTGTATTTGCTGCACCATCCGAGAGGATCTGCGCAGCACCTTGCAGGACCTTGCCGCCAGAAAACGCAAGGGTGAACTGGATTTCGACCGGGTAGTGATTGAAACCACTGGCTTGGCCGACCCTGGACCGGTGGCGCAGACATTTTTCATGGACGATGAGATCGCCGAGAGTTATTTGCTCGATTCGATCCTGACATTGGTGGACGCCAAACACGCCGTGAATCAGCTCAACGACCGCCAGGAAGCGCGCCGCCAGATCGGTTTTGCCGACCAGATATTCATCAGCAAAACCGACCTGGTCGCCAAGGACGAAGTTGACGCCCTGATGCATCGCATCAGACACATGAATCCGCGTGCGCCCCAGCAGCCGGTGCATTTTGGCGAAGTGGCGTTGTCCAGCGTTTTTGACCTGCGCGGGTTCAATCTCAACACCAAGCTCGAAATCGATCCCGACTTCCTCACCGAAGAAGAGCACAAACACGAACATGCGCACGAGCAGGAGGAACCATGTGACCACCCTTCGCACCAGCAGAGCAGTGGGCACCACCATCACCATGACGACGACGTAAAGAGTTTTGTCTTTCGGTCCGAGCGGCCATTTGATGCGGCCAAATTGGAGGACTTCCTGGGCGCGATTGTCAATATTTACGGTCCGCGGATGTTGCGCTACAAGGGCGTTCTGCATATGAATGGGACCGACCGCAAGGTTATTTTTCAGGGTGTTCACCAGCTGATGGGCAGCGACCTGGGGCCGCAATGGCAGGCCAACGAGCAACGCTCAAGCAGGATGGTGTTCATTGGGATTGACTTGCCCAAGGACATCTTTTTGCAGGGAATGGAACAGTGCCTTGTTTGATCCAGAACCGCCGAAACCCCAATTGACACCGTTATGCTCGCACTGATTTTGCAATTCATGGGTTTTCGTGCCGATAAGCCTGTACACTCGCGCGCCGAAGACAAGTACCGAGGCACGCCGTCAATTGCCCTCGACGCGCGGTTAACTGCAGATGACGCTGGTCTGACGGCGCCGGTGCAGCGCGGTTTCCACAGCGACAAGCATGCGCAGGCAATTCCTGCGAGGAGTCAAGAAGTGAACGTTATGCCAGGGAAGACCAAACAGCCAACCAAATCACCAAGCAAGGTCCAGCCGAAGGCGCCTAAAGTCGCCGCCAAGAGCGGTCCCGTCAAACCGGCTGCGAAATCAGCCACCAAAGTCGCATTGAATCCAGCCGCGAAGTCGGGCCCCAAACCCGCTGCCCGCCCTGTGGTCAAACACGAGCCGTCCAAGAAACCTGCGCCGTCTGGTGCGGCCAAGGCAGCCGCCAAGCCGGTCTCCAAGCAGGAGTCGAAACCCGCGGGTGGCAAGACCGGAGCAATTGGCAAAACCTTGGCTTCTCACAAGATTGAGGCCAATGCAGCGGTCAAGCCGCAGCCCGTGCCCGAGGCCCGTCCGATACCGGTCAGTGTTGCGGCGGCTTCATCGCCAGCGGTGGCTCAGCGCGCGGGGCGGCCATCGTCCCGGCTGGCATCATTGACGGTACCTTCCATGGCGCAGTCGGTCGCATCAACGGCGGCGAAAGCCAGCTACTCGCAGGTTGCGTCCTTGCCATTGATTGTTCCCCCACTGCCTTCGGCGACAAAAAAGGATCCCAAGTTGGCCAACAACTGGAAATCCAAACCGGTGGACCAGCTTACCGACCCCGAGTTGCTTGCGATGCCCGATTCGGAGTACATGAACGAGAAGCAGATGGCCGCGTTCCGCCTGAAGCTCACCATCCTCAAACAGGATATCCTGAATAGCGCCGGAGAAACGACCGAGCACCTGCGTGAAGACACCGTGGTGGTCCCAGACCCGGCGGATCGCGCCACCATTGAGGAAGAACACGCGCTGGAATTGCGTACGCGTGACCGCGAACGCAAGCTTCTGAAGAAGATTGAACAGTCGATTTCGCGTATTGACGCCGGTGACTACGGCTTTTGCGACGAGACCGGTGAGCCAATCGGAGTCGGGCGCTTGCTGGCCCGACCCACCGCAACCTTGTCCCTGGAGGCGCAGCAACGGCGCGAACTCAAGCAGAAGATGTTTGGCGACTAGAACATCGGCACGGTGTGGAGCCGAGGCACATTTTGCGTAGAATCATTGCGACGATCGCTTTGACCCATGTCCACCAAAGACAATAACCCCGGCTTGCTGTCCAAGGTTGCAAAGTTCGTTCGCAATCCGACGACGAACTGGACCGATCTGGACAAACAGGATGCCGAGCCTGACACCGGCTACACCGCCCAGCAACTGGCTGCTGACGAGAAGCAACCCCGGGACCAACAGGGTACCGACGGGGTCGATGTGGCGCAACGGGTTTGCGCTCACGCGTCCCAACCGAGCGGCGGTCGAATCCCCC
>JANNGR010000541.1:0-19373 GCA_031403955.1 Betaproteobacteria bacterium
AGATTTCGTCCATGTCGGCGATCTCTTTTTGCAGCTTGGTAATTTCTTCTTCAATCAGGTCGAAACGCTTTTGCGACGCTTCGTCCTTCTCGCGCCGCACCGATTCGCGTTCAATCTGCAACTGGATCAGGCGCCGGTCGAGCTTGTCCATCACTTCGGGCTTGGAGTCGATTTCGATCTTGATCTTGGCTGCTGCCACGTCGATCAGGTCGATAGCCTTTTCGGGCAGGAACCGGTCGGTGATGTAACGGTGGCTCAACTCCGCCGCGGCCACAATAGCAGGGTCGGTGATATCCACGCCATGGTGGACTTCGTATTTTTCCTGCAGGCCGCGCAGGATCGCGATCGTCGCCTCCACGCTTGGTTCACCGACCAGGATTTTCTGGAACCGGCGCTCCAGCGCCGCGTCTTTCTCGACGTATTTGCGGTACTCGTCGAGCGTGGTGGCGCCCACGCAATGCAGCTCGCCGCGCGCCAGCGCGGGCTTGAGCATATTGCCGGCGTCCATCGCGCCTTCGGCCTTGCCGGCACCCACCATGGTGTGCAACTCATCGATAAACACGATCGTCTGGCCTTCGTCCTTGGCCAGGTCCTTCAGCACATTCTTCAGCCGCTCCTCGAACTCGCCGCGGAACTTGGCGCCGGCCAGCAAGGATGACATGTAGAGCGACAAGACACGTTTGCCATTGAGCGACTCGGGCACTTCGCCGGCCACAATACGCTGCGCCAAACCTTCCACGATGGCCGTCTTGCCCACCCCGGGTTCACCGATCAGCACCGGATTGTTCTTGGTGCGGCGTTGCAGCACCTGGATCGCGCGGCGGATTTCGTCGTCGCGGCCAATCACCGGGTCAAGCTTGCCCAGACGCGCGCGTTCGGTCAGATCGATGCAATACTTCTTCAGCGACTCGCGCTGGTCTTCAGCGTCGGCGTTGTCGACGTTCTGGCCGCCGCGCACGGCGTCAATCGCCGCTTCGATCGACTTGCGTGTCAAACCGTTTTCCCGCGCGATTTTCCCAATGTCATATTTGCTGTCCGCCACGGCCAGCAGGAACAACTCGCCGGCCACGAACTGGTCGCCCCTTTTGATCGACTCCTTCTCGGCCGCTTGCAGCAGGCTGACCATGTCGCGGCCAATCTGCACCTGTTCATGGCCCTGCACCTGGGGCAATTTCTTCATCGCCACCTCACTGGCAGCCAGTAGGCCCGCTAGGTTGGCGCCTGCGCGCTGCAACAGCGCCTTGGGTCCGTCGTCCTGGCGCAGCATCGCAACCAGCACATGCGCTGGCTCGATGTAAGCGTGGTCGCTGCCCAGCGCGAGCGTCTGGGCCTCGCCCAGGGCTTCCTGGAATTTGGTGGTGAGTTTGTCGATTCGCATGGCTTGTTCTCCGAATTCATTGGCACGTTGGGCGCATGCTACGGTTTTCAAGTCCGAGCGCGCGTCCGCTGCCGCGCCCCGGTTGACTAAAATCAAACCAATGAACGTACACCAGCTCTCGATTGCCTTTGTGCCGGAACAAGACCGCATACTGGCGCGCGTCAACACCAAGGAAGGCCGCGAGTTGCAGTTCTGGTTTACCCGCCGGCTCGCGCTGGGCCTGTCGCCGTTGATGGACAAGGCCGTGACTGAACATGTACTCAGGCATGCTGGTCCGGCTACGTCGCATGTGGCAACGATGGACGAACTGGCGAAAAAGGCGGTGACCCAATTTCAGCGCAGCGAAACACTCAAGCGCGCTGATTTCGCCACGCCCTACAAAGCATCCGAGGCCAGCGTGCCGCTATTTGAAACCCCCTTGTTGGTGACCGAGGTAAATGTCGCGCCCTTGGACAATGGCCAATTGCGCCTGAGTTTTGCCGAAAAGTTACCGGGTCGCGCAGGCAATCGCAATTTTCAGATGGCGCTGTCCGAGCAACTGATTCACGCCTTTGTGCACTTGCTGGAACGCGCCATCAAGCAATCGCAATGGCGTGAATTGCCAGCGCGCGCAGCGCAGGTTGCCGAGCCTGCGGAGCCCGGCAACGGTCCTGAAAAACCGGGTTACTTGAACTGACGGGCAGCCACAAGCGGTTCGGCGCAGGCATGGTATGTCGGCGCTACCTAAGACTCACTCCGCCCTGATGCCATTGCACAAACAGCGCCCACAACACGTTGCAAAAGCTCGTCTTCATTAAAAGCCTTCCTCCCCATCGGGCCAGCTTCTAACGTGCCACCCCGAGCAGGCGATCGAGCAGCTCGGGCTGCGCAGCGAGTTCGCTGGCGGCGCCGGCATGCACCAGCGTGCCGCGGTCCAGCACCGCGACGTGGTCCGAGATCGCCAGGATGGCCTGCGGATGCTGCTCCACGATGATGGCGCTCAAACCCTCTTCGCGGGTAATGTGCCGGATCGCCCGCAACAACTCTTCCACGATTATGGGAGCCAGGCCTTCGAGCGGCTCATCGAGCAGCAACAAACGCGGGTTGAGCACCAGCGCGCGGCCCACCGCCAGCATCTGTTGCTCTCCGCCCGAGAGTTGGGTTCCCAGGTTGGCCTTGCGTTCGGCCAGGCGCGGAAACATGTGGTAGACACGCTGCGGGTCCCAGGCTTCGGAACTGGCCCCGCCGCGGCCCGGGCGCTGCACCGCCGTCAGGTTTTCGTGCACGGTCAGGGACTTGAATATGTTGCGTTCCTGCGGCACCCAGCCAATACCCGCCGCCGCACGCTGGTGCGAAGGCAGCATGTGCAGCGCCACACCGGCCAGCAGGATGCGGCCGGCATGCAGCCGGGCAGCACCGGCCAGCGTGTTGATAAAGGTCGTTTTGCCGGTTCCATTGCGCCCCAGCAATGCCAGTGTCTGGCCTTCGTCGAGCGCCAACGAGACATCGTGCAGCACCACCGCCTCGCCGTAACCAGCGCTAAGCGACTCGACTTTGAGCAGTTCAGCCATGCAAACGCCCGCCTGCCGCTGCGGCGGCAACCTCGCCGGTTCCGAGGTAAACCGCTTTGACGCGGGCGTCATTGGCAATGTCGTGCGGGTCGCCTTCGGTCAGCACCGCGCCATTCACCATTACCGTCATGCGGGTGGCAAAACTGAACACCAGGTCCATGTCGTGTTCGATCAGCAATACTGATACGTCCGGCGGTAACGCCGCCACGGTTTGCAGCAATTCTTCGCGCTGACCCGCCGGCACGCCGGCCACCGGTTCATCCAGCAGCAGCACGCTCGGTTGGCAAGCCAGCGCAATCGCTATTTCCAGCAGGCGGCGTTTTCCGTAGGCCAGCAGTTCGGTGCGCTGGTGCATGACATCGCTCAAGTGAAACTGCTCCAGCAATTGGTCGCAGCGCCGGGCGACATCCCGGCTATTTCCCAGTGCCTGCCACCAGCTGGTGCCCAGACCGTCGTGTTGCGAGATTGTCATCGCCAGCGTCTGCAGCGGCGTCATCGAGTGAAACAACTGGTTGATCTGGAACGTGCGCACCAGGCCGCGGCGCACCCGTTGGTGCGGCGCCATTGCGGTAATGTCTTCCCCCAGCAGCGTGATATCGCCCGCGCTTGGGTCCAACACGCCCGTGAGCAGATTGATCAGCGTGGTCTTGCCCGCGCCATTAGGGCCGATCAGCGCGTGCCGGGCGCCGCGTTTTAGCTCCAGCGTCACGTTGTCGGTAGCCGTGATGCCACCGAACTTCTTGACCAGTCCGCGCGCTGCCAGCACGGTCGGCGTGGCGGTGGCTGCCGCAACCATCATGTCTTGCTCCGTCTGAACCAGGTCCAGGGACGGATCAGGCGTTCGCGGCCGACGAGTACCAGCAGCACCAGAAACAGGCCGATCCAGAAGGTCCAGTACTGCGGCGTGACGGCGGACAGGATGTCGTGCATTATCTTGAACACCACCGCACCGACAACACCACCGTAGAGCCAGCCTGCGCCGCCGATCACCAGCAACAACATCACGTCGGCCGAGCGGTGAAACTCGAACACGTCGAGTGAAGCGAACCCGGTGGTCTGCGCCAGCAAAGCGCCGGCCGCGCCGGCTATCGCCGCGGCAACGGTGTAGATGGTCGCCAGGCGCGCACTCACCGGTATGCCGATGGCCATTGCGCGCAACCGGTTGTCGCGCACCGCCATCAAGGTCGCTCCGAACGGCGACCAGACCAGCCGGCGTAACAACAGGAACAGCAGCAAGGTCACACACAGTGAGTAATACGCGGCAGTGATGCCGGACAGGCCAAACTCGAAACGGCCCAGCAGCGGCGCCATGACCACGCCCTGCAGGCCGTCCGCGCCACCGGTCAACCAGTCGAGCTGGTTGGCCAGCTCCAGCAGGATCAATGCCATGCCCAGCGTCACCATCAAACGCGTCAGGTCGGTTCCGCGCATGATGGTCAGGCTGCACACGGCGCCCAGCACGGTCGACACGGCAACGGCAAACAACAGGCCCAGCAGCGGGTCGGGCAACACCAGCTTGGCAAACAATGCCGCAGCGTAGGCCCCCATGCCGAAAAACGCCGCGTGGCCGAGCGACACGATGCCGGTATAGCCCAGAATCAGGTCTAGCGAGATCGCGAATAACGCAAAAATAACGATCTCGTTGATCATCAAAGCGTGGCGTCCGAGCACGGCAGGCGCTGCAAATGCCAGCAGCCACAACACCACTTCCCAGGGTCTGTAACGCGACAGTGCGCGCAACGACGCGAAGGCAGCTGGTTTCATTTGGCGCCACTCCGAATGAACAGGCCTTGCGGGCGCCAGATCAGTATGACGATCATCAGGCTGTACACCATAAACGCGCCGAGTTTGGGTATGTAGTATTTGCCCGCGACGTCGGCAATACCCAGCAGCAACGCGGCCAGCAACGGCCCGGTGATCGACGAGGTGCCACCCACCGCCACGACGATCAAAAAGTAGATCATGAACTTGAGCGGAAACGTCGGGTCCAGCCCCAACACTTCGGCACCCAGCGCGCCGCCCAGCCCGGCCAACCCGGAGCCGACCGCAAACGTGGTCAGGAAAACGATGTTGACGTTGATTCCGAGCCCCGCCGCTACCCGCTGGTCGTCCACCGAGGCGCGCAAGCGGCTGCCGAAACGGGTGCGGGCCAGCGCATATTGCAGCGCCACCGTCAACGCCGCGCAGACGGCGATGATGAACAGCCGGTAGTGGCCCATTCCCAGCGTCCAGGCACCGCTGCCAAGTTCGGTACGCCCACGCAGCCACTCCGGCAACTGGATGATCTGCTGCGTGGAGCCCAGAAAATAATCGGTGCCTGCCACCGCCATGAAGGTCAGGCCGATCGAGAACAACACCTGGTCCAGATGCGGCTTGGCGTACATCGGACGGTACAGCGTACGCTCCAACAGCGCGCCAAGCGCGCCCGAACCCAGGAATGCCAGCGGCAGGCACCACAGGAACGGAACATCGAAACGCTGCATCAGAACCACCGTCAGGTAACCGCCGGCCATCGCAAACGCGCCGTGCGCGAGGTTGATGAAATTCATCAAGCCCATCGTCACGGCCAGACCCACGGCCAGCACAAACAGCAACATGCCGTAAGCGATGCCGTCAAACAGGATGGTCAGCATCGGGCTACCAGTCGAATGCCTGCGCGACTCTGGCTTACTTGTTCTTGCCCGGGTCCTTTACGTCCTTGATGGTGTCGAACTCCACGTTATAAAGTTGCCCGTTTTGTTTTTCGACCTTGCGGATGTACATGTTGTGCACCACGTCGCGGGTCTGCGCGTCGATGAACATCGGGCCACGCGGGCTCTCGAAAATCTGGCCTTTCATCGCCGCCAGCAGTGCATCTCCTCCGGCCGAACCGCCCTTGGTCGCCTTGGCCGCTTCGTAAATCACGCGCATGCCGTCATAACCACCGACGGCCATGAAGTTCGGGCGCAGACCGTTGTTGGCCTTGGTGAAAGCCTCGACAAACTTCTTGTTCAGCGCCGATGGATGCGCGGTCGAATAGTGGTGCGCGGTGACGACGCCAACCGCCACATCGCCCATGCCGTTGAGTATGTCGTCGTCGGTCACGTCGCCGGTACCGATCAGCTTGATACCTGCCTTGTCCAGCCCACGCTCGGCAAACTGCTTCATCAGCGCCGCGCCGGCGCCCGAGGGCACGAACGCAAACACCGCGTCGGGTTTGGCATCGCGCACCTTTTGCAGGAACGGCGCGAAGTCCGGGTTGCGCAGCGGCACGCGCAAGTTGTCCAGTACCTGGCCGCCATTGAACAATAGGCGGTCCTTGAAGAATTTCTCGGCGTCGATGCCCGGGCCATAGTCGGTGACCAGTGTCACCACTTTCTTGATGCCATTCTTGGGCGCCCAATCGGCCATGCTGACCGCCGCCTGTGGCAACGTGAAGCTGGTGCGCACAATGTATTCCGACGCCTGGGTAATGCTCGATGTGGCCGCCGCCATCACTACCAATGGAGTTTTGGACTGGGTGGCGATCGGTGCCGTGGCCAGCGCCAGTGGCGTCAGGCCAAAGCCGGCCAGTACGTTGACCTTGTCGTTGACCACCAGCTCCTGCGCAATGCGTTTGGTCGTGTCGGGAGTGCCGGCGTCGTCCTTCAGGATCAGCTCGACCTTCTTCCCGCCAACCGAGTCGCCGTTTTGCGCCATGTACAGACGCACGGCGGCCTCGATCTGTTTGCCGGTCGAGGCAAACGGACCGGTCATCGGAAGAATCAGGCCAATCCGGAACTTGTTGTCCTGCGCCGAGGACGCCATACTGGCCAGTACGGCCGCGGCAGCCACCGCCGAGCGGATAAAGAATCTTTTTTGCATACAGGTCTCCTGGTTGTTAAAAAGGCAAATCAAGCTGGGAATCGGTCCCGGCTACCGCGAACACGTCCATTACACACCGGACACATTCACCAAGTCAGCAGCCGGCGATGTTTCGCGTGCCAGCGCCGCGCCCATTACCAGCGCTTCCAGTTTTCTGATCGCGATATCGCGCCGCATCGGCGCCATGCCGCAGTTGGTGCACGGAAAAAGTCGCGTCGCGGGAACGAACTGCAAGGCGCGCCTTATCGTGCCGGCCACCTGCTCGGGCGTTTCCACTTCGTCGCTGGCCACGTCGATCACACCCACCATCACGTCCTTGCCTTGCAACAGGCCCATTAACTCCGCCGGTACTTGCGAGTGGTAACACTCCAGGCTGACCTGCCCGATGCTGCTGCTTGCCAATGCGGGAAACACCTGCTCGTATTGCCGCCACTCCTGGCCCAGGGTCTTCTTCCAGTCGGTATTGGCCTGGATGCCGTAGCCGTAACAAATGTGCACGGCGGTGGTACACGCGCGCACGCCAGGCCCGGCATTACGCGCCAGCCCCTGGGCAGCGCGCTCCAACGCCGTGACGCCCCACTCGGCTGCGTCCCGCATGTAGACATTGAACGCTGGCTCGTCGAACTGGATTATGTCCACGCCGTCGTCACGTAAGCCCAACGCTTCCTGGTTCAACAGTTCAGCAAAGGCCATCGCCAGGCTGAACCGGTCGCCGTAAAAACGGTCGGCCACGGTGTCCACAATCGTCATCGGCCCCGGTAGCGTGAACTTGATGCGCTTGGCGGTATGCGCGCGCAGCAGCCGCGCTTCAAATGCGTGCACCCGGCCCTTGCGCGCCAGCGGGCCGATCACCTGCGGCACCTGCGCGTCATACCGGTTGTTGCGGATCCCCATCGTGACCTTGTGGTCAAAGTCGATGCCGCCCACATGCTCCACGAAACCATGCACGAAATGCTGGCGCGCCTGTTCGCCGTCGCCAATTATGTCGAGCCCGGCGTCTTCCTGCGCCTTGATCCACAGCAGCGTGGCGTCGGCCTTGGCCTGTTGCAACTCGTCGCCAGCGCTCTTCCACTGCGGCCAGAGTTTTTCAGTTTCGGCCAGCCAGGCGGGTTTGGGCAGGCTGCCAGCGATGGATGTCTCGAACATGTTGTCTCCCGCTAAATGACGCGTTGGAGAAAGCCGATGCAATTTTCCTGGGAGTAGATTGCCAATCGATTCTAGACAGATGACACCGCCACAACCAGGGAGAACGCCGGACTGCCGTACCAGTCCATTAACACGCTGCTCGCCCCATATACTCGAAGCGACCATGGCCGCCAGCAGCAGACAAACAATGGAAACCCGCATCGGCGAGATGACGACCAATTCCAGATCGACGCGGCCAATGGGCTTGACTGCGGCATTTGACGCCCGGCTTGAGGCCGGGCAATCCGATTGTCGTCAACGGCCGCCGCTTGCGCGGGCAACCCTTCGTGCGACCGTTCATGGGGCGAACAGCAAGCTCCGCGTTTCTGGCTTTTTCCGAAACCTGGCTGAAGACGTAATCCATCCACTGACGGCCAGCGTCGCGGCGGCCCGGCTACGAGTAACCCATCGTTACGCGGTGCTCAGCGTGGCGGAAATTGCGGTGTCCGCATAAGTCACCCTAATTGCGCCGTTATGACAAATTAGGGAGAGTGCCTTCGTATTGAAGTTGCGCTCTAATATGTTGCAGCGCAACACAAATGGCTTGTATTGATGCGGGATAACCCTATAATTCATTGCATGCTGCACTGCAACATTGACTTGCCAAACGCCAAGTTTCGGAGCAGTTACCGGTTCTTTACTAAACTTGATTGGAAATTAATATGTTGACCGTTGAACAAGTCATGGCTTCCCACAAAGCCAATATCGAAACCCTGGTTGGTCTAACCAACAAGGCGTTCGAAGGCGTCGAGAAAATAGTCGAACTCAACCTTACTGCTTCAAAGGCGGCTTTGGCTGAAATCGGCGACCACGCCAAAGCTGTTCTGAGTGTGAAAGACGCGCAAGAGTTGCTGGCGTTGCAATCTGGTCTGATGCAGCCCTTGGCTGACAAGACTGCCGCTTACAGCCGGCACCTGTATGACATCGCTTCCGGATCTACGGCCGAGATTGGTAAAGCTTTCGAGGAACAGACCGCTGAAGCGCAGAAAAAATTCATGGGTTTGATTGATACTGCCGCCAAGAACGCACCAGCAGGCTCTGAAACGGCGGTTACAGTCATGAAAAGCGCAGTCGCTGCCGCCAACAACGCACTGGAGACCGTGCAAAAGGCCGTCAGACAAGCGACCGACGTTGTCGAGAGCAATTTCAACACCGTTGCGGCCAACGCGGTCAATGCTACGAAAGCGGCCAGCAAGAAGCGCTAGGATCTGACGTATTGCTGATGTAGGTCAGGGATTGGCTTCTTTCAAGGGCGCGCCTCTGTACAGCAAGGGAAAACCCTGACATACTGCAGACGTACCAATTTTGTAGAACGATTTTTTGGTTGTCTCCTCGGGTCCTTTCGAAACCTACAGGTTCAGGGATCCCTTCAAGGCCTCATCGCAAGATGGGGCTTTTTTTTTGATTGATTTGAAGTGCCTCCCGGGCGCGGAGCGCGCCATTACGCCGCGCGACGGTAAAAGTGGTACCAGCCGTCGCTTGAGCCGCCTGGCACAGGCAGCCGCTGTAATCCACCCAAAACAATCGGCTGGTCACAGGCGAGGTAGCCGCCAGGCGCCAGGATCTTGAGCAACGTGGGCGCCAAATCGGCGGCCAAACGCACGGAGGCGCTCTTGTTGGCGCTCCCGATGTCGGCATGTATGAACGCGGCACGCGGCCACCCTTCTTCCAAGTAAGCCGGAATGCTGGCGCGAAAATCGCCGAGCCGCATGAATTGTTCAGGCGGAATACAGTCGGGATGCGCGGCCACTTCGCGGTCGAAGACGAATATTGCGCAATCTGGAAACCTGAACCGCAAATGGTCATAGGTTCTCCCGTTGCCCAAGCCCACTTCCAGCACCGGCCCAGCCAGACAACCTATGGTTGCAGCCACTGCATCGATACAGGCCCGCTGCGCCTGTATGCGGAAGATAAACTCATCAAGACGACTCATGGATTGGAAACCCTCGCGATTGCTTCACCAGACATGGACGCGGTAGCGGCCAAATTATCCATGGTGGCAAGAAGCGCTTGTTTCATTGAACGTAATCCGCCAAACCGTAGATTCCGGGCGATTGCAGGTGAAGCAATTGCCGCCCAAGGCGTGCGCCGCAGGAATCTACTCGCCGTTCCGGTCCAAGTTCGTGCGATTCGAGGAACTGTGCGTTTGGCCGGCCGGTCCCGTGGTCGCAGGTAAAATTTGCCAGTGATTGCAGACACCACCGCTCCAGCCATTGTCTCGTTGTTGGCGGTCGCCATGGCGCTGGCTTTTATCCTGGCGGACCGGGATTCCCAGACCAGTCAAGCCCAGGCCTTGTTTCTGGCCTTTGTTGGAATCTCCATCGCCGTTGACGTGATGCTGGTGCTGCCGATGCGCAAAGCCAGCGGTATCGTCGCCTGGGAAGGACTTTTGGCGATACCCCAGGTACTGGCATTCTTTTTTGCCTACGAATGGGTACTTCGGGTACGCCGGACGATTCCGTCCGGAAGCCTGAATACACGCGGGCCGGATCGCCTGTTGCGCGCCGCTCAGGGGTTGGCGCTGTTCTACGGCCTGACCGCATTGATAGTCCCCGAATTGCGGGCCGAGCACTTTGGCAATCTCACTCTGGATCGGGGAGAAACAATCCACCCTTCGTTTTGGTTGTTTTCAGTCCCGCTTGGTGTGTCAATCTCACTCGGGACGGCAGCCACGCTTTTCACGCTCAACCGCCGGCCAGACCGGGCCGAAGCTCGCCGCCTGATTGCCTTCGCGATCAGCGCGCCAATCATGGCTTCCGGTGTCGTGGTACCGGTTCAGATAGCGCCGCTTGCCACTTCAGTGGGTCTGCTGATTCTTCTGATCGGCTCGGTGCAATACCACGTAACACAAGGCCAACGGGCGCAGTTCCTGTCGCGTTTTCTGGCACCCCAGGTTGCCGAACTGGTGACCCGCCGCGGGCTGAAGAGCGCGACTGAGGAAAAAACACTGGAGCTTTCGGTCGTGTGTTGCGACCTGCGCGGCTTTACTGCATTTTCCGCGGCTACATCATCCAAACGCGTCATCGAGATTCTGCGGGAGTATTACGACGCCGTTGGCGCCGCCGCCGCTGTCTGCGGAGGAACCATCAAGGATCAGGCCGGTGACGGGGTTCTGATCCTTGTAGGCGCGCCGATCGCGCTGGCGGACCACGCGCAACGCGCGCTGGAACTGGCGCGCCAGATTCGTGCTGTTGGCGTGGCATTGACGCAACGCTGGTCGAATGCGGAGATACAACTAGGCTTGGGTGTAGGCGTGGCAAGCGGCTTTGTCACGGTGGGCGTGATCGGAGGCGCATCGCGCCTGGAGTACACCGCGGTCGGTTCACCCGTCAATCTTGCCTCGCGCTTGTGCTCTGAAGCGTCACATGGCGAAGTCCTGGTGGATGAGCGCACCATTGAACTGCTCGGTCCCGGCGCGCAGCACCATATTCTGCAAGCCGGATCGGCGCTGCAACTCAAGGGGTTCGCTCTGCCAATGCAGAGTTACGTGCTGCAAGCCGCATGACAGAGTTCGTCCACCGATCAGCTGGATGCTGTCAAGCGCCACTCGGGTTGGACAGTCTCGAAAGGTGCGCCGTGGTATTGGCCAGGCGGGCGGCCAAAATGCGGATCAACTCGATCGCGGCATCCGGATTCTCGCGGATCACGCTGCGGAAGAGTTCGGCCGAAATCCGTAACACCTCCAGGCGCGTCTTGGCGGTTGCCGTAGCGGTGCGCGGAACATGGCCGAAGATCGCGATCTCGCCAATGATCTCATTGCGCCCCAGGGTCCCGATCACCAATGGTCCTTGTGGCAAGTCAACCGATATCTCGATCGTTCCATCAATGACGACGTAACACGCGTCGCCAACAGCGCCGGCATGGAATATCTCCTGGCCCGCGCTGTAAGTCAGGCGCTCGCTGCTGAAACACAGAAGTTTCTGCTTTGCTGGAGCGATCTTGCTGAAAATCGGAAACCTGCGGATCAGCTCCACTTCCTGTTCCAGACTCATGGCTTGTCTCCTGTTCCAGCAACTAGCCGGGTTTAAGTAGTCTTTGCAACGTGCCGCCCTGGCGCACCAGTTCATCAAAGCCGCCGCGTTCCACCAATTGGCCGTGCTCCATTACCAGCACCTGGCTAAACCGATCGGCAAGATCAATCCGGTTTAACACCCAATACACGGCGCTGCCCTTGCGAAACTCAAGCACGTTCGTCACCATGCGATTTTGCGCCGCCGGATCAAGAACGGCGGCTGCCTGGTCAAGTATCAGCACTGCGGGACACTTTAGCAGCGCCCGTCCGATCGCAACTTTCTGTCGGTCGGGAATGGAAAGCCGGGCGCCGCCGGTGCCAACTTGGTAATTCAGACCAATCATCAATACCAGTGGACGCAGGTTCAACTCATCGAGGATCTGGCGCATCAGCCCACCGATTTGCGCGCTGCCGCCCGCCAGGCTGGTAGCAATTTTCCCAAAGAGTATGTTGTCCTGCAGCGACGCGGCAGCGTTATAACGCTGCGGATCGAAAAACTCGATCGCACTGCGCATTTGCGACGGCAGGTTGGCTGAAAACTGCCGCCTGGCTTCAAGTATGCGGGTCTCAAGGACATCGTCGATCAATCCCAAACGGTGCTTGGTGACGATCAGCTTGAACGGCAAGGCCAGCAGAAGGTTGCGGTCAGCGGCGCTGATCCGGTCCAAGCCGAGCGCCGCGACTCGCGACACGATGTCTTTTACTTTGGGCTGATCGTCGTACGCAATGAAGCTGAACCGCTCAAACAACTCATGCCCAGGCGGCAAGTCGCTAAACAATTCCAACATGGTTTCAGCCAGTTTCTGCCCAACCTTAAGGAGGTCGGCCGAGAGTCCTGTTTCGTCCAGCACCTTGCGCACATAAGGATTGACCGCCAGATTATCGATGTCAAAAACTTTGCCGACCGGGGTGCCAAACAACAAGTTCTCGGCCAGCGTGGCGTTACGGTTGTAGTGCTGTTGATCGAATCGTTCGACCAGATCGATGACCGCTGGATGGCTCAATCTTTCCCGCATGGTTTCGCGCGCCCGCAAGATACTCTCCGCCAGGCCGGGACTTTGCGCGGACCCAACTGCACTCTTCAGGCCAATCTCGAAAAGCGTTTCTTCGAGGTCAACTGTTTTCAGAATCTCCAGAATGCGGATTTCCATTTCTGGTGCGCCGGCAACTCCTGCGGACTGGTAGTCCAGCCATTCAGCCCGGATATCCTGGGTCGAGTTTCCCGCTCGCGCCGCTTCACGCAATTGGCTATCGCGCAAACGCCGTGCTTCGCCTTCGTAGGTAGCCTCAACCACCGGCCGGTGCTTAAGACTGTAGACCAGGTTTTCCCGAACACTTACCGGGAACAGATAGGAAGCCGAACCGACATAAGCGATCGCGCGGCCTGTCACCGCTTCGGGTGCTCGAGTGATGTCGATACCAGCCATTTCAACCGTGCCGCCACTAGGGACCAACAACCTCGCAACCAGTTGCGCCAACTCCCCCACACCGGAGCCGCTGGGCCCGACCATCGCCACGTGCGCGTCCAGCCCGGTTTCAAAAGACACGGCATCGACCACTTTGGTGCCAGATTCATCCAGCAACGACAGATTGCTTACCCGCAGGCTACCTTCGCGCGGCAACCGGGGCGTATCCATCATCTGTTGCTGTGCTACCGGAGCGAGGTCGTCGACCGAGAACTGCTCGATCACCTGGCTGTACTTGATGCTGGCGTCCATGCGCTCCTGGTCCCAGTCGATCAATTCCTTGACCGGGCCAGGCAGATCCTTGTACGCGGCAATAACCGCCACTAACGCGCCGATATCGAGCCGGCCAACGATCGCCAGGTAACCGCCAACCAGGTAGAAAAGGAACGGCGTGATCTGCGACAACAGGTTATTGAGGAACTTGATCAGGAACTTGCGCTGGTAATGCTCAAAGCGGATCAGGAACAATCGGCCAAGCCGGGCTGAGAATTCCGCGCGCTCATAGTTCGAGGTGTCGTGGGCATGAATTTCGATCACGCCATCGACACACTCGGCGATTCTGCCGGCGAGTTGCCGCGCCGCGATCTGACGCTCCCTCGATAACACCAGCAAGCGCCGACGCAGACGCGGGATGATGACCGCCTGAATCAGCACCATGCCAAACGCCACCATGCCGAGATAGATGTGCTGGAACAAGATGAAAAGCAACGCTGTCAAGGCCTGCCCGCCCAGGTACAGCGGGGTAATCAATGCCTCGCCGACAAATCCACCCAATGGCTCAACCTCATCCTTGATCATGGTCGCCATTTCGGCCGACTTGACACGGCGGAAATGCGCCAGAGGAAAACGCAGGATGTGGTCAAACAGGTCATAACGCAGGCGCCGCAACATGCGCTCGCCCATCCAGCCCTTCATGGTGTTGATCTGGAACTTGATCAGTCCGCCGGCAATAATCAGCGCCAGGAACGCAAATGTCAGCGCCAGCAGATACGGCGTGCGCTCAAGTTCGAACCCGTCGAATACGCGCACTACGCTGCCACCCAGGAAATCGGGCAGCGCAAAACTGAATTGCAAGAAAGCCGCGGTCGAATCCGGATTCGGAAAGCCTTTACCCTGAATCGGCTGATTGATGATGGTCTTGGGCAAGTCCAGCGACGCGTAATAGAACAGCATCGAAAACAGGACCAGCGGAACGATCAATAACTGATCGCGCTTGCTGTACCTGATGATGAATCCGAACAAGCCGCGTTCCATACTGGCGCTAGTTGTATGGATCGGCGGCGTCACGCAAGCCGTCGCCCAGGAAGTTGAATGCCAGCACGACGACGAATACCGGCACAACCGGCAACATCAGCCAGGGATACAGGGCCACCACGTTGATATTCTGTGCTTCGTTGAGCAACACCCCCCAACTGGTGATCGGAGGGCGCAGCCCGAGGCCGAGGAAAGACAAGGCGGTTTCCCCGAGAATCATGCTCGGTACCGAGAGTGTCAACGAAGCAATCAGGTGGCTGGTAAAACTCGGCAGCAAATGGCGGCCAATCACCCGCGCCGGTCTTGCCCCCATCAAGACTGCCGCTGCCGCAAAGTCTTCTTCCCGCAGCGCAAGAAATTTCGATCGCACGGCGCGCGCCAACCCTGGCCAGTCCAGCAGCCCCAGGATGATCGTGATGCCAAAATAGATCAGCACCGGACTCCAGGTCACCGGTAACGCCGCCGACAAGGCCATCCACAATGGCAATTCCGGGAACGAGCGCACTATCTCGATCAGGCGCTGGATGATGTGGTCAATCCACCCGCCGTAGTAACCCGATATGCCACCGAGTGTGATACCGATCAGAAAACTTACCGCGATACCCAACAAGCCGACCGTGAGCGAGATGCGGGTGCCATAAATAATCCTGGAAAACATATCACGGCCCAGTCGATCGGTACCGAGCAGAAAAAAAGTGCCAGACTCTGAGGGGCAGACGAAGTGAAAGTCGCCCTCTACCAGGCCCCAGAATCTGTATTCGTCACCACGACAGAAGAAACGCAATGGTTCGACCTTGTTTTGGTCAACAGTGAACTCACGCTTCATCGTATCCAGATTGAGCTTCATGTTGTAGCCGTACACAAACGGCCCGACGAAACTGCCCTCGTGGAACAGGTGCACGAATTGCGGCGGCGCGTAGATATGCCGAGAGTCCCTGGTATTGAGACCATAGGGAGCCAGAATTTCCGTCACCAGTGCCGATGCATACAGCAACAACAGGATCGCCCCGCACCAGACCGCGATCCGGTGGCGCCTGAACTTCCACCACATGATTCGCCATTGGGATGCGCGGTAGAACTCTTCCTGTTCGGCCGTGAGTGTCTCGATCGATTGGGGCTCGAACGGTGCCGTAGAGACGTAATGCTCCAATGCAGGGCTTATCTCCGGCACACTGCTCATTTGACCGCTCCCCCTGAAAGCCGGATGCGGGGGTCGAGCGCCGCCAGCAACAGATCGGAAATGAACACGCCAAGCACGGTCAGCAAGGCCAGGAACATCAGGAACGAACCCGCTAGGTATTGGTCCTGACTTTGTAGGGCATCCAGCAACATCGGACCTTCGGTCTGCAACGACAGCACCACGGACACAATCGCGGAGCCGGAAATAACACTGGGCAGAAGATTGCCGATGTCGGCCACAAACGGATTGAGCGCCATGCGCAACGGGTACTTGACCAGCAACCGCAACGGTGGCATGCCCTTGCTGCGGGCCGTCACAACATACTGTTTCTGCAATTCGTCCAGCAGGTTGGCGCGCAATCGCCGGATCATTCCGGCGGTTCCCGAGGTACCGATAACGATCACCGGAATCCACAAATGCGAAAGTACCGACAAGAACTTCGCTCCACTCATCGGCTGGTCCAGAAATTCGGGGTCCATCATGCCGCCGATCGACAGCCCGAACAGGACATTGGCGAAGTACATCAAGACCAAAGCGAACAGAAAGTTCGGGGTCGCAAGGCCTATGTATCCCAGCAAGGACAAGCCATGGTCACCCCAACTGTACTGGTGGGTGGCGGCGTAAAAGCCAATTGGAAACGCAACTGCCCAGGTGAACAGGATGACCGTGATATTGAGAACAAAAGACAACACCAACCGGTCACCGACAACATCGAGCACCGGAAGGTTGTACTCGAATGACCAGCCCCAGTCACCCTGGAGCAGTCCCGAGAATCCACGCTCGCCCGGCCAGATGCCAATCCAAGTCGCGTACTGTTCGAGAAACGGTTTATCCAGACCAAATTGCTGGCGCAGGAACTGGACCTTCTCAAGCGCGGCGGTGTCACCCTGGCTACGCAACTCGGCGATCTGATTCGACAGGTAATCGCCCGGAGGAAGCTGGATGATGACGAATGTGACGAAACTGATCACCAGCAGCGTGGGGATCATCAACAGAAACCGTCGCAGCGTGTACCCCAGCACTTCAGTTCCTGCGCGCCTCGACGAACCAGAAAGTGTCTGGTCGGTAGATGCCGAAGAATGCTCCCGGGTCCCAGTTGTAGATGCCCTTTTCCGGAACGTTTTTCAGTGCATTGCTCACCACCACCGGCTGCATGACGTTGTTCACCACGCCGATCGTGAACTGCTGCTCGGCGTGGATACTGAGCATGCGATGCCATATCTTTTCGCGGCCCTCGTGATTGGCGGTGCGCCAGGACTCGTTGAGTTTCATCAGCTCGACCGCCTCGGCAATGTCGGGCGCCTCACCCATCTTGCCGCTGGTCTCGAAATGCTGGCCAAACTTGGGCCACTGCAGTTGCACCTGGCTGGTGGGCGCCAGTTCGTCCGGACTCGTATCCGCATTCGGCATACCGTTTTCCATGCCACCCCAAACCGACATCATCGCTTCACCAGAAAAAACCCGGTTGCGCAACACGTCGCGCTGGGAAGGCTTTGTGAACAGCTTGATTCCGCTCTCGCGCCAGGTTTCGCGGATCAACTCAAGCACATCGGTCTGCTCGGTGGTTTCGCCCGCAGTCTCGACCACAATCTCCAGCGGCCGGCCATCGGACAAACGCCGTATGCCATCTGATCCGCGCTTCAAGCCAAGCTCATCCAATAACTTGTCGGCTGCCTTGCGATCGAACTGCGCCCATTGTGTCTGGTACGGTTTGCGGTACAGCGGGCTTTCAGTCACCACGGTGTTGTTACTCTCGGAAGCAAGGCCGAAGTAAAGCACCTGGTTAACCTGCGGACGGTCTATCGCCATCGACAACGCGCGACGAAAACGCGCGTCGCGAAACAACTGGCGCCAAACCGGATCGTTTACGTTTAGGTTGGGGAAAAGCGCGAAGTGTGAGCCTTGGCCAGTGCGCCACAAAAGCGTGCGGTAGTTGTTGTTTTTCTCGCTCTTTTTCAGAAACGTATAGTTGTTGAACTGGATGTCGCGCGCCTGGAGATCCGACTCGCCCGCACCGGCCTTGGCGGCGATCAGCTTGCCATCCACCACTGGCATCACCACCCGATCTATATAGGGCAATTGGCGGCCGTTCTCGTCCACGCGATGGAAATACGGGTTGCGCACGGCGATGAATCGGTCTGCCGGCGGTTTGGTAATGTTGATCCACGGCTGCAGTGTCGGCAGCTTGGGATTGTCAAACGTATACATGTTGTCTTCACGGTTGTGGATCGCCGCCCAGCTGCGCTTGCCCGCATCGGCCTTTTCGGCTTCCAGAACCTTGGGCGAATACTTCTTGTGAAACTGTTTCAGGTAATGCGCCGGTCGGTAGATGAACAACGGAGAAGGCCCCGCCATCCGTGGCAGGAAGTCTGGATTGGGCTTGGGCCAGGTGTAACGTACGGTTGTCTTGTCCACGTACTCCACCCGCGGCGGCGCGCCTTCCACCAGCAACTCACTGGGCGGGCCGGCCGGGCTCAACTCCTTGTCGTTGGCGACATCCTCCCAGAAGTAGCGGAAATCGTCAGTTGTAAATGGCTGGCCGTCGGACCACTTGTGGCCCTTGCGCAGGGTCATGGTAAATATCCGATCCTCCTTGACGTCAATACTCTCCAGCAGGTCTGGCGCGATCTTCAAATTGCGGTCATAACCAATCAGTCGCGCATACCCGTAAACCACCAACATGCGCACGTCACGCGCACGACCGATCAGCATGTTCAGAGTCCCCCCGTGTTGCCCGGCCTCGCTGGTCTTACCGTCCATCGTAACGACCAGTGGGTTATCGGGCACACGCAGTTTCACCGGCGGCAGCTTCTTGGTGTTCACCTCTTCACGCAACATCGGTGTCTCCACCAAATTCGGCGGCGCGGCGGATACGGGCGATAACGCGAAAACCAGCAGTCCGGTAGCCAGCGCCATGCGCGACAGGCCAGCAAAAGCCCACATCGGTCCAGATCGTCTAGTCATGTTTTGAGCTCCGAAATATCAACATCCGCATGCGCACGGACAAAATGGCTGTCTCCCACATCGATCATGCCCATGCGTGCGGATCCGTCAAGCCGGAACGGCACGGGCCAGGCGCCCGGGATCGACGCCTTGCCTTCCATCAGCGCATTGAAATCAAGTTTGCGGTCGAGGTCGGGGTTTGGCACCGCGGCCAGCAGTGCCCTGGTATACGGGTGAAGCGGATTGGCAAACAACTCGTCATAACGCGCAAGTTCCACCAGCCGGCCAGCACACATCACGGCAATGCGGTCGGCAATGTAATGGACGACTGCCAGATTGTGCGAAATAAACAGGTAGGTGAGGTTCATGGCGCCACGCAGATCAAGCAACAAGTTGAGTACCTGGGCCTGCACCGATACGTCCAACGCCGAAACCGGCTCGTCGCATATCAGCAAGTCGGGGCTCAATGCCAACGCGCGCGCAATACCGATGCGCTGACGCTGCCCACCCGAGAAGCTGTGCGGATAACGGCGCAAGTGGCGCACATCCAGCCCGACCAACC
>JANNGR010000542.1:0-1993 GCA_031403955.1 Betaproteobacteria bacterium
GCGACCATCTCGACCGTCGCGCTACCGGCCTTCAAGACCCGCCAGTACGACCAGCGCATGGTGCTGGGCTCGATTGCCGCGGGCGCCAGCCTGGGTAATCTGATTCCGCCCGGCATCGCCTTCCTGGTCTACGGCGCGATGACCAACACGTCAGCCGGGCGCCTGTACGCAGCCGGTGTCTTTCCCGGCATCATCATGACGCTGCTGTTCATGCTGACCATCATCGCCATCGCCCTATGGCGGCCCGACCTGATGGGTACCGAAAAGGCGTCGGCGCCGTTGGCGGAGAAGCTGGGCCGGCTAAAGCACCTGTTGGCGCCGCTGATTGTTTTCACGGTGGTGATGGGCTGCATCTACACCGGCTGGGCCACCGTGACTGAAAGCGCGGCGCTCGGCGTCGTGGTGGTGCTGCCGATCGCCTGGGCCTACGGCAACCTGCATGTGCGCATGCTGCATGAAGCCTTCCGCGCCACGTTGCGGCTCACGGCAATGAGCCTGCTGATCCTAACGGCCGCCTTCTACTTGAACTTTGTGCTGGGCCTGCTGGGCGTCACGCAGATAATCAGTGCGCAGGTGCAAGCGTTGAATGTGTCGCCAACCCAGTTGCTGTGGGCGCTGGCAGTGTTCTATCTGGTGCTCGGTATCTTCTTTGAGACCTTGCCAATGCTGGTCGGCACGGTGCCGCTGGTCTTTCCGGTCATCGTGGCGGCCGGTATCGACCCGGTGTTTTTTGGCGTCTTCATCGTCTTGATGTGCGAAATCTCGCTGATCAGCCCGCCGGTGGGCATGACCCTGTATGTCATCCAGGGTGTGCGTGGTGAAGGGACGATTGCCGAAGTCTTCCAAGGCACGATTCCATTCTTCCTGACGATGATCGTGATGACGGCAATCCTGATCTATTTCCCTGAGATCGCGTTGTGGCTGCCGCGCGTGTCCTTCGGTTGACGCAGCCCCCAACCCCCAACCAACCCACAGGAGGCTTGATGGCCCGTTTGTCCATGCACATGCTCGACACGTTCAGCGGCGAAGGCGCCGGCGGCATCCGTGTCGATTTTTCGAAACTCGAAGGCGGCAGCTACAAGCTGATACGCGCCATCACCACCAACAAGGACGGCCGCACGGCCGAGCCGCTGATGAGCGGCGACACCATCGCCACCGGAAGTTACCAGTACGAGGTCTACGTTGCCGAGTACTACGCCAAGCGCGGCATCAAGCTGGAAAGCGGCCCTTACTTCGACAAGCTGCCGGTTCGCTTCACGATCTTCGATGCCACGCAGAATTACCACGTACCGGTGCTGTTCTCACCCTGGGGCTACACCACCTACCGCGGGCAATAGGAGCACCGACATGAACCAACTCGACCTGCAACGCCGCAACTTCCTAACGCTGGAAGGCACCGACCCCTCCCGTCGCGGCTTCATCGGCTCCGGACTGGTGATCGGTGCACTGGCCGCGCTGCCGAGCGCCGCCAACGCGCAAACACCCGACGCCGGCCGACTCACCTGCCATGTGCTCGACACCTACAGTGGCCGCCCCGGCGGCGGCATGCGCGTCGAGCTTTCGATGCAGGACGGCGCTGCCTGGAAACTGCTAAAAAGCGTGCCCACTGTCGACAACGGCCGCACCGCCGATCCGTTGCTGGCCGGCGACGGCATGCTGATCGGCAACTTCATGCTCGAATTTTTTCACGCCGAGTATTTCAAGGCACGCGCCTTCTTGCCCAACCCGCCGTTTTTCGACCGAGTGACGCATTTCTTCTCGATACCGAGCAAAACCACGGCGTACCACATCACAATGGTCGCCGCGCCCTGGGGCTACACGACCTACCGCTGGAAGGAATAAGGCGCATGCCATCTCGCGTTCTGCTGGGCATGCTGACCCCGTCGTCGAACACCACGCTCGAACCGGTGACCACGGCAATGATCGCCGGCCTGCCCGAGGCGAGCGCGCATTTCGGGCGCTTTCGCGTCACCGAGATCGCGCTCAGCAACAA
>JANNGR010000543.1:0-3108 GCA_031403955.1 Betaproteobacteria bacterium
GGCAATTTTGCTGAGTCGGGCCGGTGCCTGCATGGTAAGTATTCCGGCGCCGGAACGCTATGCCGTGCATAAGCTCATCGTCTACGGGGAGCGCCCAGTCGCGCAACGGGTCAAAGCCGTGAAGGACCTGGAGCAGGCTGCCGCTTTGGTGCAATGGCACTTGACCAACGGGCTGGCCGGAAATTTCAATGAGGCCTGGGAAAATGCCCTGGGGCGCGGTAAGGGTTGGACGAAGCGCGCCATGGAAGGCCGGCGTGCCCTGCTGACGAAGCATCCGGAATTGTCGGCAAAAGAATTGTGGGGTGGCTAGCCCTGCCCTTTACCCATAAATATTGCTAACTCGAATCAAGCTCGCTGAGGGAGAAACCTTCGCACAGCGTTTGCAGGACCGTATAGCCCTGCCACATGAGTTGGTGCCCGGGGGGCGGGTCATTGTTGCGGCAAAGATAACCACCCAGACGGGCTACGAGCCGGGTTGCATCGCCAAGGTGGGTGGGCTGCTTAATGTTTTTTTTTGAGCGTAGGCCTGCAGCACCCTTATCTCAAGGTCGGATAGCAGAACCTCGGCCGGAAGCTCCGGGCATGCCCTGCCCAGCAGGGTCATCAGCATGATGCGCCACGCGATGACGAGGTTGATGCTGATGGCGCGTTCGAGTCGATCGGCGGTGTGGTGGGCCAGATCCTCGATCCGGCAGCCGCTCTTGAGGACCCGATGCCAGTCTTCGATGCGCCAGCGCAGGCAATACCAGCTTAAACAGGCTTGTGCATCGTCGACCGAGTTGATGGTGCAGGTGGTCAGCAAGAACCACTCAAGCGGTTTGGTATCAGGCGGTGGCGACGGTTCGAGCACATGCACCACCCACAGTGTGATCGGATCCTTTTCCTTCTGATCCGAGGGCGGACGCAACACGATCGGCACAAAACGCAACTCCACATCAGCCGTACGCTGCTCGCTCGCAGTGCGCGCTTTTTGCTTGCTCTTCTTCGGTCTTGCACTTTGTCGCGGTACCACGATCTGAAGTGAACTTTGCACCGGGCTTTGCCGGACCGCATCGAACAGGTGGGTATCATCAAGCATCGTGCGGTCGTGTTTCGCGCGCACCAACAGATCAACCTTGTCGGTCTTGCGCTGCTCGTCAAACAGCTCGAAGAAATCCGCCTCACGATCCATCACGCAGACCTGCCGTGTCTCGGGGAGCTCCTTATGCAGCTTAACGCAGTCGCGCAATCCCGCAATCCATGCGAAGGTCTTCTTCTGTTCGATCGGAAGCTCGCGCGCCGACCGGGCGTCTTGGGCTGACTTCGCAGTCGGCGCCGTGAATTGTGCATTCAAGACCCCGATCGGCAATCCCTCAATGCTCACAACCAGCGTCGAATGCAGGTGCAGCCCCAAACCCCTGGCGCCGGTCTGGTTGGCCCCCATCACGCCCAACCCTTCGCACCGCGCCAGTCCCGAATAGTTCAGATCCGTCCCGTCTTGAATGCACAGAACCCTCCGGTGTGCCTTCATCCGTTGTACCGTACGAGCCCGATGCGGCGCCAGAATCGCCTCGACCGTCACCTGCAAATCATCGGGCTGGTCGATCAGTCGGTAATAGCCCTTGACGGCCGCCCAGTCGCCGCGCGCCACACCGGAAAACGCTTGTCCTGGCATCGTGGCGAGCGTACGCGCACTCTGGACGAGTCGCTCGCTCAAGCGCCGATCCCCCAGTTTCGCACCGCCAAACTCTTGCTCCGCCCACGCATCGCCCTCCAGACCCTCAGCCAGATCGAGAGCGCCCGCAACGACGGGTTCGACACCACCCAGGCGCTGTCGGAAATTCGCTTCAAGCGGATACACATAGATGACTTTGACGCTCTTGGCATTCCTGTGCGCCTGGTCCTGGCGACCTCGTCCCTTCGTCTTCCCGATCTCAATCCAATTCGCCGCCTGATAGCTAGTGCCGGCAAAGTGCTCGGTCTCAACAAAGCTCTCGATAAGCCAGGGACGGTACCCGTACTGCGCTTCGAAATCCAGATCGATTCGACGCAGCACCATCCCCAGCACGCGTGAGGCCAGATTGTGACAGCGTACCGAAGGACGGATCAGAAAGCGACTCATACCCACGACACGGTGCAAGTGCTCGCGCCGCTTCGCCACATCCCAGCCGATCCATTGATCCCGATCCGCAAGTTGAATTGCCGCAGCGCCAAATCCCAGCCCGCCCAGCCAGCCATGCTCCGAGCTGATCAGATAGCGCATCTGCGCTCCCACCAGAGGCCCAGCGCCCTGCGGGTGCTCGCATAACATCATCTCATTCCAGATCCGCATCAGATCAAGGGTGTCCACCTTGATCAAGCGCAGCCCACATACTTCACCTGCTTGTTCCGGAACGCCGTGCGGGTCTTCAACGCGCTCGCCAAGACGGCGCGGACTCTTCGCTCCTTTGGCGCCCATCGGGCTCGGAGCCGGCAAAGCAAAGTGGCCTATCCGTTCCAACTCTCGCAACGCCTTGATGCATCCGCTTCGTTGTACCCGACCCCGGGCATCGTGAAATCCAAAATGCTGACAGACCGCATCGGCAAACGTCGACCGATATCTAGATCCGTTGTCACTCAGAAGTCCACGAATAATCTCAATCGAGCTGCGCTCGGACAGGACGCGTTTGATCTGGTTCTGAATCTCCACCGCGCCACGATAACCGGCGCGCACAAAAATGTCCAGCTCTTTTTAGGGGCTACGGGCAGACCTAGCGCGTGGTCAAAGCGCGGGCATCCGCACCCCGGGCATGACCGCGGCGGACCCCATGACAAATCGCTCCTGGCACTGGAAGTACCCGCGGGAGCTTCCGGCGAATCACGCCTGTGACGCTTTCCATGTGGCAATAACCAACAGCAGGAATCCGCAGATTGCGATACCTGCATGAACCAGGACGAGCGATATCGGCAGCGGCAGCATCTTCCAGTGAAAATTGAGATTAATGAAAGCACCGCCTGCGGCTGCAACGAGGAACAACAGCAGCGCCAGTTGCGCCATCCCGGGCAATCCAACCGTGAAATACGCATAGATCAGCAAGGTCAAGGCAGCGGCGGACAGAAAGCCGTGCAGCATTGCGAGCGAGATGGGCG
>JANNGR010000544.1:0-15503 GCA_031403955.1 Betaproteobacteria bacterium
AGCGCTCCAACGACAGCATCGCCGACTTCGTGCGGGCCAAGATCCGCGGCATCGTGAAAGACCCGGAAGTTGCCGAATCGCTGTGTCCCAAGGACCATCCCCTGGGCTCCAAGCGCATCTGCGTCGACACCGGTTATTACGGCGTCTACAACCGCGAAAACGTGAAGCTGGTCGATCTGAAAAAAACGCCGATCCAGCAGGTGACGCCGACCGGCGTGTCTACCAGCGACGCGCGGTTCGAACTGGACGCTCTGGTATGCGCCACCGGTTACGACGCATTGACCGGCGCCGTACTCAACATCGACATCCGCGGCCGCGGCGGCCAGGCCTTGTCGGCCAAATGGGCCGACGGGCCGCGCACCTACCTCGGGCTCATGACCGACGGCTTCCCGAACATGTTCATCATTACCGGAGCCGGCAGCCCCTCGGTGCTGGTCAACATGGTGGTCGGCATCGAACAACACGTCGAGTGGATCTGCGACTGCCTGGAGTACCTGCGCAGCCGCGGCCTTGACACCATCGAGCCCACGCGCGCGGCCGAAGACCGGTGGGTCGAACACGTGAACGCGGCGGCCGACAAGACGCTGTTTCCCCGTGCCAACTCCTGGTTCCTCGGGGCCAATATTCCCGGTAAGCCCAGGGTGTTCATGCCTTATGTTGCGAAGATCGGCGTCTACCGCAAGGAGTGCCAGGACATTGCCGACAACGGCTACCAGGGATTCACGCTGGCGCCAGCCGTCCCCCTCGTCGGGCCTGCGTCATGACGCAGGCTTCCAACAGCGGTCACTCCGCCAGCCGCGACAGCCAGCGGTTCCAGGGACGCATCGCGGTCATCACGGGTGGTGCAAGCGGTATTGGCAGGTCTTGCGCGGAAATGCTCGCCGCGCAAGGTGCCACGGTGGTCATTGCCGACCTCGACCACGTGAATGCGCAGACCGTGGCCGCCAGCATCGGCGCCAGGGCGTACGCCATCGACGTGGGTCGCACGCCGGACCTCGAAGTGCTGGCGGGGCGGATCGAACGCGAGGCTGGCCCGGTAGACATGCTGATGAACGCGGCGGGCATCATCCAGAGCGCGGCGCTGCCGCCGGAAGAACTGCCGTTCGAGACCTTTGACCGGTTGTTCGAAGTCAACCTTCGGGGCACCTATGCCGCCTGCGTGGCGTTTGGCCAGCGCATGGCGGCGCGCCGCCGCGGCGCCATACTGAACATCGCATCGATTGCCGGCATGCGCTCCACACCGCTGCATGCTTATGGCCCGATGAAAGCGGCCGTGATCCGACTGACGGAAAACCTGGCCACCGAGTGGGGACGTGCCGGCGTGCGGGTGAATTGCCTCTCGCCTGGCCCGGTGCTGACTCCCGCATTGCAGGACGCGATCGACAAAGGGCAGCGCGACCCGGTGCGCATGGCAGACAGCGCAGCCAGCGGCCGCATCGTCATGCCACGCGAAGTGGCGCTGGCAGCCTGCTTCCTGTTGTCGGACGACGCGTCCGCCATCACCGGTGTCAACCTTCCGGTCGACCACGGCTGGCTGGTCGCCAATTCATGGGCGACGTTCGGCGGCGTGCGCGCCCGCCGCGATTGACCAACCCGCGTAAACGTTCCACTTTCTTTCAAGGCCGCCTATCAATCCCGACCGATACCTGCGTACGTTCGACGTGCTCGGCCTGCTGGCCCAGCACAAGGAGGGCCTGCGCCTGACCGAAATCAAGCAGGCGCTAGGCCTGCCCGTCAGCAGCCTGCACAACATGCTGCAGACCATGGTGGCGGCCGAAATGCTGACGGTCACGGACGAGTTGCAGTATTCGCTTGGTCCGCGTGCGGTCGGCATCGCGCTGTCCATCGTGGCGTCGCTCGACATCCGAACCCTGGCACGCCGTCACCTGCAGGATCTCGCGAAGCTGATCGGCGACGACGTCTACCTGGGCATGAACCTTGGTCAGCGCGTGTTTTACGCCGACCGTTGCACCGGCACCCAGCGCATCTCGCTCGACATCCGGCTGGGCGAATCCCTGTTCCTGCACAGTACCGCGACTGGCAAACTGTTTGCCGCCTTAGACGCCCGGCTTGCCACCCGCGCCATGGCGGGCGCGCTGCGCAAAATGACGGCCAACACCATCACCGATTCACGCGAGCTGGAAAATGAGTTCAAGCGCATCCGCGCCCGCGGCTACTCGAAAAGCCAGCAGGAAGCGATTGATGGCATTGTTGGTTATGCCATTCCGATCCACCACGCGGCCGGTACGCTGGCGGCCGCCATTCACGTGTCGGTCCTCGGCCAGCGCGCGAACAGGTCGCACGAACGCAAGTTGATCGACGCCGCCCGGGATTGCGCCGGCCAGGTAGAACGAAGCCTGGGCCACTTCAAGCCGCAGCCAATTTTGGCCACTGCTTGACACCGCCGCGCTGCGAATGCAAGTGAGTTCAAACCCAAACCGCACAGGAGAAGATATGAAACTTGGCTTTTTCACCATGCCCATGCACCCGATCGGAAAGGACTGGCAGATTTCCCTCAAAGAGGATCGCGAGGCCTTCGTGCTGGCCGACCAGCTTGGCTTCGTCGAGGGTTATGTCGGGGAACACGCGACCGATCCGGAGGAAAACATCACCTCGTCCGCGATGTTCCTCGCGACACTGGTCGACGCCACTAAGCGCATGAAACTGGGCACCGGCACGATCAATATGCCGAACCACCACCCAGCGGCGGTTGCCGCCAATATCGCGATGCTCGACCACCTGCTGGGGGGGCGATTCATCCTCGGCATCAGTCCCGGCGCGCTGCCTTCCGACGCCGAAGTGTTCGGCAGCTTCGACCTGCCCCGGCCGGCGATGTTTCTCGAGGCCATCAACCAGGTGCTGCAAATCTGGACCACCCCGCCGCCGTATAACCTGAAGGGTGCGCATTGGAACATTTCAACCGCCCGCAGTTACATCGCCGAAACCGGCATGGGCACGGTTCCGTTGCCGCTGCAGCGCCCGCATCCGCCAATCGTCGTCACGGCCGTGGCGCCGTTTTCGCAAGGCATCACCGAGGCGGCCGCCCGCGGCTGGGACCCTATCTCGGCCAACTTCCTGCTGCCGTTATGGGTCAGGAGCCATTGGGGCAAATATGTGGAAGGTTGTGCCCGGGTCAACCGCCCGGCCGACCCCGCAAATTGGCGCGTCGCCAAGACCGTATTCGTGGCCAAGGACGATGCGACAGCCGCCGCTTATGCCCTGGGCAGCGATGGACCGTATTACTACTACTACCGCTCGCTTTTCAACAAACTAAAGCGCCGCGGCGCCTTAGGCGTGTTCAAGAGCGACCCGAAGATGCCCGACGACAGCGTGACCGTGGAGCAGGTGGTGGCTAAGCTGGTCATCCATGGCTCGCCGGCCAAGGTAGCCGACAAGCTGCATGCGCTGAAAGAGGAAACCGGCGAGTTCGGCACGCTGCTGTACGCTGGCGTGGACTGGAAAGACCGGGCGCTAGCCCGCGATTCGATGACATTGATGGCCGAGAAAGTGATTCCTCTGATGAATGCCTGACGACGCGCCGCAACGCGCAAATAACATGGAAATGAACCAGGTTGTGATGGACGGGCGACACGACGCGCGCCAGTTGCGCAACGCGCTTGGCCGCTTTCCGACCGGCGTGACGGTAATCACGGCCCGTGGGCCGGACGGAAAACTGGAAGGGTTGACGGCGAACTCTTTTTCCGCGCTGTCGCTCGATCCGCCCCTGGTGTTATGGAGCATCAACCGCAATTCCCAGTCGCTGCCCGGGTTCCTGGAGTCGGGCTATTTTGCGATCAACGTGCTCAGAGCCGGGCAGTCCGGCCTGTCGCATCACTTCGCCACGCCGCGGGCAAACAAGTTCGAAGGCGTGGCGTTCGAGGACGGGCTCGGCGGCTCGCCCTTGCTTGGCGGCGTGCTGGCGCGTTTCGAATGCCAGACCACAACCACGATTGAAGGCGGGGACCACCTGCTGTTTGTCGGCCGCGTGCACAAGATTTCCTACGCTGAAGGCGAGCCACTGATTTTCAATGCCGGGTGTTACTGCACGGCGCTGCCGTTGCCCGCCGGCTCGGCCCAATCCGACCTGAACGGCGTTTGGGGCGGCCTGGGTTGACCGCACGCCGCGCGCGGATCGAAAACCCACAAGAAGGAGACAGATCATGACCAAGATGCCTACCAGCCAGACGATTGCGGCCTTGCTCGACGAGCAGGCAGACAAGTTTGGTGACCGCGAGGCGGTGGTTGCAGGCAATACCCGCCTGAGCTACCGCGCGCTGCGCCTGGCGCTAAGGCGCGCCGCCAGAGGCCTGATGGCGCTGGGTGTACAGCGCGGCGACCATGTGGCGATTCTGATGGACAACCGGCCTGAATGGATCGTGGCCTTCCTGGCCTTGCAGCAACTGGGCGCCACAGCCGTGGGCCTAAACACCTGGGCCACGCCGCGCGAGATGGAATATTCGCTGGCGCACGCCGAGGTGAAGTTCCTGATTGCGGTGGATCGGTTCCGCAGAAACGACTACCGCGCCATGTTCGAAGGCATGCAGCCGCACTCGCGCACCTTCCCGAAATTGCGCCGGATCGTATGGCTTGGCGCCGATCCCCCGGCGCGCGCCGCGAACGACGGCGAGTTGTCCTGGGAGGCGCTGCTTGCGATGGGCGAGGGCATTCCTGAAGCGCGGATCGATGCCGCCGGTCGCGCGGTGACGGGCGATGACGTGGCGTTGCTGCTCTACACCTCGGGATCGACCGCCGCGCCCAAGGGCATTTTTTTGCAGCACCGGCTGTGGATAGAAAACGCCTGGAACATCGGCGAGCGCCAGAAGGTGACCGAACACGACCGGCTGTGGCTGGCGGTCTCGCTGTTCTGGAGTTTCGGCAGCGTCAATGCGCTACCCAATATCCTGAGCCACGGCGCCTGCGTCGTGTTACAGGACCATTTCGATGCCAGCGAAGCCCTGGCGCTGATCGAACGGGAACGCTGCTCGATCATGTACGGCACGCCCAACATGGTCCTGGCGCTGATCGAGCACCCCACGCGGGCGGACCGCGACCTGTCGTCGCTGCGTAGCGGCGCGATGATCGGCACGCCGGAGCAGTTGATGAACGCCGTGAACCTCGGGGTGCGCGAAATCTGCAATGTCTATGGACTGAGTGAAACCTATGGCAACTGCGCCGTGACGCACGCCGACGAACCATTGTCGGTGCGCCTGCAGTCGGTCGGCCAGCCACTGCCGGGGGTGACGGTGCGCATCTGCGACCTGGAGACCGGACAGCCGCTGCCGGCTGGCGAAGTCGGCGAGATTCGCGTGCAGGGCCCGCTGTTCGCGTGTTATTACAAGGAAGAGCAAAAAACCCGCGAGGCTTATGACGCGAACGGCTTCTTTCACACCGGCGACCTCGGCACGCTCGACGACACCGGCCGGCTCTACTACCGTGGCCGCCTGAAGGAGATGGTCAAGAGTGGAGGCATCAACATCGCGCCGATCGAGGTGGAGGAAACACTGATGCGGCACCCGGCGGTACGCACCGCCTACGTCATCGGCATGCCCGACCCGCTGCTCGACGAGGTGCTGGTAGCCATCGTCGTTGCGCACGAGGGGGCGCATCCGGCGGCGGAAGACCTGGCCCGGTTTTGCAGACAGGAACTGGCGGCCTACAAGGTGCCGGTCCGCTTCCACCTGGCCACTGACGACGAGTTGCCGTTGACAACCACTGGCAAGGTGCAGAAGATGAAATTGCATACACTGCTCGAAGCTAAACCCGGGCATTGAGCCGCCAAGGGTCGAAGCCGACAACCCCGCGCGGGTCACCGGCGATTACGGAAAGAAGCCGGCGAGAAAATGAGTCCTGATCGATATCTGCGCACCTTCGATGTCCTGAATCTCCTGGTTCAGCACAAGGACGGCCTGCGCCTGACGGAGATCAAGCAAGCCCTTGGCCTGCCGGTTAGCAGCGTGCACAACATGCTGCAAACCATGGTCAGCGCCGAAGTGGCCAGCATGACGGATGACCTGCGTTATTCGGTCGGCCCGCGTGCCGTGGCACTTGCCTTGCGCACCGTTCAGTCGCTCGACATCCGTACCATCGCGCGCCGCCATCTGCAGGACCTGGTCAAGAAGATCGGTGACGATGTGTACCTCGCGATGCATGTAGGCAAGCGCGTCATGTACGCCGACCGCTGCCTCGGCACCCAGCGGATTTCCCTCGACATTCGGCTCGGCGAGCCGCTGTTCCTGCACAGCACCGCGACCGGCAAGTTGTTCGCGGCGTTTGACGCCCGGCTCGGCGCGCAGGCATTGTCGGGTCGCATGCCGAAGATGACACCCGCAACCATCACCGACCCGCTGGAACTGGATCGCGAGTTCAAGCGCATTCGATCGCTTGGTTATGCGAAGAGCGCGCAAGAATCGGTCGAAGGCATTGTGGGTTATGCAGTACCGATAAAGGATGGCTCGGGAATCCTGGCGGCTGCCATCCACGCCTCCGTGCTCAGCCAACGGGCGACCAAGGCGCATGAGCGCAAGCTGCTGGTCGCGGCGCGGGAATGCGCCGAGCAGGTGGAGCGGCAGTTGGGGAACTTCGAAGGCGCTAGCAGCACGCGCCGCCAGCATGCCTCAGCGGATTTGTCCTGACCTGGAGTGCCTGATGCCCATGCTGCGTGCCGATCGTTTCAGTGTCTTTCGCCTCGACCTGCCGCTGGACGCGACGACCTTTGACACCATCGTCGCGGCCCAACCGGCGGTCACGCTCAAGGTGCGGCGCGCGCGCGGCGATGACGCCGCTGCCTGGGCGGCGCTTTCGACCGCCCATGCCTATCACGTTTCGTCGGCCCGAGACGACTTGCCACGCCATTGGTTCGTGACCACGCCACTGCTCGATCGTTGTCCCAACCTGCTCGCGGTGTCGAGCTACGGTGCCGGCTTCGACACGGTGGACGTCGAGGCATGCACGAAGGCCGGGGTGTGTGTGATGAACCAGGCCGGCAGCAACGCCAGCGCGGTCGCCGAACACACCATGGGGCTGATCCTCGGGCTGTCCAAACGCATCGGCGAATCAGATCGCCGGCTGCGCCGTGGCGATCGCTTCGCGCGCCAGGACGCGATGGGAATCGATCTCAACGACCGCACGCTCGGTCTGGTCGGCATTGGCCACGCGGGCCGCCGCGTGGCCCATCTCGGCCGGGCGTTTGGCATGCGTGTGCTTGCCAGCGATCCATTCGTCGAGCCAGAAGAGATAAAGCGCCGGGGCGCCGAGCCGGTGTCGTTGCAGGAACTGCTGCAACGCGCCGATGTAGTCTCGCTGCACTGTCCGCTCGATGAGGGCACGATGGGCCTGATCGGTGCATCTTCCTTCGCCGCCATGAAGCCAGGTGCGCTTTTTGTCAGCACCGCGCGCGGGGGCGTACACGACGAAGATGCCTTGTTCCAGGCGCTGGTGCGTGGCCACTTGCGCGGGGCCGGGCTCGATGTGTGGGCAGTCGAGCCACCTGCCGCGGACCACCCGCTCCTGCGCCTGGACAACGTACTGGCCACCTTCCACACGGCGGGCGTGACGCACGATTCGCGACGCCAGATGGCATCGATGGCAGCCAGTCAAATCCTCGAAGTGGCTCGTGGGGCGCGCCCGGCGCGGCTCGTGAATCCGAAGGTGTGGCCGGCCTACGTGCAACGTTTCGAGCAGCTGCTCGGCCGCGAAGTCATGCCGCCATGATGCCCTCGCGCGCTCCAACATCCAAAAGAAAAGCCTGCCGGTCTCGCGACCTGCAGGCTGGACGTTTTCGGCCCGAAGCGGTGTCAGTCGCGCGCTGGTTTACCCAGTTTGAGCGGGCGCCTTGGCAGCTCGCGTGGCGCAGGCAGCTTGCCGCCATTGCCGGGTGCAGCGAACGATGGCCGTACCTGCGCAGGCTTGGCCATGGCCGGTTGCCTGGGGGCGAAATCGTTGCGCGCCGCGTATCCGGCGTTACGGTGCTCACCGCGGCCAGCAAAGCGGTCATTGAATCCACCATCGCGTTGGTAGCTGAATCCATCGCGCGCGGCGCTGTCACGCGAGGCGAACCCACCTGCATCGCGGCCCCGCACCGGGCCGAATTTCCGGTCGCGCGACGGTCCCTCGGAGCCGCCACGGCTGTTGCGGCCACCAAAATTGGAGTTCGGCCGTGAATCCGGGAAACGTTGCTGGGGCTCAAGGCCCGGGATCACCTCGGCCTTGAATTGCTGGCGGGTGTAAGCCTCAATATCGAAAATCTTGCGCCGGTCGCGAAACTCGGCCAGCGTTACCGCCAGACCATCACGTCCGGCGCGGCCGGTGCGCCCTATGCGATGGGTGTAGTCCTCGGGTTTCATCGGCAGACCAAAATTGAACACGTGGGTGATGGTGGGCACATCCAGCCCGCGGGCGGCGACATCGGTGGCCACCAGAATCTGCACATGGCCTTCGCGCAGCGCCATCAGCCGGCGGTTGCGCAGCCCCTGGTTCAAGGCACCGTGAAGCGCCACCGCGCTGAATCCATCCTGCTGCAAGTCATTGGCCAGATCGTCGCACTCGATCTGCGTACTGGCAAACACAATTGCCTGGTTGATCGTCGTGTCGCGCAGCCAATGGTCCAGCAACTTGCGCTTGTGCTGGGCGTTGTCGGCCCAAAACAGTACCTGTTTGATGTTCTGGTGCTTTTCCCGCGGGTTGTCGATCTCCACACGCTGTGGTTGGCGCATCACGCGGGTGGCCAGTTGCTGGATGCGCGGCGCCAGCGTGGCGCTGAACATCATGGTCTGCTTACGTTTGATCGTCAGTTGGTTCACTTCGGCAAGGTCATCGGCAAAGCCGAGATCGAGCATGCGGTCGCCTTCGTCCACAACCAGGAACTGAACCTGGTCGAGCTTGATCTGCATCGAGCGTTGCAAGTCCAGCAAACGCCCGGGTGTGGCCACAACCAGGTCGGCATTTTGCAACCTGGCGATTTGTAGCTGGTAAGGCATGCCGCCCACGACGTTGGCGATGCGCAGGCCACGGCAATGCCGCACCAGATCGATCGCGTCGTGCGCCACTTGTTGCGCCAGTTCGCGCGTTGGGCACAACACCAGCGCGCCGGGTGTGGCGGCCTTGAAATTGCGGCTGCTGGTCGGGTCTTTGCGCCGGGGACGTTTGGGTGCTGCTTCGCCCTTCGCGGCCGCCGCAGCGCAGGCGTGATCAAAGTCCTCACGCTCCTTGGCCACGGCGTCAGCCTGCTGCCTGAGCAGGGTATGCAAGACCGGCAGCAAGAATGCGGCAGTCTTGCCACTACCGGTCTGGCTGGAGACCATCAGGTCGATGAACTTGGCGCCATTAGCCTCACCCGCATTGCCCTGCATGGCCAGGGGGATGGTTTTCTCCTGGACCACCGTCGGCTGAGTAAAGCCCAGATCTTGCACCGCCTGCAGCAGTTCCGGGGCCAGGCCCATTTTGACAAAACCGTTGGGCGACAGCGTCTCAGGCACAGGCGCCAGGTTGTCATCGGAAAGCACTTCGACCGGCTCAAAGAATTCCGCCCGCGGTTCGGTGTAGCCGGTGGCCGACGAGTCGGTGGAAAAGGTTTCGGCAGGCGAAAAATCGCCCTGCACGTCAAATGCGTCGTTCATGGTAAGGGTCTCACACGAGTACGCCACCGTGTAGTGGCCGCATCGTTTATGGTCAAAAAAACATCAACCATCAAACGAAGCTCAGTGCCAGGGAAGCTGGCCGCAGCGTGTTCGCTGCACTCTAGAGGGGCTCTTGTCCAGCGGGCCCGGTGTGTGAGGGGAGATGCACAAATGCAATGCGAAAAGCAGTGCAGCCTGCGAGTATGGCACGAATGCGGGTTATTACCTAAACCATTTTGAGAAAGTTATGCCGGTAGTAGAGCAATTCATCGATGGACTCATGCACATCCGCAAGCGCCGTGTGTTTGCGTTGCTTCCTGAAAGCGCTGTGCAACTCTGGGCGCCATCGTTTGGCCAGTTCCTTTAGCGTGCTGACGTCGATATTGCGGTAATGAAAGAAAGATTCCAGTTTGGGCATGTAGTTCACCAGAAATCGGCGGTCCTGGCTGATCGTGTTGCCACACAACGGTGATGCGTTTTTGGGCACGAAGCGGGCCAGGAATTCCAGCAACTGCTGCTCGGCCAGACCCTCGGTCATGGTGGAGCATCGGACCTTGTCAATCAGACCGCTCTTGCCGTGGGTACCCTTGTTCCAGGCATCCATCTGGTCAAGCAACGCGTCGCTTTGATGAATCACAAACACCGGACCCTCAATGCGAGGCTCGAGATGCGGGCCGGTCACGACAACCGCGAGTTCGAGCAGGCGTTCCTTGTCTGGTTCCAGTCCGGACATTTCACAGTCCAGCCACACCAGATTCTGATCGGATTTGTTGAGCGGTGCAATGTTTTCAGACATGGACGCAATTGTCGCCCAAGGGCGCCGGGGACATTCGTTTGGACCTAAACTCGACTACATGATCGTTGAGCCGCGCATTTTTCATGTTTGAATCTCTGTCCCCATCGCACATGATGACGGCGGCTTTTGCTCTGGCCCTGATGGCGGGTACGCTGCTCAAGTTCTGGCTAGCGTCGCGCCAGGTTCGACATGTGGTAAGTCACCGTAACGTGGTTCCAGACCGGTTTGCGCGGACCGTATCCCTGGCCGCGCACCAAAAGGCGGCCGATTACACGGTGACCAAGACGCGTTTTGGCCTGGTGGAACTGGCGCTTGGTGTTGCTGTATTGCTGGGGTGGACGCTGCTTGGGGGACTCGACACGCTCAACGGCATACTGTTGCGCCACATTGGCCCAGGAATGGCGCAACAACTGACACTACTGGTCGGGTTCGCATTAGTCGGAGCCGCAATCGAGTTGCCGCTTGTGTGGTACCAGACCTTCGTGATTGAAGAGCGTTTCGGATTCAACAAAATGAGCTTGAGGCTTTGGACGATCGATTTGGTCAAATCGTCGCTAATTGGCGCTTTGATTGGCATGCCCGTGGCCAGCCTGATTCTCTGGTTGATGGGAGCTGCCGGCGGAGTTTGGTGGCTTTGGGCGTGGGCGGCTTGGATGGCGCTGAACTTGTTGTTGCTAATGGTTTATCCGACCTTCATCGCGCCGCTGTTCAACAAGTTCAAACCGCTGGAAGACGAAACGCTGAAGAACCGAGTGACTACGTTGATGCGGCGTTGTGGTTTTGCCGCCAAAGGACTGTTTGTGATGGACGGCAGCAAACGCAGCGCGCACGCGAATGCCTATTTCACCGGCTTCGGTGCCTCCAAGCGTGTGGTGTTTTATGACACATTGCTCGCCAAACTGTCTCCCGGGGAGGTTGACGCGGTGCTGGCGCATGAGCTTGGGCACTTCAAGCACAAACACATCATTAAGCGTATTGCCTCGATGTTTGCGCTCAGCCTGGCAGGCTTCGCGCTGCTGGGCTGGCTGTCGACCCAGGCCTGGTTCTACACCGGGCTGGGCGTGCGACCGAACCTGGTCACTACTGCACCCAACGATGCGCTCGCGCTGTTGCTGTTCATGCTGGTGGTACCGGTCTTCAGTCTTTTCGTCGCGCCGCTATTTGCTCAAGTCTCCCGCAGACACGAATTTGAAGCCGACTCCTACGCAGTGGCGCAGACCAGCGGTGCCGACCTTTCCAACGCGCTTCTCAAGCTTTATGAAGACAATGCATCCACGCTGACTCCCGACCCGATCTATGTGAAGTTTTATTACTCCCATCCTCCGGCCAGTGAGCGCCTTACACGGATGACGGCCTGAACCCGTCAGCGGCAAAACAATGAGCAGCATGATCAAGAAGAAGGACTGGTCCACCGTGCCCCGGCGGGCGTTTACCGCAACGGAAATCGTCGCGAACCTGGCCAAACTTGAAGCATGGACCCTCAGTGGCGAAGGGGCGACTCTGGCAATCGAAAAAACATATACGTTCTCGAACTATTACCAGACGATTGCTTTCGTAAATGCGGTGGCCTTCGTAGCGCATGTGTCCGACCACCATCCCGAGTTGTCGGTGCTCTACAACCGCTGTATTGTCCGATTCAACACCCACGATGTCGGTGGCCTTTCAGGCACGGACTTCGAATGCGCCATCGCCGTCGATGCCGTCTTACATTGAGCTCTTGCCTTGAGGCTGCGGTTTGACTGGGAACGCAACGCTGGAACACGGACTGATCGTCGCCAACTATGGACGACATTTTCTGGTCGAGGCGCGCACTGGCGAGCGCGTCATCTGCCACTCGAGGGGGCAAGAAGAGTCAGGGTGTCGTGGGGGATCGGGTAAGGTGGCAGGCCTCACATGATGAAGGCACGATTGAGGCGATAGAGCCGCGTCGCAACCTGTTCTACCGGCGTGACGAGATTCGGAGCAAATCGTTCGCGGCCAACCTGGATGTGGTGCTTATCCTGATTGCCGCCGAGCCCGCATTCTCCAGCAGCCAGCTGTCGCGCGCGCTGATCGCCGCCGAGGCCGAACACATCACATCCATCATCGCACTCAATAAGAGCGACCTTGTCGGTCCATTTGCGCGCGCCTGGGATTGGTTGTTGCCTTACCGCCAGATGGACTATCCTGTGCTGTCACTGTCGGTCAAGAAGTCCGCAACACAAAATCGAGCGGAGTTGCTTAGTCACCTTGACGGCAAAACCACATTGGTTCTTGGTCCTTCCGGCGCCGGCAAAAGTACCTTGATCAATTTGCTTGCGCGCGGGGCTTTGGCACAAACCGGCGAGCTTTCCCAAGCGCTGCGGGCGGGCAAACACACCACTACGAGCACCACCTGGTACTGGGTCGATGAAGCGAAATCAACCGCGTTGATTGATTCACCGGGATTCCAGGAATTCGGCTTGCACCACATCGATCCCATGCGGCTCGCCCGGTACATGCCAGATCTCAAGCCCCATGCAGATCACTGCCGCTTCTACAACTGCACTCATTTGCATGAGCCTGGCTGTGCGGTGATCGCGGCGGTATTGGGCAGCAATGGCCCAACCACTGTCAACGCCGATCGCTACAAGATCTACCAAGAACTTTTCGCAGAACTCTCTCAGCCAAAATACTGAGCAAGGCGAGCGTCCCTCAACCCAACAGGCGAGCAAGCGTGAGTAGCGCCAGCAGGATCATCCACATGACAACCGTGCGCCACACCAGGCCAACGACGGTTCGCAGGTGGCCGACCTCTGGTTCCTGGCCCTGGAATGAACTTTCTTCATAGGAGGCCGAGCTGGCGCGCTCCATCCTTGCGGCTGGGGTGGCAGAGACAGCCCTGACTGCCACACCGCCAATGCGAAGGTTGATCGCTCCGGCGGTTGCCGCCAGAATCACTCCGTCGTTGTCGCCCGATCCGCGTTGTTCGTAGGCGCGCCAACTTTCGATTGCTTCCTCAAAACTGCCCACAACGGCGAATCCCATGGCAGTGACACGGGCTGGCAGCCAATCAATGTTATGCCAGGCGCTCCGAGCCACTTCCTGCAATGCGCTGCTAACCGGCTGCAAGAGCGCCCGACTTTTGTGCATGCAGTAACGCGGAACAAATTCACTCAATCGGTACAACACCGCGCCAGCCGGCCCTAGACCAAGCGCGGCCAGTACCGAAAACCAGGCCAATACGCCAAACACGTGGCGGTGCGCGGCGACAACCGAATACTCAACCACTTGGCGCACGATTTCGCTCTTGGGCAATCCATTCGCCTCCACCTGTTGCCAGTCTGCCAGCAACTGGCGGGCACGCCCTTCATCGCCAGCTTCAAGCGTATCCCGGATCTCGGTGAAATGATGGCTGAACTGCCTGAAACCCAGGGTGATGTACAGCACCACAATGTTCCACAGTACTGCAACCGGCCATCCGATGAGCTCCACCAGCAGCCGATGCACCAATAGTACCGACACGGCAGGCACCAATACAGCAATGCCCCAGGTCAGCCAGCCGTGTTGTGGACGCCCAGCGTCGAAATTGCGGCCAGCCCAAAGGATCCACCCGCGCAGGGCTATGTGGATCGGGTTGCCGCGCGACAGCGGCCGGGCTTGCTCCAACAGCAGCGCAACAAGAATGGCTACGAAGCTCATGCAGCAATGATAAGGGCTAGGGGTGACCAGCCGATGCCACGGGAACCGGGTCCTGGTCCCTGCCGGGCTCAGCGTCAGGCTGAAAGGAAGCGGTAAAAATTACGCAGCATGCCTGCTGTCGCACCCCAAATGAAATGCTCCGTGCCGCCGTCCCAATACGGCATGGAAAGCCATTCACGACGCACTCCTTGCCAATCGAGCGCGTGCCGACGATGGTTGGACGGATTCATCAAAAACTCCAGCGGCACCTCGAATACTTCGTCCACCTCGTGGACGTTACGAGCGACTGAAAACCCGTCCCGTACCAGCGCAACCACAGGCGTAATGGTAAAAGCGCTACCGGTCTGGTAGACCGGCAAAGTGCCCAGAATCTGGACAAACTCAGCTTGCAGGCCGATCTCTTCACGCGCCTCACGCAACGCAGTGTTCACCTCGTCCTCATCGTCGGCATCCTGCTTGCCACCAGGAAAAGCGATTTGTCCCGAATGGTTCGCTAGCTGCGCCGTGCGCCGAGTCAGCAGCACCGTAAGCCGCTCTCGAAGGACAATTGGTATCAATACCGAAGCGGGAACTGCTGACCGATGGGTGAACCGGGGCTCAAGTAATAATTCCGGGTGCCAAGCTGGGGGAGCGATAAATCGCTGTCTCAGTGCTGTCGGACTCAAACTCGCTGCGGCGACAGCCGGTAGGTGCGCGTCAACGGCAATGACCGGAGACTTGCGCGGATCGAAATTGGGCAACTTTGACAGCGGCGTGGTCAGTTCGATCAAAGACATGGATGAAAGTTGAAAAAAAAGCCGCCCCATGCACAAGCCAGGGCGGCCCACTGCAGGCTGGGTGAATCTACGCGACAACTACCTTCTTGACCGAAAGCTTTTCCTTGATACGAGCCGACTTGCCACTACGATCGCGCAAGTAGTACAACTTCGCGCGACGCACATCACCACGACGTTTGACTTCAATCGCGGCGATCAAGGGGCTATACGTCTGAAAAGTACGTTCGACACCTTCTCCACTGGAAATCTTGCGGACAATGAACCCGCTGTTGAGACCACGATTGCGCTTGGCGATGACAACACCCTCGTAGGCCTGCACGCGTTTGCGCGTTCCTTCAACAACATTGACACTCACAATGACCGTATCACCAGGTGAGAATTCAGGAATTTTCTTTCCGAGGCGGGCAATTTCTTCTTGCTCCAGAATTTGGATCAGGTTCATTTTTTCCTCAAATTGATCATGTTCGCGCCATCGTCGAAATGACACTTAGAGGCCCCCACGTAGTGGAGAGGAAGCGGCCGGACAGAGGATCAGAAAGCCTTTGAGTATATCAAATGACTTACCCCGAGATCAGGCCACGGGTGCTGAACCCAGGATGAACCGTTGTGACGGTAGAGATACGCGGCGCCGACGCCGGCTTCATTGGAGGCGCCGAC
>JANNGR010000545.1:0-13899 GCA_031403955.1 Betaproteobacteria bacterium
CGCGCCCTATGTGCTGATGATCCTGATGCTGATGATCCGGCCCTACGGCATCTTCGGCAAGCGCCGCATCGAGCGCGTCTAAGGAGAACCCAACTTGTTCCATCGCGAAAGCGGCTACTACAAGACCACCTACGCGGCCGACATGGCGCTGTATCCGCTGCCGATCGCGCGCTGGACGGTCGCCGGAATCGCGCTGGCGATGTGCATCGCCCCGTTCGTCCTGCACGCGTACTACGTCTCGATCATCAACCTGATTCTCGTCGCCACAGTCGGTGCGCTCGGCCTGAACATCCTCGTCGGCTACACGGCGCCGGCCCTGAGCCTGTCGGCGCGTTTGAAGGAGTTGAAGCTGCCGCAGGCGCGGCTCAAGACCGGAACGCCGCCACGACTGGATGGCCGAACGATCGATTTCAACCGGTGCGTGGAGCAGCCAGGCGACGGCATGCCCGGCGGCACCGGCGATCGGGTACCGGTGTTTGGTTTCATGGGTCGGGCTTCGTTGCACCCGCGGCAGGTGTCGTGCTGGATTACCAACACCAATACGCGAACGCACGACATCATTCGCCAAGGGCTGGACCGCAGCCCGATGTTCAGCGGCAAGATCGAGGGCGTCGGCCCACGTTATTGCCCGAGCGTGGAAGACAAGATTCACCGCTTTGCCGACAAACAGAGCCACCAGATATTTCTGGAGCCTGAAGGCCTGACAACCCACGAGGTGTACCCGAACGGCATATCAACCAGTTTGCCGTTTGACGTGCAATACGAGCTGGTGCGTTCCATCGCCGGTCTGGAGCAGGTACACATACTACGGCCCGGTTACGCGATCGAATACGACTACTTCGACCCGCGCGCGCTGAAAACCAGTTTCGAGACCCGGGCCATAACGGGCCTGTTTTTCGCCGGGCAGATCAATGGCACCACGGGTTACGAGGAGGCCGCCGCCCAGGGCATGTTCGCCGGCATCAACGCGGCACTATTGTGCCGTGACGACGAGCCATGGGTGCCGCGCCGTGACGAAGCTTATCTGGGCGTGCTGGTCGATGACCTGATCACCAAAGGGGTGACCGAACCCTATCGCATGTTCACCAGCCGGGCCGAGTTTCGCCTGCAGCTACGTGAGGACAACGCCGACATGCGGCTGACCGAAACCGGGCGCCGGCTGGGATTGGTAGACGACCCGCGCTGGGATGCGTTTTGCCGCAAACGCGACGCTGTTTCACGTGAAACAGAGCGGCTGCGGTCGATCTGGGTCAGCCCGAAGAACCTGGATTCGACCGAGGCAATTCGGGTTTTCGGCAAGGAGATCGACCATGAATACAACCTGGCCGAGTTGCTGCGCCGGCCTGATGTGAGTTACCCGGCCCTGATGTCGCTCAGTGGTGGTCAATACGCTTCGCCGGACCTGCCAGCCGTTGTTTCACGTGAAACCGGGGGTCAACCGATCGGCGCCGGACAGGACGCGGTGTTTGTCAGCAGCGTGGTTGAGCAGGTCGAAACCATGGCCAAGTACTCGGGCTACATAGACCGGCAAAGGGATGAAGTTGACCGGGTAGCCCACTTCGAGAACCTCAAGCTGCCAGCCGACCTGAACTATCTGGAAGTGTCCGCTCTCAGTTTCGAGGCCCGGGAAATTCTGGCCAGACACCGGCCTGAGACGCTCGGGCTTGCGTCGCGTATGTCGGGCATTACGCCTGCCACCATTTCCTTGTTGCTCGTACACCTGAAGAAGAGCCGTGGCCGGGCGCTGGCCGGGTCAACTGGCGACGGCTTGCCCGGCAACGTCAAGGTTTGACCATGCGTGTCTTTCAAGCCGCGCTGAGGCAAGCAGCGGCGGAGTTGGGATTGGCGCTTACCAGCCTTCAGGCCGGGCAATTGCTGGATTACCTTGAGTTGCTGGAGAAATGGGGCCGGGTTTACAACCTGACTGCGGTTCGCGACCCGCACCAGATGCTGACACAGCATGTGCTGGATAGCCTGGCGGTTATCCCGCCGCTGCGCCGGCAGCTGGCGCAAGGCGGCGATCCGGGCGGGGCGCATGTGCTCGATGTGGGGTCAGGTGCCGGCTTGCCGGGAGTGGTCATCGCCGTCTGTTGCCCGGAAACCTCCGTTTGTTGCGTCGATGCGGTGGCGAAGAAGGCGGCGTTTGTCCGACAGGTGGCGTTGAGTCTCAAGTTGCCCAATTTGCGCGGGGTCCATGCTCGGGTCGAAAACCTGGCCGGGAAGTATGAATTTGTGATTTCACGGGCCTTCGCCTCTTTGTCGGATTTCACCGCCTGGTCAGGTAATCTGTTGGCCCCCGGTGGAAGCTGGGTGGCGATGAAAGGCAAACGGCCGGATGACGAACTGGCTAATTTGCCGGAACAGATTGAAGTGTTTCACGTGGAACCAATCGTCGTGCCGGGGCTGGACGCACAACGTTGCCTGGTCTGGATGCGGCGGCGCGGCGCGCATTGAATGCTGACTCGGCGGGTGGTTCGAAGCAAGTAAACTTGACGCTCACTCCCAAGGAAATCCCCATGTTTGGCGTCGCGGACTACGGTGCATTTGTCATCGCGATCATCGTTTTTCTGCTGATTCCCGGCCCCGGTAATCTGGCGCTTATTACATCCACCGGCAAGGGCCAGATTCGGGGGGGGCTGGCTGCTACGCTGGGTGTGATTGTTGCCGACCAGGTGTTGATGTGGATGGCTGTCGCGGGTGTCGCGGCGCTGTTGTCGGCATACCCGGCTGCATTTCATGCCGTTCAGTGGCTGGGCGCGGTTTATCTAGCCTGGTTGGGCATCCGCATGCTGCTGGCCAAATCCGGCGACGCGCCGGTGTTGCATATCCGCACGGGACAATATGTGCGACAGGCTTTCATGATCACCATGCTCAACCCCAAGGCGATCGTCTTTTACATGGCGTTCTTCCCGCTGTTTGTCGACCCGGTCCGGCATCAGGGCCTTGCCACCTTCGGTTTCATGGCCCTGACGATCGCCGTACTGACATTTGTCTATGGGCTTGGCGTGGTATTGATGACGCATTTTCTGGCCGCGCGCATGCGGGCCAATCCGGTTATTGCACGAGCGCTTGAAAAGCTGGCGGGCCTGTTCCTGATTGGTTTTGGCATCAAGCTGGCGGTTTCGCGCTGACCGGCGGCAGCTTTCATCACACAACCAGCAGGGTGCCGTCACATGGCAAGGATTTTCTGCATTGCCAATCAAAAAGGCGGGGTCGGCAAAACCACCACCACCGTCAACCTCGCCGCTGGGTTGGCAAAAGCCGGGCAGCGTGTCTTGATGGTCGATCTGGACCCGCAGGGCAACGCCACCATGGGGTCGGGCGTGGACAAGCGGCAACTCAAGTTCAGCATTTACGACGTGTTGCTTGAATCCAGCACGGTGTCCGAGGCACTGGTTACGAGCGACAAGCTGGCCGGCGCGGGATGTACTTATGACATTTTGGGGGCGAATCGTGAATTGGCGGGTGCCGAAGTCGAACTGGTCGAGGTCGAGCGCCGCGAAAAGCGGTTGAAGGCAGCGCTGGCAGGAGTCTTGAAAAACTACGACTTCATTCTGATCGATTGCCCGCCTTCGTTGTCCTTGCTGACGCTAAATGGCCTGTGCTGCGCGCATGGGGTGATCGTGCCGATGCAGTGTGAATATTTTGCGCTGGAAGGCTTGACAGACCTGGTCAACACCATTCGGCAGGTGCGCGCCAACATGAACAAGGAGCTATCCGTGATCGGTTTGCTGCGGGTCATGTTCGACCCCCGCATCACGCTTCAACAACAGGTCAGCGATCAACTCAAAGCACACTTTGGCGACAAGGTATTCGACACCGTGATTCCGCGCAATGTGCGGCTCGCCGAAGCGCCCAGTTACGGCCTGCCGGGGGTGGTGTTCGATGCATCGTCCAAGGGCGCGCAGGCCTACGTGGCGTTTGCGCATGAAATGGTCGAGCGTATTGCCAAGCTCTGATGTTGTGGCCACGAAGAGCCACAAGACCGCGGCCGGCCCATTCACATGCTATTTAATTGGTAGCACATGAGAACTGCAAGGGTGTTTCTTCTGCCGGGTTGGCAAAACTCCGGCCCGGACCACTGGCAAAGCCGCTGGGAACTTGAACACGGCTACCGGCGGGTTGAACAACACGACTGGATGCGTCCATTACGCGGGGACTGGATAACGAGCTTGCCGCTGCGCGACCGCGGTCCGTCCTGCAAGGTTTTATAAAAGGATTCACATGGCGACAAAAAAACCCAAGGGACTGGGCCGCGGTCTGGAGGCCTTGCTTGGGCCAATCGCGCAGGGTGGGGCTTCCATCTCGCTCAATGAGGGGAGCATGGCGAGTCCTGGATTGCCAGCCTCGCTGTTGTTGACCGACATGGTGCCGGGCCAGTACCAGCCACGAACCCGCATGGATGAGGGCGCCTTGTACGAGCTGGCTGAATCGATCAAGGCGCAAGGCATCATGCAGCCGATCCTGGTACGCCGCCTGGAAGAGCAGGACGGGCTGCGACGGATGCGCCAGCTGCTGGGACAAAACGCCTCGGTTGGCGTGGACGACAGCCGTCGCGGCCGCCCGGTGTACGAAATCATTGCCGGCGAACGGCGATTTCGTGCCGCCGCTCTGGCCGGGTTGGACAGCGTACCGGTGCTGGTGCGCGACGTCGGCAACGAGGCCGCCGCGGCCATGGCGTTGATCGAGAACATGCAACGCGAAGACCTAAACCCCTTGGAAGAGGCACAAGGCCTGCAACGGCTGGTAAAGGAGTTTGGGCTCACTCACGAACAGGCGGCGCAGGCCGTGGGACGTTCTCGCAGCGCCGCCAGCAACCTGCTGCGGCTGCTCAACCTGGCCGAGCCAGTGCAAACCATGTTGATGGCCGGAGACCTGGAGATGGGCCACGCTCGCGCTTTGCTGGCATTGGAAAAGGTGTCCCAGATCACCGCCGCGACCCAGATCACGGCGCGCAAGATGTCGGTGCGCGAGGCTGAGAGCCTGGTCAAGAAACTCAGCGCCGAATTCACGTTGACATCGGCAAAGCCCAAGAAGGAAAAATCACGCGACCTGAAGCGACTGGAGGAAGAGTTGTCCGACCTGTTGACGGCCGAAGTCGAAGTGCGCGTCAAGAAGCGGATCAAGCGCGCTGGCCGGATGCAGGAGATGGGCGAGCTGGCGATCCAGTTCGGCTCGCTCGAAGAGCTCAATGGCCTGATTGACAAAATCAGTCACGGCGCGACGCGTTAGCCGGTTGTGTTGGCGCGTATACGCTGGCCGGCTCCGGCATTGTTGGCCTGGGCCGGGGCCTGGGCGCTGTACTGGTTGCTGGGGCAAGCCGGGTGGTCCCAGACGTTATCGCTGTTGCTGGCGTCGGCGTTGGGCGTCACGACCAGCCTGGTGGCCGGCAGTTGGTGGCGAAAGGCGATTGTTGCAGCTGGTTTTCCGGTCTCCGCGGCGATTTCCGGCGCCGCAGTCTTTCCGCCCTGGAGTTGGTTGGCATTGCTGGTGGTGCTGGCGCTGATTTACCCCTTGCATGCCTGGCGCGATGCGCCCTTGTTTCCGACCCCCGCCAAAGCATTGCAGTCGCTGGCAAGCAGCGCGCCATTGCCGAGCGGCGCGCTGCTGCTGGACGCCGGTTGTGGCCTTGGGCACGGCCTGATGGCACTGCGTTCGGCTTATCCGGATGCGCGTTTGCACGGCATTGAGTGGAGCTGGCCGCTGCGCGCCTGGTGCGCCTTGCGTTGCCCCTGGGCCCAGGTTCGCCAGGGTGACATCTGGCGCGCTGACTGGGGTCCGTACGCCCTGGTGTATTTGTTTCAAAGGCCCGAGAGCATGTCGCGCGCGGTTGCAAAGGCCAGCGCCGAAATGCGAACCGGAAGTTGGCTGGTGAGTCTGGAATTCGAGGCGCGCGAACTCGCTGCCCAGGCGGTCCTGAGCGTGCCCGACGGACGGCCGTTGTGGCTTTACCGCGTCCCTTTTGTAAAACGGCCCGCGCAAGAGGCAGCGGCCGAACACAAATGACCCCCAATTGGTGTAACTCGTCGTAACATGGGCGGCTACCACCATCGCGGAGAGTTTCTTGGATCACGCAGCACCTGTGCACAGCGCTCCGGCCATGGCTGGTGATAACCACTCGAACCGGTCACATGAGGGTGAGGCGGCGCAGGACCTCGGCAAGGTTCTGGACGCGATTATTCTCGCGCTGGCATCCACGGCAGAGCCGGGGGAGGCCGGCAACCACATCTTGCGCATCCAGCACTATGTTCGCGCGCTGGCGCAAAAGCTGAAGACTTCGCCGGCCTATGCCGCTCGGATGTCGGACCACCTGATCGGCCTAATGTTCCGGGCCGCGCCGTGGCACGACATTGGCAATTCGGGTGTGCCCGACCGCATTTTGCTAAAGCCCGGTCCGTTGACCGAGCAGGAGCTTGAGATCGTCAAGACCCATCCGGCGCTCGGGCGCAAAACGATCGAGCAGATAAGACGCGCCGCTGGTGTCTCCAGCGAATTTCTTGACACCGCCATGGACATCGCCTATTCACACCAGGAGCGCTGGGACGGGTACGGTTATCCCCAGGGGCTGGCCGGTGAGGACATTCCGTTAACGGCCCGCGTGATGGCAATTGCCGACGCCTACGACGCGCTGACCAGTCAGCGCGTCTACCGCGAGGGTGCGCCGCACGATATCGCCGTGCAACGGATATTCCAGGAACGGGCAGCCCATTTCGACCCCGATATGGTCGACGCATTTATTGAAATACAAGACGAATTTCAGGCCATCGCGCTGCGTTACGCCGACACCGTGGTGGATTTCCAGAAACGCATCGAATACATGGCCAAGGCCATCGCGGAGAGTCCGTAATTGGCTCCGTGGCGTGGCGTGGCGCGGCTCGACGCTCGCCTTATAGCGTAAAAATCTTGCCCGGATTCATTATGTTGTGTGGATCGAGCGCGCGTTTTATGGTGCGCATCATTTCCACCGCGCCGGCACCGGTCTCGCTCACCAGGAAGTCCATCTTGTGCAGGCCGACACCGTGTTCGCCGGTGCAGGTGCCACCCAGGCGCAACGCGCGCGCGACCAACTGGTGGTTTAGCTTCTCGGCGGTTTCGCGTTCCTGCGGTTGGGCCGGATCGAGCAGATAGCCAAAATGAAAGTTGCCGTCGCCCACATGGCCGACCAGGAAATAGGGAATACCCGAGGTATCGGCCTCGGCCACCGAATCCAGTAGGCAATCGGCCATACGGGAAATTGGCACGCAGGTGTCGGTGGAGATTGTCCGGCAGCCGGGCCGTGACTGCAGAGCCGCGAAATAGACGTTGTGACGCGCCGTCCACAGCCGGGTGCGCTCCTCCGGTGTGCTGGCCCATTCGAACGCTTTGCCGCCGTGTTCGCTGGCGATTTCCTGCACCAGTTCAACTTGCTCCTTTACGCCGCTGGGTGAACCGTGAAACTCCATCAGCAGCATCGGCTCCTCGCGCAGCCCGAGCTTGGCATAGGCATTCACCATGCGCACCGTGTTGCAGTCAAGCAGCTCCACGCGCGCGATCGGTATGCCGATCTGGATCACTTGGATCGTGGTGCGCACGGCCGCCTCAATGCTGGGGAAGGAGCAAACCGCCGCCGACACCGCTTCGGGCAAGGGGTAGAGCTTGAGCGTGACTTCGGTTATCACGCCCAGCGTGCCTTCGCTGCCCACCATCAGACGGGTCAGGTCATAACCCGCCGATGATTTCTTGGCGCGTGTGCCGGTGCGAATCACTTCCGCGCCGGCCGTCACCACCTCCAATGCAAGAACGTTTTCACGCATGGTGCCGTACCGCACGGCGTTGGTACCGCTGGCGCGCGTGGCGCTCATGCCGCCAATCGACGCGTCGGCTCCCGGATCGATCGGAAAGAACAAGCCGGTGCTCTTTATCTCCTCATTTAGCTGCTTGCGGGTCACGCCCGGCTGCACCGTGACGGTCAGGTCTTCCGCATTGATCGACAGCACCTGGTTCATGCGACCCAGATCGATGCTGATGCCGCCTTGCACCGCCAGCAAATGACCTTCCAGCGAAGAACCGACGCCAAATGGAATCACCGGCACCTTGTACTGGGCTGCCAGCGCCACCACAGCCGCCACATCGGCCGTGTTTTCGGCAAATACCACGGCCGCCGGCGGCGGAGATTCAAACGAGGATTCGTCCCGCCCGTGTTGTTCGCGCACCACCAGCGCGGTCGAGCAGCGCTCGGCAAATCTGGCCTTCAGCGCGTCGATCAGCGCCTGTGGCACATTGCGCTGGTTGATCAGGGGCAACAGGCTCGAGGGGCTGATTGGGGCGTTCATGGATGTTCTCCGAGTGTGGTTTTGCAGTTTACGCCAGCGCGTGCAGGCGCGTGAGCTTGGCCTGGGCAGCGCAGCAGGTGTCGTAAACTGGCGCACGATGGCAATTGCGCGCAACAACGGCAGAGGGTGGGGCAATGCAACATGCGCCAGCTCCAAAAGGCGGCAAGTATGAGGGTCGGGGTAATCGAGGATGACGCCGACCATGCGGCCCAGATTGCCCATGCGGTGCAAGGCGCCGGCCATAGTTGCCAGGTCTACGCCACCGGGGCGCGGTTCCTGCAGGCGATCGTGCATGAAAGCTTCGACGTGCTGGTGCTGGACTGGATCCTGCCCGACCTGTCGGGTATCGAGGTGTTGGACCAGCTACGCCAGCGCGGGGATACGACTCCGGTGATTTTGGTTACCGCCCGTGACGCCGAGCAGGACGTAGTGGAGGCACTGCGCCACGGCGCGGATGATTTCCTGGTCAAGCCACCACGCACGGCGGAATTGCTGGCGCGTCTGGACGCGTTGCATCGCCGCTCCGGCAATCTGACCGGCACCAGGCTGCTGTCGCTGGCGCCCTACGAGTTCGACCAGACCAGCCATGTTGCCAGACTACGCGGCGAAGTTGTTGAGCTTACGCAGCGCCAGTTTCAGTTGGCGCTGGTGCTGTTTCGTAATGCCGGGCGGCTGCTGTCGCGCCAATACCTGCTCGAGGCGGTCTGGGGCCTGAATGCGCAGGTCCAGACGCGCACGCTCGATATTCACGTGAGCCAACTCCGCAACGCGCTGCGTTTGCCCGACAACGGTTGGCGCATCACGTCGGTCTATGCCCACGGTTACCGGCTGGAGCCGCTTGCTTAAGCCGCTGCGCTGCTGGCTGCCGTTGCTGGTTGTTGCGGCGCAACTGTTTACCAGCGCTGTAGCGCAGGACGAACTGGCGCTGGAAGTCCGCCCGGGGGACACGCTGATCGGTATCAGCCAGCGTTACCTGGACCTTCCCGAGCGCTGGCCGGAGCTGAAACGCCTGAACCGAATCGCCAACGACCGGCGCCTGCGTCCCGGCTCGCAGTTGCGTATTCCGCTGGACTGGCTGCGCTGGTCTGAACTGCCGGCGGAAGTGGTGTATGTGAACGGTGTCGTCACCGGCGGCAACGGCCCGTTGGCGGCTGGCATGCGGCTCAAGGCAGGCGACAGTTTTGACACCGGCGCCCAAGGAGCATTGACGTTGCGGCTGCCCGATGGCGCCATCGTGGTGTTTGCACCCATGACGCAGGCTGGCCTGGGAGTCTCGCGCGAGGCGCTGGGCACCGGCATCCGCGCCACCAGCATCGAGCTTCGAAGTGGTTCGGCCGAAACCACTGCGACGCCGCTCAAGGCACCCGCGTCGCGGTTTGAAATTCGCACCCCGCGGGTGGTAACCGCCGTGCGCGGCACGCGTTTTCGGGTGGCGGCGGACGGCGAAGTCAGCCGCCATGAGGTGCTTGCGGGTCAGGTGGTCGTCACCGGTGCGGCGCCGGACCCGCTCAGCGTGGCGCAAGGCCAGGGCGTGCGTGCCGATGCCGGGCGTTTCGGTGCCGTCGTTCCCTTGCTGGGTGGGCCGGATTTGTCCACCTTGCCGCAACGCATCGAGCGTATTGCGCAGCCGTTGCAAATTGCGCCCATGGCAGGTGCCGTCGGCTGGCGCTGGCAGGTGGCGGCTGACGCCGTATTCACCCAGTTGCTGCAAGACGTGAAAACCAGCGCGCCGGTCTGGTTGTTGACCGGGTTGCCGGATGGGGATTACCACTTGCGCGTGCGCGCGGCCGACGCGCAAGAGCTTGAAGGCAACGAAACCCAGGTAATGGTGTCGATCCGGGCGCGGCCGGAGCCACCTTTACAAATTGCGCCACCCGAGGGCGCCAGTGTCGTGGCGGGCGCGCAACTGGTTTGGGCCGAGCTGCCGGGCGCCCCCGGTTACCACCTGCAAGTGGCGCGTGACGCCCGGTTTACCGACCTGCTGCTGGACCGCGCCGGTGTCGTGGGTAGCCGGGTCAGCATCGACACGGCCTGGCCGCCGGGGCAGTACCACTGGCGCGTCGCGACGCAACGCCCGGACGGCACGCGCGGGCCGTTCGGCGACGCGGGCAGGTTCACTGTGCTGGCGCCATCCATGATCGCGCCGCCAGAACTGGGTGAAGGCGGCTTGCGGCTGGCGTGGTCCGGGCCGGCCGGGTTTAGCCACCGGGTCCAGTTGTCCCACGAAGCCAATTTCTCGACGACCGCATACGACCAAGTGGTGAGCGGCGCGAGCCTGGTTTTGCCCAGTCCCAAGGCCGGCATCTATTATGTGCGGACCCAGATCGTGTTGGCAGACGGTGGTGCCGGGCCGTGGTCGGCCGTGCAGCGATTCGAGGTGCCGCAACAACACCCGTGGTGGCTGTTGTTGCTGCTACTGCTGCCCATGTTGTGAGCCGCGCGTGACGGGTGTTGCGAGCCGACTGCTGCGTGAGTGGGCCATGTTGGCAACGCTGCTGTTGGGCCTGCTGCTGGCGGCCGTGCGTGGCGGCTGGCTGGATCGGGCCGATTACTGGTTTTATGACACCAGTGTTGCCTGGTCCACCCGTGCGCCCGCAAGCGACATTCTGATCCTGGCGATCGACGAGACCAGCCTGGCACGAATCGGGCGTTGGCCCTGGTCGCGTCATGTGCTGGCAGAGGTGGTCGAACGCCTGGCCGCGGCCGGGTCGGGGCCGGTCTTGCTGGACATAATCCTGTCTGAACCCGAGCGCGACGATGCCGGCGCTGACACCCGGCTCGCCGCTGCCATTGCCAGCCATGGCGGTGTCGTGCTGCCGGTATTCATGCCGTCCGCGGCATCCATGGCGGTGTTGCCGATACCGCAAATCGCCGCGCGCGCGCGCCTGGGCCATGCGCAGGCGCTGGTCGACAGTGATGGCGTCAGCCGGCGTTACCTGCCAATAGAAACGGCAGCCGGCGTCGGGTACGCACATGTGGCGGCGGTGCTGCTGCAGCCAGCCGGCGCGAGCCCGGCACCGGAGCTGGCGCCACCACCCGCGGCGGCGCTGGTGCCATTCGCCGGGCCGGCCGGCCATTTTGCCCGCCGATCGGTGGCGGATTTGCTCGACGGCCGGATCAAGGCGCAGCAACTGCGTGGCAATGTGGTGCTGATAGGTGCCACGGCTACCGGACTGGGCGACAACCTGGTGACACCATTGGCCGGTGCCAATGGCAACATGGCTGGCGTCGAGTTTGTCGCCAACGTGTTGGATGGTTTGCGCGCTGGCCGGTCGCCGCAACCGCTTGGGCCATCGACGCGTCTGGCGCTTTCCCTGGCGTTGCTGGTGGTCGTGCTGCTGGTCATGCTGCTTACTTCGCCACGCGTTGCACTGGCCATGAGCGTGTGCGCGTGTGTGGCTGCCTTGTTGGCGGCCTGGGCTGGGTTTGCGTTGTGGGGGCTGTGGTGGCCACCGGCTGCGCCGATGGCGGTCATCGCGCTGGCTTACCCGTTGTGGAGCTGGCGCCGCCTGGAAGCCAGTCTGCATGCCATGGCGCGCGAGACGATACGGATTGCGGCGCTGACGGGATCGGCAGCAAACAGCGCGACGGCAGTTGCACGCGGCGGTTTCCTTGATCCGGTGGAAACCCGGATCGCGGCCATCACGCAGGCGGTTGACAAGATTGCGGATGCGATCGTGGCCGACACCGGCACGCCCGAAGGCCGGCAGTACCGAGAAGACATGATGCGGCATCTGGCACATGACTTGCGTTCGCCACTGGTTTCTTTGCGTGCACTGGCCGAACAGTTGCGCGTCCACAGCGCGGCTGGACACGCCGCCATGCTGGCGCGCATCGACGACTGCGCGCGCCGCTCGCTCGACCTGACCGAGCAGTTCCTTTTGATGGGCCGCGCGCAGGCGATCGACCCGAACCGATTCACCGAGATTGACCTGGTGCAGGTGTTACACCAGAGCGCGGACGATCTTTGGGAAGACGCCCAGCGCAGCGGTGCGCGCGTCGAGCGCCGCTGCGCGCTTGACGCCGCACCGGTGCGCGGCGACGCCAGGCTGCTGCAGCGTGCATTGCTCAATCTGGGCTGGAACGCGCTGCGCCACGGGCCGCCCGCCGGCGTGGTGACACTGTCGCTGGATGCGCTGCCAGACGGCTACGCCTTGACCGTGCACGACCAGGGCCGAGGTTTTGCACCCGATGGAATGCCCCGCCTGAGCCAGCGTTACAGCCAGGGTGAGCGCGCCGGTCAGGGACACGGCCTGGGCCTGGCGCTGGTGCAGGTGGTGGCGCAAAAACACCAGGCCACGCTGCAAATCGCGCATCCGCCGCAAGGCGGGTTCAGCCTGAGCTTGCGTATTGGTTACGTTCCATAGGCGCGACAATAGCGCCACCAAGGAGAAGTTATGAACCGCCATCACATTCGTTCGTTGGACTGCTCGGGGGCGCGTTGTGCTCCTGGGTTGGTTTGGCTGGAGGCCTGACCATGGGCCAGCGCCTGACTCAAATCGCGACCCGCACCGGTGACGACGGTAGCACCGGGCTGGGTGACAACACCCGGATATCCAAGGACAGCCTGCGGGTGCATGCCATGGGCGACGTGGACGAACTCAACTCCAGCATTGGTGTGTTGTTGTGTGAAGCCATGCCGGCTGGCGTGTCTGACTTGCTGGTCGAAATCCAGCACCAGCTATTCAACCTGGGCGGCGAGTTGTCGATTCCCGGCTATGAACTGCTCAAACCCGAGGCCGTATTGGCGCTGGACCAGGCGCTGGCCGAACACAACCAACGATTGCCGCGCCTGCAGGAGTTCATCCTGCCGGCCGGCTCGCGCGCGGCTTCGTTGGCACATGTATGCCGCACCGTGGCGCGCCGGGCCGAGCGCGCCGTGGTTGCCCTGGAGGGGCAAGAGGCGCTAAAAGACACACCGCGCCAGTACCTGAACCGCCTGAGCGACCTGTTGTTTGTACTGGCGCGGGTGCTCAATCGTTACCGGACCGACGGAACGGCCGGCGACGACGTGTACTGGAAGAGCGAGCGACTGGCACGATCGGGCGAAGAATAAGCGTCGTACCAGCTGCCTGAGTGGTCGTCAGCGCGGCGCCAGCACCGCCATCGTGATACGCGACACGCAGGTCAGATCACCGGCGTCGTTGGTCAAATCGACCTGCCACACCTGGGTGCTGCGACCGATATGCACCGGGCGCGTGATGCCGGTGACCCAGCCACTGGTAGCGCCTTTTAGGTGGTTGGCATTGATATCCAGTCCGACACAGCGATGGCCAACCGGCGCCGCGTAGGCGGCACCACATGAGCCCAGCGTCTCGGCCAGCACCACCGACACACCGCCATGCAACAGCCCGTATGGCTGCAGGGTGCGCTGGTCAACCGGTACGCGAGCGCGGATGAAGTTGTCGCCGACTTCCAGAAATTCGATACCCAGATGCGCGACGGCGGTTGCCAAATGGATGGTGGTGAGTTCTTCGATCGAGACCGCCTGTTTCCAGATACGCATTAGCACTCCAATTTAGTGGGTTGGTGTTGACTACGGCTTGGCGCGCGCCTACACGACGCGAAACAGGCTGATCAACACGCG
>JANNGR010000546.1:0-10292 GCA_031403955.1 Betaproteobacteria bacterium
CATCCCGCAGGCCGAGACGCGCACGCTCAAAGACGTGCTTGAACTGCCGTGGGGTTTCGAGATCTACAGTGCGTGCCGCCTTCACGATGGCCTCGACGCAGCGATCGACGTCGTCGGTCTTGACAACCACTTCAACCTTGACCTTGGGCAGGAAATCAACCACGTATTCTGCACCGCGGTACAACTCGGTATGGCCTTTCTGGCGACCGAAACCCTTGACCTCGGTCACAGTCAATCCCGTCACGCCACACTCCGCCAATGCCTCGCGGACTTCTTCAAGTTTGAATGGTTTGACGATGGCGGTAATCTGCTTCATGTTCAGTTTGTCTTTCCAATTGCGTGCTTACCGATCGGATGGGCGTCGCACCGGCATTTGCCCCTGAAATTACGCACCCCGGTACCCGGAGGATAGCGCCAATCGGACCCGCCCGCGCGCGGCTCACTGCCGAAACTTGCTGGTAATCGGGTAACGCCAGTCCTTGCCAAAGCTGCGGTGGGTGACCCGGATGCCGATCGGCGCCTGACGGCGCTTGTATTCGTTGATTTTTATCAGCTTGGTGACCCGTTCCACATCGGCACGGTCGATACCGCCAGCGACGATGGATTCAATGCTCTCATCGTTTTCCATATAACGCTCGACTATCGCGTCCAGCACCTCATAAGCCGGCAAGCTGTCCTGGTCGGTCTGGTTCGCTCGCAGTTCCGCACTCGGTGGACGGGTAATGATGCGTTGCGGGATTGGCTCGGAGCAGGTGTGGTACGGGTCGTGCGTATTGCGCCAGCGGGCGAGTCGAAACACCGTGGTCTTGGCCAGGTCCTTGATTACGGCAAAACCGCCCGCCATGTCGCCGTACAAAGTACAGTATCCGGTGGCGAGTTCACTCTTGTTGCCGGTGGTCAGCACAATAGAGCCGAACTTGTTGGAAAGCGCCATCAACAAAGTACCGCGAATGCGGGCCTGGATGTTTTCCTCGGTCGTATCCTCCGGCAGGCCTTCAAACGTAGAAGCGAGTGAGGCCTTGAAGGCTTCAAACTCCGGGATGATCGATATCTCGTCGTAGCGCACACCCATGCGGGCCGCCATTTCGCGCGCATCGATCCAGCTGATGTCGGCTGTGTACCCGGACGGCATCATGACCGTACGTATCCGGTCCTTGCCCAGCGCGTCCACCGCAATCGCCAGCACCAATGCGGAATCGATACCGCCCGAAAGGCCCAGTATGGCTCCGGGGAAACCATTCTTGCCGAGATAGTCCCGCACGCCCAACACCAACGCGTCCCACAGATCGGCCTCAATGCCGCGCGCAGGTTCAATATCCGCCGCCAACTGAATCGGTTGAGTAGTGTGGGTGGCGGTTACGCCAAATAGCTGTTGCTGGAAACTCAGCGCCCGCCCCGCCAGTACACCGTCGGCGTTGAGCGCGAACGAGTGCCCTTCGAACACCACCTCGTCCTGGCCACCCACCAGGTGCGCATAGACCATCGGCAAGCCACACTTCAGCACCCGTTCGCGCATCGTCTGTTCGCGCTCGTAGCCCTTGCCAATGTGAAACGGTGAAGCGTTGATGACGGCCAGCAATTGCGCCCCGGCGTCCTTGGCCAGCCGCGCTGGCTCTTCATGCCACGCGTCCTCGCAGATCAGCAGGCCAACCCGCAATTTATGCGCTCCCTCGCCGGCTTCAAACACACAGACCACGTTGCCAGGGGTGAAATACCGCCGCTCGTCGAACACCTGGTAGTTGGGCAACTCCCGCTTGGCATAGGTGTCCACCACCCGGCCCTCGCGAATCACGCTGGCCGCATTGAAGCGGCTTTGGATCGCCACCGACCTGGTACGGCTGTCACCACCGGTCGGGTGCCCGACCACGACACTCATGTCCCTTAACCCTGCAAGTTCGCGCACCACTGTTTTCACGGCATCATCACAGGCCGCAATAAACGCCGGGCGCAAAAAAAGGTCTTCAGCCGCATAGCCACATATCGACAACTCGGGGGTGAGCATCAGCCGCGCGCCATCGGCATACGCGGTGTGGGCGGCATCGATAATTTTCCGCGCGTTGCCGCCCAGGTCACCCACTACAAAATTGAGTTGAGCCACACAGATTTTGAGATGCATGAAAACACAATCCGTCGTAAGGGCTGATCCAGTTGCCGCCAGCCAGCACATGCACCAGCCGCCGCTGATGGCGCAACCTGGGCGAAGTCTGGCGTGAGCGAAGTTAATTATGGCATCGCGGTGCTTGACTCCCCGCTCGACGTCGACCCCGCCGCCTGGAACGGGCTGCTCGCGTTGCAGGCAGACGCCAACCCGTTCATGCGCCACGAGTACCTTGCCGCCATGTTCGAGAGCGCCAGCGCGTCGCCCAAGACCGGCTGGACGGCCCGTTATGTCACCTTGTGGCGGACCAACGCGCACGCCAGTTCGGGGCAAAGCGAATTACACGGCGCCTGCGCGCTTTACCTGAAAGACCATTCCTACGGCGAATATGTGTTTGACCATGCCTGGGCCAACGCCTACCACCAGCATGGCATGCACTATTACCCGAAAGCCCTGGTAGCGCCGCCGTTCACGCCGGTACCCGGGGCCCGGCTGCTGTGTCGTGATGACGCGGCGCGCCTGGCCTTGGCGCGGGCATTGATCGCCTGGTGCACCGACGCGGGTCTATCGTCGCTGCATGTGTTGTTTGCCAGTGATGCCGATGTCGCCGCCTGCAGCGCCGCCGGCCTAATGCTGCGCCACGGCGTGCAGTTCCACTGGACCAATCAATCGCCTGGTTACCGGGATTTCGACCATTTTCTCGAGTCGTTAAGCCAGGACAAACGCAAAAAAATTCGTCAGGAACGCCGCAAAGTGGCCCAAGCCGGCGTCACTTTCCGCTGCTCGCTGGGCCACGACATCGACGCCAGGGATTGGGATTTTTTTTATCGCTGCTACGAACGCACCTACTACGAGCACGGGAACAGGCCCTATCTGAGCCGCGATTTCTTCCATCGCATGGCGCGCCACATGGCGCACAACTGGCTGTTATTCATCGCCGAACGCGCCGGAATGCCGCTCGCGGCAAGTTTGATCGCGGTCAATGACACTGCTTGCGCTGGCTCAAGCGGGCCGGTCGCCTATGGGCGCTACTGGGGAGCGTTGGAGCGGGTCGACTGCCTGCACTTTGAAGCTTGTTATTACCGGCCACTGGAGTGGTGCATCACGCACGGCTACCAGCGCTTTGAAGGCGGGGCGCAAGGAGAACACAAAATGGCGCGCGCCCTGTTGCCGGTCAAAACCACCAGCGCGCACTGGCTGGCCCATCCAGGGTTTGCCGACGCGGTGCAGAAGTTTCTGCAGCGCGAAGGCAGCGGAATTGACAACTACATGCAAGAACTGGAGTTGCGCAACCCATTCAAGACCGGGGCCCGTTGAGCCCCGGCGCAGCGTGCGGTTATTGGCTTTTGCCGGGCAGCGCCGCCAGCAGGCGCTGCGTGTCGACCTTGCGGTCTTCGTTGACCTGGCGTACCGTGGCCCGCTCTCCCATCGCTTTCAGATAGTCTTTCACCGGAAGCGCCGCCAGCAGGTCTGCACCAAATATCATCTTGCAGGCACCCGATACGATGGGCAAATGCACAATCGCCGCGCAATCCGCAAGCGTGAACCGGTCGCCCGCCACATAAGGTGAAAAGCGCGCCAATTTGGCGAAAGCCGCGGCGCCGCGGTTGAGCAGTTTGCGCGCCCGTTGTTTTGTTTCATCGCTGACCTTGCCGCCAAAAAAGGCTTCCGGATACAACTCCCGCGCAACCAGTTCAAGGTGCAGTTCGATATACACGACGAGCTCGCGTACTTTGGCTGCGGCACTCGGATCGGAAGGCAACAAGGGATGATCAGGATAAGCCGCTTCGATGTATTCGGAGCAGGCCATCGATTCCGAGATGCAGGCCCGGCCTGTGTCGAGAAACGGCACCTTGCCCATCGGCGAACGGTCCACCAGCCGCGGCTCCATGGTGCCGGTAAGAACCAGTTCCTCTTCAAATGGCACCTGCTTCTCCAGCAGTTGCAACTTGATCTGGTTGTAGTAGTTGCTGGCCGCAAAGCCACAGAGTTTGAGGGTCATGAATGGTTCCAAAAATATGGTTTGTGGTGGAAACAGGAAGGGCAAATTATGCAAACACCGCAACTCCTTGCGGAGTCTCTGGCGCGACTCAGGACCGCGTCAACCCACGCGACCCGAGGTGCGTTGCCTATCGGCCTGCCTAGAATGCTCCCAACCGGACAAAGAAAGGAACTCCAGATGATCCACCGTACCAGCCGTCGCATTTTCCTGGCCGCCTGCGCCACCGCATCCGCTACCGTCAGCATGCCATCACTGGTGCGCGCGCAGGGCTTTCCAGCACGCCCGATCAAATACATCTGCCCCTGGCCGGCTGGCGGCTCCACGGATGTGGTCATGCGGGCGATTGCCGAGAGCGCTGGCAAGGCCCTTGGGCAGGCAATCATCATCGAGAACAAACCTGGCGCCGGTGGCATGCTTGGCGCCAATGAACTGGTCAACGCCAGGCCCGATGGCTACACGTTGTCCCAGTTGCCGCACGGCGTGTTCCGTTTCCCGCACATGCAAAAAACCCAGTTCGACACACTCAAGGACTTCACCTGGATTGCCTGCCTGACCGGCTACACCTTCGGTCTGGTGGTACCGGCGGATTCGCCGCTAAAGAGCATCAAGGACCTGGTGGCTTATGCCAAGGCCAACCCCGAAAAATTGACTTACGGCTCGACCGGCGCCGGCACCAGCCCGCACCTGGCGGTGGAAGAGTTTGCGCAGCGGGCCGGGATAAAACTGACCCATGTTCCGTTCAAGGGCAACGCTGAAAATATGCAGGCGGTGCTGGGCGGTCATATCATGGCCGCCAGCGACGCCACGGGTTGGGGCCCACACGTGGACGCCGGCAAGTTACGGCTGCTGGCCACCTACGGCAGCAAGCGCACCAAACGCTGGCCCAATGTGCCAACGCTCGATGAACTGGGCTTCCAGACCGTGTCCGATTCGCCGTTTGGAGTCTGCGGTCCCAAGGGCATGGACCCGGCGGTTGTCAAGACCTTGCACGACGGTTTTCGCAAGACGCTGGACGACCCGTCCGTCTTGGCCATTTTTGAGAAATACGACCAGTCGGTGATCTATATGAACACCGATGCCTACACCAAGTTCGCACGTGACAGTTTCGTGTCCGAGAAGGCCACCATTGAACGTCTGGGCCTGGCCAACAAGGGCGGGTAGATGGCCAGGAAACACCCGGCCGGCAACTATCCTGCAGCACCCAGCGCCTGGCTCCTGGCCCTGGAGTTGCGGGCATTTTGGGAATTTGGCGCGCTTGTTCCATGCTGGTTCACTTTGCGCCGGGCGCCCGCCGGCGACGGGCATTCAGTCATCGTGTTTCCCGGGCTGTCCGCCAGCGACGCGTCGACTGCCGCGTTGCGTACCTATCTCGGGCGCCTGGGTTACGGGGTTTCAGGCTGGAACCAGGGATTCAACTTTGGTCCACGCGCCGGAGTGCTGAACGGTGCCAAAACACAAGTGCAGGAAACGGTGACCGCTACCGGCAGGCGAGTCAGCCTGATTGGCTGGAGCCTGGGTGGCATCTATGCCAGGGAGCTGGCCAAGGAAATGCCGGACCATGTGCGCAGCGTCATCACGCTTGGCGCACCGTTTGCCGGGTCCCACAAAAGCACCAATGCCTGGCGCCTTTACGAACTCACCAGCGGCCGCGATGTCGAGCGTGAATCAGCCCGGTACGATTTGCCGGCCGCGCCATTAATGCCAACCACTTCGGTGTTTTCGCGCACCGACGGCATCGTCGCCTGGCAAGCCAGCCTTCAGGCGCCTTGCAGGAGAAACCCGCACACCGAGAACATCGAAGTACTGGCCAGCCATGTAGGCCTGGGTCTCAATCCGAGTGCCTGGTGGGCCATCGCCGACCGCCTGGCGCAACCCGAAGGCCAATGGAAGCGATTCGAGCGCAAGCGCGGCCTGCATGCAGTCATCTTTCCGGATCCGCATCGCTGACCCATGCCAACTGCCTCAGGCCTGCTGCTTGTTGTAGTTGGCGATTCCGTCCATGATTTCCTTGCGCGCTGAATCGACGCCTTCCCAACCGACAATCTTTACCCACTTGCCGACTTCCAGGTCTTTGTAGTGTTCAAAGAAGTGCGCGATGGTCTTCAGGCGCAAGGGATTCAAGTCTTCCGGCTTTTGCCACTGGCTGTAAATTGACAGAATCTTGTCCACCGGCACCGCCAGAACCTTGCCGTCTTCACCGGCCTCGTCTTCCATCTTCAGTATGCCAATCGGGCGACAGGTCACGACCACGCCCGGAATCAGCGGCACCGGAGTAATCACCAGCACATCCACCGGGTCACCGTCACCACTGATGGTCTTGGGTACATAACCGTAATTGGTCGGGTAGTGCATCGACGTGCTCATGAAACGGTCCACGAATATGGCACCCGACGCCTTGTCCACTTCGTACTTCACCGGGTCGGCGTTCATTGGTATTTCGATGATCACATTGAACGCGTCGGGCACGTTTTTTCCGGGGGTGACATTGTCCAGTGACATGGTGAAGGCTCCGCTTGTTGCAGGGGTTGAGAGGTCGATCAGTATTAACCCTGATTTTACCGACGCGCCACTTGCGCGGCCAGAAAACCGGCATTTTTGCTTTACAGTTCCGGCGTTGGCCAATCGACTCCTGATCGGGACGCACGAGGAAGCAACGCAGCGGGGGCTCCGCTTGCGTTATGCCCCCTTAAGCGAAACCGAAGTCTTCGGACTTTGCGGGACAAGCCGCAGCCGCCTGCCGGCACGTGTTGTCCCCAATTAATTAGGAGTGATGACTATGACGGGCAATTCGGTGCTGGTAATGGCACTCGTTTGCGGCCTGATTGCCGTGGTTTACGGCTTTTGGGCGCGCAGCTGGATTCTTTCCCAGGACGCAGGCAACGCCCGAATGCAGGAAATTGCATCGGCGATTCAGACCGGAGCGTCTGCTTACCTGGCGCGCCAGTACAAAACCATTGCCATGGTGGGAGTCGTGCTGGCAATCCTGATCGGCTTGTTTCTCGACACATTGAGCGCCCTGGGTTTCATCATCGGAGCCGTGTTGTCTGGCGCTTGCGGATTTATCGGGATGAATGTTTCGGTGCGTGCCAATGTGCGCACCGCGCAAGCCGCTACCCGGGGTATTGGCCCGGCTCTGGACGTGGCGTTTCGCGGTGGTGCGATTACCGGCATGCTGGTGGTGGGCCTTGGCCTGCTGGGCGTTACCGCGTTCTACTGGTTTCTGGTGCCTGACGGGGTGGCGACGGCCAACAAGCTAAACCCTCTGATCGGTTTCGCGTTCGGCTCATCCTTGATTTCGATCTTCGCGCGGCTGGGCGGAGGCATTTTTACCAAGGGCGCCGACGTTGGCGCCGACCTGGTTGGCAAAGTGGAGGCCGGCATACCCGAAGACGACCCGCGCAACCCGGCAGTGATCGCCGACAACGTGGGTGACAACGTGGGTGACTGTGCCGGCATGGCGGCCGACCTGTTTGAGACCTACGCCGTCACCCTGATCGCCACCATGGTGCTGGGCGCTTTGCTGGTTTCCGGTGCCGGCAGCAGTATGGTGGTTTATCCGCTGGCGCTAGGCGCGGTGTCGATCGTGGCATCCATCATCGGCTGCTTTTTTGTCAAGGCCTCCCCGGGCATGAAAAACGTGATGCCGGCGCTGTACAAGGGACTGGCGGTTGCGGGTGTGCTGTCGCTGATCGCGTTCTATTTCGTGACGCAATCGATCATCGCCGACAACGCCTTGGGCGGTACCGGAGCGCAAATGCGCTTGTTCGGTGCTTGCGCGGTGGGCCTGGTATTAACCGCCGCACTGGTGTGGATAACCGAGTATTACACCGGCACGCAATACGCTCCGGTGCAGCATATCGCACAAGCCTCCACTACCGGCCACGGCACCAACATCATCGCCGGTCTGGGCGTCTCGATGCGCTCCACCGCCTGGCCGGTAATCTTTGTCTGTGCGGCAATCTGGGTTGCGTTCAAGATGGCGGGCCTGTACGGCATCGCTATTGCGGCGACCTCTATGCTGAGCATGGCCGGCATCGTCGTCGCGCTGGACGCCTACGGCCCGATCACCGACAACGCTGGCGGCATCGCGGAAATGTCGGAAATGCCCAAAAGCGTGCGCGACATTACCGACCCGCTGGACGCGGTCGGCAACACCACCAAGGCAGTGACCAAGGGGTACGCCATTGGTTCGGCCGGATTGGCGGCGCTGGTGCTGTTCGCGGACTACACCCACAAGCTGGAGGCCTATGGCAAGGCGATCAGTTTCGACTTGAGCGACCCGATGGTGATTATTGGCCTGTTTATCGGCGGCTTGATTCCCTACCTGTTTGGCGCCATGGCGATGGAAGCCGTCGGCCGCGCCGCGGGTTCGGTGGTGGTCGAAGTGCGACGCCAGTTCCGCGAGATAAAGGGCATCATGGAGGGCACGGCCAAGCCGGAATATGGCAAGGCAGTTGACATGTTGACCACCGCTGCCATCAAGGAAATGATGATTCCGTCGCTGCTGCCGGTAGTGGTACCGATTCTGGTCGGACTGATACTCGGGCCAGCCGCCCTGGGTGGTTTGTTGATGGGCACCATCGTGACTGGCCTGTTCGTGGCCATTTCCATGTGCACCGGTGGCGGCGCGTGGGACAACGCCAAGAAGTACATCGAAGACGGTCACCACGGCGGCAAGGGCTCTGAAACCCACAAGGCGGCGGTTACAGGCGACACCGTTGGTGACCCCTACAAGGACACGGCCGGGCCGGCAGTGAACCCGCTGATCAAGATCATCAACATCGTGGCATTGCTGATCGTGCCGCTGGTGATGCAGATCCATGGGACGAAGGCCGCCATGCCAGTCGCGGCCGCGCCAGCGGTTTCCGCACCCACTGCGGCGGCGGCTCCGGCTGCCGATGCGGCCTCGGTCAAAGTCGATAACGGCGTTGTCAAGTTCTACTTTGCCTCGGCTAAGGCAGAGCCGGCCGCGGGCGGCACCGAAGCCTTGAGCGAAATCATCAAGGCCGTGATGGGTGGCAAGAAGGCGGTTATCAGCGGCTACCACGATGCCAGCGGCGACCCGACCAAGAACGCCGAACTGGCCAAACAGCGGGCGCTCGCGGTGCGCGATCTGCTTAAGGCGTCCGGCATTTCCGAGGACAAGGTTGAACTCAGGAAGCCTGAGCAGACCGCCGCGGATGGCCCGGCCAATGAGGCGCGGCGCGTGGAAGTGACGTTGATGTAACTGCGGCAAAATCGCCGCATGCAACTTAACTACATAGCCAACGCGTCGGTACCATCCTCGTCCGGCCGGATGATCCCGGTCCTCGATCCCTCGGACGGTCAGGCGTTCGAAGAAATACAGCGCGGCGATGCCAACGACATCAATACCGCGGTGCAAGCGGCACGACAGTGCATGAATACCGTATGGGCCAAACTCAGCGCGGCGGAACGCGGCCGGCTGCTGATGCGTCTGTCAACCAAGGAACAAACATGCGCTTGTTAGACAAAGCGATCATCGTGACCGGGTCCGGCAGTGGCATCGGCGCGGGAATTGCGCAACGCCTGGCGGCTGAGGGCGCCAGGGTGGTGGTGAATGACATCGATGCGAGCCTGGGCGAGAAGGTGGCTGCCGGTATCCGCGCAGCCGGTGGCCAAGCCGTTTTTTTCGCCGCTGACGTAACCAGGTCCGCCGACATGCAGGCCCTGGTGGCGGCGGCGCTGCAGCGTTACGGACGGCTCGATGTGATGGTCAACAACGCCGGCTGGACGCACCGCAATCGCCCGGCGCTGGAGGTGAGCGAAGACGAGTTCGACAAATGTTTTGCCGTCAACGTCAAAAGCCTGTACCTCGCCACGCTGCATGCCACGCCGGTATTCCGCGCCCAGGGCGGCGGCAGCTTCATCACCATCGCTTCCACCGCCGGCGTGCGGCCTCGGCCGGGTCTGACCTGGTACAACGCCTCCAAGGGTGCGGCGATCACACTGTCCAAATCATTGGCGGCGGAACTTGGTCCGGACAATATTCGCGTCAACTGCATCAACCCGGTTTTCAATCCCGACACCGGCCTGTCGGTCGAGTTTGCCGGTGGTCCGCTGGATGCGGCACGGCGCGCAAAATTTCTGTCCACCATTCCGCTGGGCCGGTTTTCAACCGCGCTGGACGTAGCCAACGCGGCGCTTTACCTGGCCAGCGACGAAGCCGCATTT
>JANNGR010000547.1:0-4339 GCA_031403955.1 Betaproteobacteria bacterium
CGATCGGCGACATCGCCAACAAGGCCGTCAGAGCGCTGGAAATCATGGTGACGGCCCAGAATACAAAAAAGGCCAGCGTATAAACCGCTTGCCGTGACAAGGCCAGCGGTTGCCCGAACCAGTGCAAATCCTGCGGATCAACCAGCGCAAAAACCAGCGCCTCCAGGACGCCGGCGACCAAAAACGCCGGCCATACGATCCACATCCATCTCTGTGACAACATCGTAACTCCCGCTGAAGTTCAAAAAACCGGGTTCAGGGTTTGGCCACACCCGGCCCAGGAGGAACAACTCCGGTCGCCGCGTGGTTGCGGCCCTGCACTGCAGGGGCCAGGCTGGCGGCGGAGTTGCCCAGCGTCTTGTTGATCTCGATGCCCTTGCGGTAATAGTCCGGCGTCACCAATGGGTCAGGGTGCGCAATGGCCAGATACAGCGTGACAAAGCTGGCCACAACCACCACCGCCGGGCCAGCGATGACCAGCCAGAGATAGCCAAATTTCCACCATGGCGGGATTGGTTCAGGGTCGTAATCAGGCATGGCAGCTCCTTAACGCGGGATCAGGAATATCGACTTCTCGCTGACACGGCCCGGCGCGTCGATCGCCTCGATGTCGAAATGAATCGGATGCGATCCAGGTGTTGCCGCCTCGGGCGGCACTTGCACCCGCACCGCAATCCAGCGCGACTGAGTCGCCTCGACCGCCACGGTGTCGTCGGACCTGAGCGCCAGACCCGGCAATCCCGAGACAGCTATCCTGTAGCGCTGGCTCGACTCGGTGGCATTCATTACCTGCAGCCGGTAGACATTCTCGATGTTGCCGCCGGCAACAATACGCGCCAGCGCGCCGCGGTCGCGTACCACGTCGACCTTGAACGGCGAGCGCAATGCCAGGCTGATCGCCATGGCAAGGGTCACCCCGCCCAGTATGCCGGCATACACCAGAACCCGTGGCCGCAATACGTGGCGCAAGGTCTGGGACTTGGTCCAGTGCTGGCTGACCGCGTTCTGGGTCGAGTATTTGATCAGGCCCGGCGCGTAACCCATCTTGTCCATCACGGTGTCGCAAACATCGGCACAAGCGCCGCAACCGATACATTCGTATTGCAGGCCTTTGCGAATGTCGATGCCGGTTGGGCAAACCTGCACACACAGGCTGCAATCCACGCAAGCGCCCAGATTGAGCAACGCCGGATCCGCCTTGCGCGAACGCGCGCCACGCGGCTCGCCGCGTTGTTCGTCGTAGGTCACGATAAGCGTGTCTTTGTCAAACATGGCGCTCTGAAACCGGGCATACGGGCACATGTGTATGCAGACCTGCTCGCGCATGAATCCGGCGTTGCCATAGGTGGCAAAGCCGTAGAAGATGGTCCAGAACACTTCCCAGGACGACATGCGCAACTGGATAAACTCCAGACCCAGTTCCTTGATCGGCGTGAAGTAACCGACAAAGGTGAACCCGGTCCACAAGGCGACCAGCAGCCACACCAGATGTTTGCCACTCTTGCGCACCAACCTGTCCATCGACCACGGCGCCGCGTCGCGGCGCATCCGGGCCGAGCGGTCACCTTCGAGCTTCTTCTCGATCCACAGGAATATTTCCGTGTACACCGTTTGCGGGCAGGCATAACCGCACCACAGGCGACCGGCGACAGCCGTGAATAGAAACAGCGCCAGTGCCGAAATCACCAGAATGCCGGCCAGGTAGATGAAGTCCTGCGGATAAAGAACCAGGTTGAAAATGTAAAAGCGCCGTGCGCCGAGATCGAACAGCACCGCCTGGCGCTGGCCCCACTCGAGCCAGGGCAGACCGTAAAAGATCACCTGGGTCAGGAACACCAGGCCCCAGCGCCAATTGGAGAAAAAACCGGATACGCTGCGTGGATAGATCTTTTCTTGCGCTTCGCGCAGCGAAATCAGCTCCGGGTCCGCGGCAAAAATAGGAATTACCTTGCGTCCCGTCATGTGATGCAGTCAACAACAGGTTTGCGCGTGAACTTATGGCTCAATTCGCCGCGCCGGCGGTCTTGTTGGAGAGCCCCCAGACATAGGCCGCGAGCACCTGGATCTGCGCTGCGCTCAGCTTGTCGGCCTGCGCCGGCATCTGGTTGACCTTGCCGTTGTTGACCATCGCGATGATCGCGTTCTCGCCATAACCGTGCAACCAGGTGTCATCGCTCAGGTTGGGCGCGCCGAGCGCCGGGTTGCCTTTGCCGTCCATGCCGTGACAAGCCGCGCAGACGGCAAACTTCGGGCGGCCCAGCGACGCCCGCAGTGAATCGTGCGGGCTGCCGGACATACTCAGCACATAATGCGCGACGTTTTTCACGTCGTCGGGCGTGCCTACCGCGGCCGCCTGCGGCGGCATGTTGCCAATCCGGCCCTTGGTGATGGTCTCCAGTATCTTTTCCGGCGCGCCGCCGTGCATCCAGTCGCCATCGGTCAAATTTGGGAAACCCTTGCTGCCACGGGCGTCCGAGCCGTGGCATTGGGCACAGTTGTTCATGAACAAGCGTTCGCCGATGGCCATCGCCTGGGCGTCTCTCGACACATCTTGCGGCTTCATCGCGGTGAACTTTGCGTACAGCGGCGCCACCTCTTTCTCGCCTTTCTCCATTTCCGCCGTGTGCTGGCCGATCGACGTCCAGCCCAGCTTGCCGGCATAGTTGCCGAGCCCGGGATACAGCGCCAGGTAGGCCAGTGAGAAGACCACCGTGATGATGAACAACCACACCCACCAGCGCGGCAGCGGGTTATTCATTTCACGCAGGTCGCCGTCCCAGATATGGCCGGTGGTGTTGTCGTTGGCGGTCATGGCTCGGGCCTCGCCGCTGAACCAGAGCAGCAGCAGACAGGCCACGATGCTTACCAGCGTGATTGCCGCGACGTAGATCGACCAGAAACCGCTTGTAAAGTCACTCATTTTCGATCCCGATCAGTCCTGCTCGAAAGGCAAGTGCGCGGCTTGCTCAAAATCGGCGTCGCGGCGTTTGGACCAGGCCCAAAACACGATGCACAAGAACACCACCAACGCGGCCACGGTGGTTATGGAACGCAAGGTATTGACATCCATTGCATGATCTCCTTCGGACTGGTTCCTATTTGAGCGCCAGGCCCAACACCTGCAAAAACGCGATGGTGGCCTCCATCTCGGTCTTGCCCTTGACCTCATCGGACGCCTTGGCAATCTGCTCGTCGGTATACGGCACGCCTGCCGTTCGCAGCGCTTTCATGTGCGCCGGCATGGACACTGCGTCGACGCGGTTCTTTTCCAGCCAGGGGTAGGCCGGCATGTTGGACTCGGGCACCAGATCGCGCGGATTGATCAGGTGGATGCGGTGCCAGTCGTCGCTGTATTTGCCGCCGACGCGTGCCAGATCGGGTCCGGTGCGTTTGCTGCCCCACTGGAACGGATGGTCATACACCGACTCACCGGCAACCGAGTAGTGGCCGTAACGCAGCGTCTCGGCGCGCAGCGGCCGGATCATTTGCGAGTGGCAGTTGTAGCAGCCTTCGCGCACATACACGTCGCGGCCCGCTAGTTGCAGCGCGGTGTACGGCAGGATGCCCTTGATCGGTTCGGTGGTTGACTTCTGGAAGAATAACGGAACGATTTCGACCATTCCGCCCACCAGCAGAACCAGCAGGATGAGAACAATCATCAAGAAGTTGTTGGTCTCGATTTTTTCGTGTGACAGACCGGAGGTCGAGGTGTCTTTTGCCATACTGTTTGCTTTCTCAGGCCTGCGCCGCGGCCACGGGTGGAATGTTGACGCTCACGGCCCGTCCGGCGGTAGCCGTCTTGAATGTGTTCCATAACATGATCAACATGCCGACGAGATAGAGCAGGCCACCCAACAGGCGCAGCAAATAGAAAGGAAAGGTTGCCTTGACGCCTTCCACGAAGGTATAGGTCAGGGTGCCGTCCGGATTCACGGCGCGCCACATCAGACCCTGCATAACGCCAGCGATCCACATCGCCGCGATATAGACCACGATACCGATGGTGGCGGTCCAGAAGTGGATTTCGATCGCCTTGACGCTGTACATCTGCTTCTGGCCGAACAGCCGCGGTATCAGGTAATACATGCTGCCCATCGTGACCAGGCCGACCCAGCCCAGGGCGCCCGAGTGCACATGGCCCACGGTCCAGTCGGTGTAGTGGCTCAAGGCATTGACGGTCTTGATCGACATCATCGGGCCTTCGAAGGTGCTCATGCCGTAGAAGGACAGGGACACGATCAGGAAACGCAGGATCGGGTCGTCACGCAGCTTGTGCCAGGCACCCGAGAGCGTCATGATGCCGTTGATCATGCCGCCCCAGCTCGGCGCCAGCAGTATC
>JANNGR010000548.1:0-1809 GCA_031403955.1 Betaproteobacteria bacterium
CTTCGGAAGTGAACGCGTAGTTCAACATGAAAGAGCCGGCCAAGATGATGGTGATCACGGCGCTGCCACGGGTGGATTCCAGCACCACGCCCCAGAAGCTTTTCCAGGTCAGCGCGCGAAACACCAACGTGGCCAGAATCAGAGCGTGCAGGGCGGCCACCGCGGCCGCTTCGGTCGGCGTAAAAACCCCCGAGTAGATGCCGCCCAGCAGCACGATTGGCATCGACAGTGGCAATGCGCCGCGAAACACCAGGCCGGCCCACTGGGAACGTGGCACCGGGTCGTCGCGGGGCATGTTGCGTCTGACGGCTATAACGTGCACCACCAGCATCATCAACGCCGCCATCAGGAAACCGGGCACCACGCCACCCAGAAACAGCGCGCCAACCGATGCGCCCGACACCATGGCATAGATCACCATCGGGATCGACGGCGGAATGATCGGACCCAGCGTGGCACTCGCCACCACCACGGCGCCGGCAAAGCCGCGCGAGTATTCGGGCTTCTTTAGCATTTGGCGGATCGTTACCAGCCCGGGGCCGGCCGCGTCGGCGATGGCGCTGCCACTCATGCCGGAGAAGATCACGCTGACCAAAATGTCCACCTGCGCCAGGCCACCGCGCATGCGGCCGACCAGGATGCGGCAGAAGTCGAAAATACGTTCACTGACCGTGCCCGCGTTCATTATGTTGGCGGCAAACACAAACAGCGGCACCGCTAGCAATACATAACTGTTGTACAGACCGTTGCACACTTGTTCGGCCACTAGTCCGATGTCCTGGCCCTTGACCATCAGGTAGGCAATGCCGGCGGCCAGCATGGCAAACCCGATCGGCATGCGTAACAACATGCCGGCAACCAGCACACACGCCAGAACAAGGAGTGCGGCCGTCACAGACTCAATTCCGCGTCGAGACCATCCCCCTTGAACGCGCTCCAGATGGCCACCCCGGCGCGTACGGCGAGGGCCGCCATCAACAGCACAAACGGAAGGTAGACCCACATGAACGGGATATTCAGGACCGGTGTGCCTTCGCGCCGCATGAAGTGCACATAGTCCCAACTCGCGGGCAAGGCGCCCAGCGCCAGGCCACCCACCAGCAGATTGCCGGCATTTTGCATCAGCTGGCGCGCGCGCCGGCTGACACTGTTCCAGACCAGGTCGAACACCACATGTTCACGCCGCGGCACGATGAACGCCGCTGACCACAGGATGATCCACACATACAGGATCACGGCCGCTTCGTCGGTCCAGGCCAGCGGTTTGTTGAAACCGAAACGTGCCGTTATCTGTACCACAAACACCACGAACAGCGTCAGGAACAAGCCGCCGCCAATCGCGTTGGCGGCGTTCGTCAGCCAGCGCGCCAAGGTTATTTGACCGCGTTGATGCGCTCAACCAGCCCTTTGGGCCAGACCTTGGCGTAGTCTGAATTCTGGTACGCAGCCTGCACCGACTTGCGAAACGCGTCCACGTCGGGCGTTGTGACCTGCAGCCCCTGCTGCTTGAAGAAGTCGACCAGTTGCGCTTCTTCCTTGATGCGGTTTTCGTTGTTGAAGGCGGCTGCCGCCTGCGCCGCCGCGGCAATTTTCTGTTTTTGCGCCGCGTTCATCGCGTTATAACTCTTGCCCGATATCGCGATAAATATGCCGTCCGCCAGATGGCCAGTCATCACGATCTGTTTTGTCACTTCATAAAACTTGGCCGCGCGCACGGTCGGCAGCGGGTTGTCCTGCCCGTCTATGGTGCCGGTCTTGAGGCCCAGGTACACCTCGCCAAAGGCCAGCGGCGTGGGTGTTGCGCCCAAG
>JANNGR010000549.1:0-4866 GCA_031403955.1 Betaproteobacteria bacterium
GGCTCTTGCGCGAGCCGCGCGACATCCAGTCGTTGTCGCGCAACTCGTCAATCATCGCGCCGCGGATGCGTTGCGTGGCGAAGGTTTCAAACTGCACGCCCTGGGCCGCTTCGTAACGCGTCAGCGCTTCCGACAGCCCGATCAGGCCGACCTGGATCAGGTCGTCGACCTGTACGCTGGCGGGCAGTTTGGCCATCATGTGGTGCGCCAGTTTGCGCACCAGGGGCTGGTACTGGCGGATCAGTGCGTCGCGGTCAAGTTGACCCTTGGCGGTGTACATACCGGCTTCACGCATGGTTGCGCCCTTGTGCCTGGGTTTTGTGCTCAGGCTGTAAGAAGAAGAATCCCAGGTCGGATGCCTTGGGGTCGAAAGCTGATCGGCCGCTGACGCGCATCGACAGGCGTACCAGTTCGCCGGCATCCGCAAAGTCCCAGTCTTGCGGTACTTTCTGGCCATTGGTCACGCCGCGGAGCAGCAACTGGTGGCGAATGGCTACATCCAGCGCCGGTCCGAGTTTCACTGCCTCGTCGATTTTGGACAACACCGCCTGCTGCACACCGAGTGGTTTGAAGGCCGCCACCACTTCGTCTAACGTGTCGCCGTGCGCGCCGGCATTTAGCACCAGCAAACGCTGCACTCCCGGCAAATCAAGCACCTCGAGCGAATCATCCTTGCGCGGGTCGCGCGGCGCCAATCCGGTGGTGTCGATCAGCACCATCTTCTTGTTCGCCAGCAAGCCCAACAGGTCCTGCAGCGCGGCACGGTCGTGCGCCAGGTGCGCCACGATGCCCAGGCCGCGGCCGTGTTCGCGCAGTTGTTCATGGCCGCCAACCCGATGGATATCGAGCGTGACCATTCCCACGCTTGCGGCACCGTGCGCCTGGGCGCACAAGCCGGCGAGTTTGGCGACGGTGGTGGTTTTTCCAACGCCGGTCGCGCCGACCAGCGCATAACTTCCGCCCTCCGCATGCAGGGCCTGGCTTGGCGCACTGGTTTTCAGGTTGCGTTCGATCGCATCCATCATCCAGTGCATCGCCTCGGCGGCCCCGAGGGACTCGGGCATGCGCTCAAGGATCACACGCGCCAGTGTGGGTGAATATCCGGCGCGCACCAGTTTTAGCATCAGGTTGGACTGGATCGGGTTTTGCCGCGTCTGACCGAGCCAGGCAAAGGTGTTGAAGCGGTCCTCGATCAGGTCGCGCATGGCCTGAAGTTCGTCCACGATACTGCGTGCGCCAACACTGGCGTCGCGGGTCGGCGCGACTGGCGCGGCCTTGGTCTGGATCGGGGCCGGGGCCGGCCGCCGCGGGCTGGCGTCCGGCGCCGCCCGCGTGATGGATTCGTCGCTGCGTGCCGGAGTTTCGGTCTGGCGCCGGCGCAACATGCGCTCGCGTACATAGTCCTGGAACGACAACGTGCTCATCGCCAGTTGTGCCGTGTCTTCTTCCACCTGCTGGTGCGAACTGCCTGGCGCGGCCGTGGCTCGGGCCAGGCCGGCCGGGCGTTCGCGCTGGTCCAGGCTGGTCACGGTGTCTTCGGTGGTCGCCATCACTTCCACGCCCAGCGCGGTGGGCCGGTTGGACAGGATCAGTGTGCCTTCGCCGAAGGCTAGACGCGCCTTGGCTAGCGCCTCACGCGCGGTCGCGCCGGTAAATCGTTGAATATTCATGTTGCTGCACCTCGAAGAATGGGTCCGATACGAATCGTGTGGGTTTCTGGAATTTCGCTATGCGCCAATACCTGCAGCCGCGGCGCGACGCGACGCACCAGGCGGGCGATGGCGCCGCGGATCTGGTCTGGCACCAGAAGGCAGGGCGGCACGCCCAGCTCTTCCTGTTTTAGCGCGACCTGCGCCGCGGTGCGGGTAAACATGTCCGCCACGCCGGGGTCCAGCGCCGGACCGGAGGCAGCGCCCAATGCCTGTACCAGCAAACGCTCCAGCGCCGGGTCGATGGCGATCACATTGAGTTCGCGTATCGGTCCGTAGATCTGCTGGACGATGGCCGGCGACAACGCGATGCGGATCTTCTTGGCCAGTTCGACCGGATCGGTCAGGCTGGTCGCGTGTTCGGCCAGCGATTCGACGATGGTCCGGATGTCGCGGATATGCACCGACTCGTCGAGCAGCAACTGCAGCACTTTCTGGAAAACAGCGATGGATACCATCTTTGGAACAACTTCCTCAATCAGTTTTGGCGCCAACTTGCTCACATGGTCTACCAGTTGCTGGGTCTCGCTGCGACTCAAGAGCCGAGACGCCTGGACTTGCATCAAGTGTGACAAATGTGTGGCCATCACGGTCTCTGAATCAACAACGGTAAATCCCGCCATTTGCGCAGTTTCTTTCTGGCGTTCATCGATCCAGTGGGCCGGCAGTCCAAACGCCGGATCGGTGGTCGGTGTGCCTATCAGGGGTGTGGTGATTCCGCCCGGATTGATGGCCAGGTACATGCCGGGAAAAGCTTCTCCTTCGCCCACCACCACGCCGCGCAGCGTAATGCGGTAGCCGCTCGGTTTTAGCTCCAGGTTGTCGCGCACATGCACCGCCGGCGGCAGGAAACCGACCTCCTGCGCGAACTTGCGCCGTACGCCCTTGATGCGGTTTAGCAGGTCACCCTGGCGGCTCTTGTCCACCAGCGCAATCAGCCGGTAGCCCAATTCCAGCCCCAACTGGTCCACCGGTTGCAAATCGTCCCAGCTTGCCTCGCCGTCGCCAGCCGGTGCGGGCTCAGTCGCCTGCGGGTCGGCCGGCACGACCTTGTGCGCCAGCACCCAGGCGCCATAACCGAGCAGCACCGCGATGCCGATGAACACCGTGTGCGGCATACCGGGTATCACGCCGAGCACGCCCATGATGGTGGCGCTGATGCCCAGCACGCGTGGCGAGACGAACATCTGGCGCACGATCTGGCGCCCGAGGTCATGGTCCTTGCCAACCCGCGATACCACCATGGCGGCGGCAACCGAAATCAGCAGCCCCGGTATCTGCGCCACCAGCGCATCACCCACCGCCAGCAGAATGTAGGTGTCAGCGGCCTGCGAAGCACTCAAGCCATGCTGCAACACGCCGATGGTGAAGCCGCCAAAGATATTGATCAGCAGGATCAGGATGCCGGCCACCGCATCGCCGCGCACAAACTTCGAGGCACCGTCCATCGAACCAAAAAAATCGGCTTCTTCGGCCACTTCCGCGCGCCGGCGCTTGGCTTCCTTCTCGTCGATGGTGCCCGCGTTCAGGTCGGCGTCCACCGCCATCTGTTTGCCGGGCATGGCGTCCAGCGCGAAACGCGCCGACACTTCGGCAATCCGCTCGGCGCCTTTGGTGACCACGACAAAATTGATCACCACCAGTATGGCGAATACGATCAGGCCGACCGCGAAGTTGCCGCCGATCAGGAAATGGCCGAAGGCTTCGATCACCGCCCCGGCGGCACCGGGTCCGGTATGGCCTTCAAGCAGCACCACGCGGGTCGAGGCCACGTTGAGCGACAGGCGCATCAACGTGGTCAGCAACAGCACCGCCGGAAACGCGGCAAAGTCCAGCGGGCGCAACAGGTAGGCCGCCACCCTCATCACCATCAGCGCGACCGCGAGGTTGAGGGTGAAGAACACATCGAGCAAAAACGGCGGCAGCGGCAGCACCATCATCGACAGAATGGCGACCACCAGCATCGGCGCCGCCGCGCCCTGGGCAAACGCCGCGTAGGGGCCGAGCCAGCGTTGCAGTGTCTTGAGTTGCGGGTTCATGGCATGGCCGGGGTGGATGGCAAATTGCCCAGCGGATCGAGGCCGGCCGGTACATCGGGCTCGGGCGGTTCGTCCGGCATAACTCCGTCGCCGCGCAGCGCGGCCTTGAGCCGGTAGACATACGCCAGCACCTGCGCCACGGCGGTGTACAGGCTGGAAGGAATGTCCTGCCCGAGTTCCGCATTGGCGTACAACGCGCGCGCCAGCACCGGGGACTGCAACACCGGAATCGCATGCGTGCGCGCCACATCGCGGATTTTCAAGGCCAGCAGATCGGCTCCGCGCGAGATCACCTGGGGGGCCCGCATGGTTGATTCGTCATAACGGATGGCGACCGCGAAATGGGTCGGGTTCATCACCACGAAGTCGGCCCTGGGAACCGCGGCAATGCTGTTGCCCTGCGCCAGTTCGCGCTGGCGCGCGCGCAGCCGCCCCTTGACATGCGGGTTGCCTTCCGACTCCTTGTTCTCCTGCCGCGACTCCTGGTGCGACATTTTCAGCCGCGACTTGTGCAGAAATTTCTGCAGCGGCACATCGACCGCCGCCACCAGCAGCACGACCAGCAACAACAAACCCATGCCGGCCGTCAACCACGTATTCAGGTGTGTGATCGCCGCTGCCGAAGGTTGCATGATCAGCGCCACCACGGATTGCGCGGTGGATGTCAGATAAAGCGTGCCCACCACGCCCAGCACCGCCACGATCAGCAGCATCTTGGCGACTTCGGCCAGTTTGTCCTTGGTAAACAGACGGCCCAGACCCGTGATCGGGTTTAGCCGGCTCAGGTCCGGCAGCACCGGTTTTAGGCTGTTGACCCAGCCGCCGACGGCCACCGAACTCAAGACCACCGCGACTATCACGATGACCGCGAAAACGGTGCAAGCCAACAGGCCGGACAGCGCCATGTCCTGCAGCCGCGTCAACATGGCTTGCGGATGCATGATGGAGGCGGCGTCGAACGACAACTGGCGTGACAGATCCAGCCGCAGGCGGTCGAACATGAAGGGCGCCAGGGCCATCAGCGCTACCGCGCCGGCGCCCAGAACCGCCAGGTGCGACAGATCGCGTGAGCGCGTAACCTGGCCGTCCTGGGCAGCGCGTTTTAGCTTACGTTCCGA
>JANNGR010000550.1:0-9497 GCA_031403955.1 Betaproteobacteria bacterium
ATTTCGACGGTTATCGTGGGGCGCCGCCGGCGATCCGGTGGCCGCATGGACACCAACTCGCCGTGTCGATAGTTGTCAATGTGGAGGAGGGGGCGGAGTTGTCCATCGGCATGGGGGACGAGTCCAACGAGTTCATTTACGAGGCGGTCGAGCGGGTCGATGGGCTGCGTGACCTGTGCATGGAGAGCCATTACGAATACGGCACGCGTGCCGGCTGGCCGCGCATCCGTGCGCTGCTGCGGCAATATGGTGTTGCTGCAACGCTGAACGCCAACGGGCGCGCACTGGCGATCTCACCCTGGCTGGCCCAGGAGGCCGTGGCCGATGGCCACGAGATCTCCTGCCATGGCTGGCGTTGGGAGCGCCAGGTCTACATGGACGAAGCGACCGAGCGGCGCCAGATCGTGCAGGCGGTCGCGGCCATCGAAGCGGCAGCCGGCGCGCCTCCGCTCGGATGGCACACCCGCTCGGCACCGTCGACGGCAACGCGTCAACTGCTGGTCGAGCACGGCGGATTCCTTTACGACTCGAACGCCTACAACGATGACCTGCCGTACATTGTCTCCAGTGGCGGCCGCCCGCACGTGGTGTTGCCTTATGCGTTCGACACCAACGACATGCGTTTTTTCAACCAGGGTGGTTTTGTGTTCGGGGACGATTTCGCGCGTTATTGCATCGACGCGTTCGACCGCTTGTACCGTGAAGGAGCGGACCAGCCACGCATGTTGTCGATCGGCCTGCATTTGCGCATCATGGGGCGTCCCGCGCGCATTGGCGGACTCGAGCGCTTTCTCGCCCACGTGGCGGCACATCCTGGGGCCTGGTTCGCCCGGCGAGACGCCATCGCGCATGCCTGGCGCGACGGACTGGGAATGCCGCGTTGGCGGGCGCGCCCCACAGCCGCCGGATTCGCGCCATGAGCCTGCGCGACCTAACGGGTTACGGCGGGCGCTGGCCGGACGTGGTCTGGCCGGGCGGGGTGCGGCTGGCGGTTTCTGTGGTCGTCAATTTCGAGGAGGGTGCCGAACTGCAGGTTGGAGACGGCGACACCCGCTCGGAAACCATGGGCGAGGTGATCAGCGTCGTGCCGCCTGGAGTGCGCGACATCGGCCAGGAACAGATCTTCGGATACGGGTTGCGCGCCGGATTGTGGCGCATGCTCGATGCGCTTGACGAGCACGCGGTGCCGGCGACATTTTTCTTTTGCGGCCAGGCTGTGCAGCGTTCGCCGGCGCTTGCGCGAGCCGTGACCGATCGTGGCCATGAACCCGCGGTGCATGGCTGGCGCTGGCGTCCGCATGCCGAATATGCCAATGCCGCCGAAGAGGCGGCCGATCTGGACCGGTCGGTGGACGTCATCAGGCAGGCGACCGGTGTCGCACCGCTCGGTTTCTTCTGCCGCGGAAGTGAAAGCCCCTGGACGCGCGAACTGCTGGCGGAGCGTCGATTTTTGTACACCTCGAACGGTTTTGATGACGACCTGCCGTATTACGACCATGCGACGCGTGGCGGTCCGTTGCTGGTGGTCCCGTACGCGCTGGATTCGAACGACATGAAGTTCTTCCATCCGAATGGCTTCGTACGCTCCCACGATATGGTGGACTATGTGTCCGATGCACTGGATGTCCTGGAGGCAGAGGCCGCACGCGGCCTTCCGCGCCTGCTGAACCTGGGTTTTCACCTGCGGATTGCGGGACGGCCTGGCCGATTCGCGGCGTTTCGGGACATCCTGCGCCTGCTCGCGTCCAGACGGGACCGGCTGTGGATCGCGCCGCGCGCGGCAATCGCACGTGCATTCATCGATGCCGTGCCGGCAGCCGGAGCGTTGCGCTAATGCGTATTACGCTGGTCAACCCCAACACCAATGCCGCGACGACGCAGGCCATGCTCACGATTGCGCGGGAGGCCGCTGGCAGCGGCGCAAGCCTGGATGCGCTGACGGCGGGTTTTGGCGCTTCACTGATTTGCGACGAGGCGTCGCTGGCCACCGCGGCCGACGCGGTTGTCGCACTGCGTCCGGTTCTGCTGCAGACCAGGCCGGCTGGTGTCATCATCGCCGCGTTCGGTGATCCTGGCCATGAACGGCTGTCGCGCGACCTTGCGTGTCCGGTTGTTGGTATCGCGCAGGCGGGCATGACTGAAGCCGCGCAGCACGGGCGCCGTTTCAGCGTCGTCACGACAACACCTGACCTCGCGCGCATGATCATCCGCACCGCGGACCGCTACGGTCTGCGATCCCAATGCCTGGGAGTGCGTATCACACCCGGTGATCCGCGTGCACTGATGGCCGATCCCGTGGCTCTTGAACAGGCGCTACTGCAGGCCTGCGAGCTGGCGGTTAGCGAGGATGGTGCGCAGGCAATCGTCATCGGTGGTGGGCCGCTTGCGGTGGTAGGCCGCGCGTTGGCCCGTCGCTTGCCGGTTGCTGTCATTGAGCCGGTGCCAGCTGCCGTGCGCCTGGTCATGGCGCGTATTGCCGGCACCACCGCGGGCACAAACATCTGAAATTGGCGATCCACAAAGCTGCCGTTGTTCAGCGGTTGCAAACGCCACAACGCGGTGAATGAAGTTGCCAAGTTGAACGGATGCAACTCCGCGACCGACTGACATTGCTGCTCTATTGCCGGCACTCTCACCTTTCACTCGAGCCCCATCAACCAGTGTTGCGCTGCGCCTTTTCTTGTTCGGCGCGAGCACGCACCACTGACTTGGCTTCAGCCCAATCGTCAGGCGTAAGCCGCCCGAGCGCGGCAAATGTGCTGGGCGCGGCCAGATGGTGTCCGCCGTCGATGGCGATGTTCTGGCCGGTTAGGTATTCGCAGCCATCGGCTTGCAGAAACGTCAGCAGGTTGCACAACTCGTGCATGCGGCCAAATCGCCGCATCGGGACTTCATCCTTCGAGGCGGCACCCACGTTCGCCTTCGGTATGGGTGCCAGTTTTTCCCATGCACTTTCGGTGGGGAACGGGCCGGGCGCGACGGCGTTTACGCGGATGTTGTGAGGACCCCACTCGACCGCCAAGGACATGGTCATTGCGTGCACGGCGGTCTTGGCCATCACCGAGGGCAACACGTAGGCGGACCCGGTCCAGACCCAGGTCACCAGCATGCTGACGACCGAACCTGGCAGTCCTTGCGCAATCCAGCGCCGGCCGCAGGCCAGCGTGCAAAACAATGCGCCGTCCATGACGGTGGAGCGCACGGCAGCGAAACCGCGCGGGCTGATGTCGACCGAAGGCGAAATGAAATTGGCGGCCGCGTTGTTGACGAGGCCGGTCAACGGCCCGCCCTGCCAGATGTGTTCCACCATGGCCTCGATCTGGTCCGCTTCACGCACGTCGCACAGGTGGTACGCCGCGCTGCCTCCGTGCCGCGCGGCCACCTGCAACTCCGCCGCGGCGGCCTTCAATATGGCTTCGCGGCGGCCACAGATGAAAACGGCGGCGCCCTGAGCGACAAATTGGCGCGCCAGTTCCTTGCCAAGGCCAGTGCCGCCGCCGGTGATGAGGATGCGTTTGCCAGTCAGCGCGTCCGCGCGCAAGCTCGAGGGAGTCACTGGGGATGATCCGTCAGGTAGGGTTGATGCCGACATGACCGGTACTCGTTTCCTTGCGTGGCTTGAGGGCCGAGAATAGGTGGCGGCCGATGATGTGTTTCATCACCTCGATCGAGCCACCCGCGATCTTGACGATTCGCGCATCGGCATAAGCGCGTGCGATCGGATATTCCCACATGTAGCCCCAGCCTCCGAACAATTGCAGGCATTCGTCGACGACCTTGCAGTGCATGTTGCTGAGCCACATCTTGGCCATGGCGGCGTCGATGGCGTCGAGCTCGCCCTGCATGAAGGCGGCGATGCAGCGGTCGACCATCTGCCGGCCAACCACCGCCTCGGTCTGCAGCTCCGCCAGCTTGAACTGGGTGTTCTGGAAGTCTCCGATGGTCTTGCCGAAAGCCTTGCGCTGAGCCGTGTATTCCACGGTGTAGTCGACCACGGTCTCCGCCACCGTGGCCGAGCGGATCGCCTGGGCCAGCCGCTCCTGCGCCAGCTTGGTCATCATCAATTCGAAGCCCTTGCCTTCCTCGCCCAGCATGGCGCTGGCCGGCACGCGTACCTCGTCGAAGAACAGTTCGGACGTATCTTGCGCCTTCATGCCCAGCTTCTTCAGGTTCTTGCCGCGCCGGAAGCCCGGCAGGTGGGTGTCGACCAGAAACAGGGTCACCCCCTTGGCGCCGGCGCTGCTGTCGGTCTTGGTGGCCAGCACGATGACGTCGCACAGTTGGCCGTTGGAGATGAATACCTTCTGGCCGGAGATCACGTAGTCGTCGCCGTCGCGTACGGCCTTGGTGCGGATGGCCTTTAGGTCGGAGCCCGCGTGTGGTTCGGTCATGCCCAGTGAGCCAATGGCTTCGCCGGTCACCATCTGGGGCAGCCATTGCGCCTTCTGCTGCTCGGTGCCGAAGCTGGCGATGTAGGTGGCCACCAAATCACAATGGATCAGAAAGCCCGGACCACTGTAACCCGAGCGCGCGATTTCCTCGAACACCACGACGTCGAACAGATAGTCCGCGGCCGCACCTCCGTATTGTTCAGGCACGGTGCAGCACAACATGCCGGCGGCGCCGGCCTTGAGCCAGAGTTCTCGCGGCACGATGCCTGATTCTTCCCAATCGGCGTGGTAGGGGGCGATCTCCTTCTCGATGAAGCGCCGCACCATGCCGCGGAATGTTTCGTGGTCCTCGTTGAACAGGGCGCGTTTTAGCACGGTGCTTGCCTTCTTGGAGTGGGGTCAGGTTGGAGAAGAAGAGTCAAGCCAGGTCAGCGGGCCACCGGTCCATGCCGGTGTGACACCCGCGAGACAGGCCGCGACGTCTAAAAACACGGCATCGCCAGCACCTGGCAGGGCTGCGCAGTCGTGGGCGATCCGTGCCTGCTCGGCCAGAGACTGGCCGCGCAGGCGCTGCAGGACGCTGACCGGTCCCGGGGTCGGCCAGGGCAGGCACCAAAGGCGGGTCGCAAGGGCCCGGGCGGCCAGCGCGGCCGTGTCATCGGGACCGACAATTTCGAGCACCCGGCCGTACGCACCGGTGGGTGTCAGCACGGCCAGCGGGTCGGCCGACAGTGCTGCCGCCGGTGCCTCGTCCAGGCAGCGCAGGGCGATGCGGTGGCGCCCTCCCAGCGCGTCTACCAACTCCAGCGTGTCATCGGGAAGCGTGTTGTCGACGGTTTGTGGCAACTTGAGTTTGGCCAGTGTCTGCGTCCACGCGCCGCGCCCCGCGCTGATGGGACCAACGCGAACGTTTTCCAGCCGCGGTGCGAGCGGTGCAGCCAGTTCGCGTTCGGCGCGCAAGCGCTCCAGGAACAGGGTGCGCACCATGTGGCCTGCCACCGGGTTGAACATCAGGCGCAGAAACTGGTGCATCTCCACGGAAGTGGCATCGGCCAGCCCAAGCCGAGCGCCCTTGAGCACACTGTCAGCAATGGCCCTGTAGGCAGGATAGGCCAGAAAATCAGCGTCGCTGATGCCATGGCGGCGCGAGACGTCCCGCGCGGCCTGTGTGCTCCAGGCGGGCACGTCTTCCTGTGCCAGGTGGGGAAATTTGGTGTTGGCATCGTAGGCCTGGCCCTGCAGCGCACGTGCTGCTATCCGGGCCTCGTCGAGCAGGTACGCGGCAGGCACCATGCGTGTGAACAGGCCCAGGCGAACCGCATCGGCGGGAGCGATGGAACGCCCGCTGAGTAACAGGTCCATGGCGGCATCGAAGCCGGCCAGGCGTGGCAGACGCTGCGTGCCACCGGCACCGGGCAGCAGACCCCATCGCACCTCGGGTACGCCGAGCTGCGTGCGCGGGTCGTCGGTCACCAGACGCGCGCGGCAGGCCAGCGCCAACTCCAGACCTCCACCGAGCGCAATGCCGTTGACGGCGGCCACCCAGGGTTTGGGTGAAGCCTCCAGGCGGACGAACTGCCGTCCCAGGCGGCCGCACATCTGGAACATGGTGTCGTGGTTCTCGGTGCGTGCCGCGTCGCAGTAGCCGCGCACCATGACCAGGTCGGCGCCGGCCAGAAAGCTCGGTTTGCCGGAGGTAAGCACCACGCCAAGCACGGCGGGATCGCTGTCGACGCGGTCCATCAACGCGTCCAGCGCGTCCATCAGGTCGGCCGAGAAGACGTTCATCGTCTTGTCGGGCATGTCGATGGTTGCGAGCAGGATGCCGTCAGGCTCCAGGGTGCTTTGGATCAGGGCGGTCACGTCGGAGTCTGTCGACGGGTTTAGGTCGCGAACTTCTTGAAGTCCGGCTTGCGGCGTTCGTTGAACGCGCGTACACCTTCCTTGGATTCTTCGGTCTGGTAGAAATGCTTGACCGTCTGGATGCCGAGGAAACCGATGCCGCGGATGCCCTCGGTGTCGGCGTTGAAGGAGCGCTTGGCAATCGTCAACGCGGTGGGGCTCATCTCGTTGATTTCCCTGCACCATTGGTCGACCTCGGCGTCGAGTTGGTCATGTGGCACGACCTTGTTGACAAGACCCATCGCGGCGGCCTCGGCGGCGCTGTAGCGACGGCACAGGAACCACATCTCGCGCGCCTTCTTTTCGCCCACGATGCGTGCGAGGTAGGCGGTTCCCCAGCCGGGGTCGACCGATCCGACCTTGGGGCCGACCTGCCCGAATGTGGCTTTTTCAGACGCGATGGTCAGGTCGCACATGGTGGCGAACACGTTGCCGCCGCCAATCGCGAAACCCTGGACCTTGGCGATCGACACCTTGCGCAGGTCGCGCAGCGCGGACTGCAACTCCTCCATCGGCATGCCTACGGTGCCGCGCGGGCCGTACAACCCGTCTTCGCTCAGATGCACTTTCTGGTCGCCACCGGTGCAAAAGGCCTTGTCGCCGGCACCGCAGAGGACCATCACATTGGCCGACTTTTCTTCATCCGCGCGGTGCAGCGCATCGATCAGCTCCTCGACGGTCTGGGTGCGAAACGCGTTGTAGACCTCGGGCCGGTTGATCGTGACGCGGGCGACGCCGTCGCGCAATTCGTAGGTGATGTCCTGGTAGGATTTACTCACGCTGTTCTCCTGGGTTAACCGTGCATGGTGAGACCGCCCGAGACGCTGATGGTCTGGCCGGTGATGAACGAAGCGTCGTCGCTGGCCAGAAAGGCCACGAGACCGGGGTAGTCGTCGGGCACGCCGATGCGCCCGAGGGGCACGCCACGCACCATGGCGTCCCGGATCTTCTGGCCCTGTTCCCCCGAGCCGACAAAGGCGTCCATGGCCGGTGTGTCGGTAGGGCCGGGACAGATGGTGTTGATCGTGATGTTGCTGCGCGCCACTTCACGCGCCAGCGCCTTGCCGAAAGCGATCGTGGCTCCCTTGCAGCCCGAGTAGACGACCTCGCCGGTCGAGCCGATGCGCCCGGCATCCGACGCGATGTTGATGATGCGCCCGGCCTTGCGTGCCGACATGCCTTGCCCGACAGCGTGCGTCATGTGCAGGGGTCCAAAGTAGTTGATGGCAACGACCTTCTTCCAGAACGCTTCGTCGGTCTTGAGGAAGGGCATGGGCGTGTCCCAGCCGGCGTTGTTGACCAGGATGTCGGTGCCGCGGGTGGTGGTGGCCTCGAATTCGGCCACGGCTCCGACCACGGCGCTGTAATCGGTGATGTCGCAGACCACGGCAACCGCCTTGCAACCGGTGGCCTCGATGGCGGCGACGGTCTCCTGGGCGGCGTCCGCGCGAATGTCGAACACGCCGACGGTCACGCCTTCACTGGCCAGCCGCAGGGCGATTGCGCGGCCGATGCCGCTACCCGCGCCGGTCACGATGGCTGTCTTGTCCTGGATGCCTCGCATCGGATAACTCCTTTAGAATATGTTGCTGTGATGCATGATACGCTAGCGAACTATATTTTGGCAACCGCTTTCACCCAAATCGGTCCGGGGGTTTTCCCGGTGTGGCTGGGGGGTGATGGAAAAACTTCTCCACGCTAACAATCTGCCCGAATGGGCGAAGGGTGCTTATGGCGGTCAACAAACACGACATCGATTGGGAATTGCGGCTCGGATATTTGATCCATGACGTGTCGCGCCTGCGACGCAGCGCATTCGATCGGTGCATGAAGCCGCTGAACATCACGCGCTCGCAGTGGTGGGTGCTGGCCTACCTGTCGCGCGAGGACGGCATGACCCAGTCGCAACTGGCCGAGCAGCTGGACATCGGCAAGGTGGCGATCGGTGGCCTGATCGACCGTCTGGAGAAGTCCGAATTCCTGCGGCGCGAGCCGGATGCCACGGACCGTCGCGTCAACCGGGTCTTTCTCGAACCCAAAGGCATGCAGCTGGTGACCGACATGCGCAAGATCAATCACCGCATGAACGCCCGGATCCTGTCGGGCCTGGGCGACGCCAGGTTGGAATCGACCACCGGTGCGCTGGTGGCGATCAAGGCCAACCTGCTGCAATATCTGCAATCTGAAGAAGTCTGACCCGGGCCGATCACCATGAACGAAGTGCAATCAACGGCTGCCGGTTCGGCCGCCATGGTCGATGCCGACCACCCGGCGGTGCTTGCCATGGCTCGCACGGCCATCGGGGGGGCAACCAACCCGCGCGATCGGGCCGTCAAGCTCTATCCGCGCATGGCACGGCTGGACGATGCCAGTTGGGAGCAGGACGTGGCCGGGGAGGCCCGCGGCTGACATCCGGCGGAGTCGGCCGCGCGGTGTGGTGATCAGGGAAAGTACTGGCGTCCACATGCGTATCATGTGGTAGTGTACTAATGTGTCAGAAGTCGACGTCTCCCGTCTTGCATCCAACGCGACCGGCCTGTCTTTGGCAGTCGTTGGGGTAGACCTGCGTTTTGGCGGTGTGCACGCCTTGCGTGGTGTTTCCTTCGACGCACCGCCCGGCCAGATTACCGCGCTGATCGGCCCGAACGGTGCCGGCAAGACCAGCCTGTTCAACACCATCTCGGGTTTTTACCGGCCCGGAGCCGGGCGCGTGCTGCTCGGTGGCGACGACATCACCCGGGTGCCGGTACATGCGCGCGCGGCGCGCGGCCTGGCGCGCACGTTTCAGAACATCGCCCTGTTTCGCGGATTGTCTGTGCTGGAGAACGTGAAACTCGGCGGGCATCACGCCATGACTGGCGGGATCGTGTCCGCGATGACCTACAGCCGCGCCAAGAAGCGCGAGGAGATGGCTCTGCGCGAGGAGATTGAGCGCCGCGTGATCGACTTTCTGGAGCTCGACCATATCCGCCATCGTTCGGTGGACGTGTTGTCCTACGGCCTGCAAAAACGCGTCGAGCTGGCGCGCGCGCTGGCCATGCGTCCGCGGGTGTTGATGCTGGACGAGCCGGTGGCCGGCATGAACCGCGAAGAGACCGAGGACATGGCGCGTTTCATCCTCGACGTGCAGGAGGAGTGGGGTGTGACGGTGCTGCTGGCCGTCGTCGCCGAGCTGCCGCGCGCGCCAGAACGCGACGCAGCCGC
>JANNGR010000551.1:0-1870 GCA_031403955.1 Betaproteobacteria bacterium
GCGGAGTCTCTCCGCTCCGGCGGCAAGGTGCTGGCTTTCGGCAACGGCGGCTCCGCCGCCGACGCCCAGCACTTCGCGGCCGAGCTGGTGGGCCGCTTCACCGTCGACCGGGCGGCCTGGGACCCAGAAGAACTTAGCCTGAATTTTGCATAAAAAAGGGCAAGAATGCCGTAAGTGATTGATAGAATGTGAGTTATTGAGAAACACAACCATCAACACGAACAACACCTTGCCCGACATGAATTCTACTTCAGAACAGCTGCGCTTCGCGTCTATTCCAGGCCATACCATTCGCGCCGATTTTGCCGGCGGCGGCTTGTCGTGCGACCTTGGGCCTTTGCTGTTGCGTGGCGTCGATCGTCAGATCGGCTTGACCGAGCGCATCAATGCCGCCGTGGTCGATACCCGGCACGCCAGCTATATCACCCATTCCCAGCGCGACCTGCTGACACAACGCATCTACCAGATCGGCTGCGGCTACGAAGACGGCAATGATTCCAATTGTTTGCGTCACGATCCGATGTTCAAGCTTGGCGCGGGTCGCCTGCCGTTCGATGCTGACACTGCGCTGGCCTCGGCGGCGACGATATCGCGTTTCGAACACGCGGCCAGCAGCAAGGATATTTATCGGTTCAGCCAGTCTCTGGTCGAGCAATTCGTCGCCGGCTTTGCCTGCCCGCCAAAGACCTTGGTGCTCGACCTGGATCACTCTGAAGACGCAGCCTACGGACAGCAGCCGCTGGCGTTTTACAATCATTTCTATCAAAGCACGTGCTATCTGCCGCTGATGATCTTCGACGGCCAGTCTGGCGCGCTGGTGGCCGCCGTGCTGCGCCCAGGCAAACGGCCAACGGGCGCCGAGAATGCCATGATCATGCGCCGCGTGCTCACGCTGATTCGCCGCCACTTTCCCGACACGCACATCCTGGTGCGCGGCGACGGCCACTTCAGCGGCCCGGAAATGATGGCGATGATCGACTCGATGCCGAACATCGATTTCATTTTTGGACTGCCCGGCAACAAAAGGCTGCAAGTGTTGGCTGAGCCGGCCAAACAACGCGCCTGCCAGTTGTGGGCCGACGTGCAGAATCAGGATGTGGTGCCCGATGCGGTGCGCCTGTTTGACGAATTTGACTACGCAGCAGGCTCGTGGCACAAGTGCTGGCGCGTGCTGTTGAAAGCCGAGGTGATGGCCCTGGGCGAGAACCCTCGCTTCGTGGTCACCTCGCTGGTCGGACTCGATGCCGGCACGCTGTACGAGGACATCTACTGCGCGCGCGGCCAGTCCGAAAATTTCATCAAACATTTGAAAACTGATCTGGCGGCCGACCGCACTTCATGCACGAGCTTCCTGGCCAACTGCATGCGCCTGCTGCTGCATGGCGCGGCCTACATCCTGCACCAGCAACTGCGCACCCAGGCGTTGCAACATACCGCGCTGTCGCAAGCACAGCCCTCGACGGTCATCGCCAAGCTGTTCAAGATTGCCGTCCAGGTCCGGCAAAGCAAACAACGCGTCACGTTGCATCTGCCCAGCGCCTGCACGGTAAAACATTTACTGCATACGCTCACTGAACGGCTGTTCGTATCCATCCCCGCAAACATCGTCAACTCTTCCTGACTTGGCTTCGTCCGGTCAGCCGAGAATCGACCTCCCGCCCGCAACCCTTCACACCCCAACCCGCTTGCCAACTTCCCCATTTCGCATGGGTAGGGCAAATTTCGCCCAACGCTTTTTAGACCACCCGGCAAACCGACATTGCGAGAAAATTTGGGCCGCAATGCCAGTTCATGAAACATTCAGGCTAGCAGGGTAATCCTGCAACAATTGCATCACGGTCACCCGATTCATCCTTGGCGCGATGGCGCA
>JANNGR010000552.1:0-3933 GCA_031403955.1 Betaproteobacteria bacterium
TCGGCCCGGCGATCATGGCGATGAAGTCAGTGGCGGCGCCGGAATCGGTTGAAAATTATGAGCGCGCAAGTCGCATCGCCGAAACGCTGGGCGACAGCCCCGAGGGCTTCATGGCCTTGTGGGGTGACTGGCGCTGCAAGAACGGCATTGGCCGCATCCTCGAGGCGGCCCGGCGGTCCGACGACCTGGTGGCGCTGGCCCAGCGGCTGGGTCGCGACGACTACGTGCTGCAGGCGCATCATTCGCGCTGGGCCAACTTCTACCTGATGGGTGACGCGCGAATCAGCCGCGCCGATACCTTGGTCGGCATTCGCCTGTACGACCGCGAGCGGCACCGGCAGCACCGACACATTTACGGTGGCCACGATCCCGGCATTTGCGCCTGCGGTACCGGTGCCAACGCGGCGTGGTTGACGGGGCACGCCGACGAAGCCTTGAAGCTGGCGGACCAGGCGATTGCGATCGGCGAGGAAATCGAACACCCCTACAGCCAGTCCATCGCATTCATGTGTGCGACGCTGGCTGCTCACGGTACGCGTGATTACGCGCTGGCGCGGGAGCGTGCCGAGACGTTGCTGCAGATAGGCGACCGGCACAGCTTCCCGGAGTGGAGGGGCGTGGCCATGGTGGTGAGCGGCGCCTGCCGGGCTCTTGAGGGCGAGACCGAATTCGGTCTCAAGCTGATCGGGGAAGGTCTGGTCGCGCAACGCCAGACCGGAATGGGCGGCTGGCTGGGATTCACGCTCGCGACAGCCGCGGCGGCCCACATGCAAACCGGCAACCTCGGTCGTGCGCTTGAACTGCTGACGGAAGCAATCGCCCATGCCGAAAAGTCAAGCGCCCGTGTACTGCTCCCCGAGGTCGAGCGCCTGCACGCGGAAGTCCTCCTTCTCACCGGGCAGATCGATACACCGCAGGCAATCAAGCGCGTCGAGGCCGCCGCGACGCTCGCCCGGCAACAGGGTGCACTGGCCCTGGAGTGGCGCGCGAACGTGGCGCTAGCGCGCTTGTACAGCACCGTCGGACGCCACGGTGAAGCCCGTGAGCTGCTGCGTCAAAACTATGCGGCGTTCACCGAAGGGTTCGCATCGCCCGATCTGGTGGAAGGCAAGCAACTGCTCGATAGCATGAACTGAACCCCGTTACCCTGGAGTGCCGTGGTATGAATGGTCAAGTCGAGAACTGGAAGTCGAAATCTGCCTTGCACGAATCCGCGTCAGGTCTTACCGCCGCAGCGCATCAGCCGCGCTAGGGTCCTCCAAACCCGCGGCGATGCGCAGGAACACATGATGCCGTTTGCGGTCCTCGGGCCTTCCACTGTAGAAGCTTCCGTTCAGTCTGGACTCGATGAACTCCGGCGCTATCCTGCGCGCCGCTTCCAGTGCGGTCTTGGCCTTATCCAATTCACCCAACCCCACATAGTTGGCCGCCAGGTTCGTTTGAGCAGAATACAGATTGGGTGATTCATTCAGCGCCCGCAAAGCCCATTGACTTCCGTTCACGTAGTCTTTGGCAAAAAAGTAAGCCGTAGAAAGCAAACTGGCAGTGTTGGGGCTCCAGGGGCCCCGAGGGCTGTTGCGCAATGCCTGAGTCAGACGCCCGATGGCTTCTGGCAACAGTCCGATTGCCGCCTCGCAAAACCCCAGAAGCTGGAGCACGAACACGTCATTAGGGTTCAATTCATGAGCCCGCTGCAGGTCACTCAACGCCTCGTCATTCCTGTCAATCTGCCCAGGGGTGCCAGGAGGGTGGGGCGGAAAGCAAAGAAGCATTCCCTTGGACGCGTAGCCGCGGCTGTCAGAGGGATCGAGTTCTATGGCGCGCTGAGCGGCAAGCATGCCCTCGGACCATGCGATCTCCAAATGTGGCGTCGTCCTGAAGAGAACGTTCTGATGTTGGGCAAATGCAATTGCATTCAGGGCGAGCGTGCTTTCGGGGTCGATTGCCAACGCCTCCTTTGCTTCACGGATTGATTGCGATCGCAGAGATGTATCCATACCAAAAAATGCGAGCATTGCATTGGCCCAGGCGCGCACTGCAAATTCATAGGCGCTCAAGTTCGCGGGACGACGGCGGACTGCCCTGGACCTCTCGACGCTTTCGATTTGGGGAGCAATCGCCCTCACGATCGCCCGCGTGACCTCCTCCTGCACTCCGAAGATGTCCTCCAGCACCCGGTCATATTTCTCGGCCCAAATGTGGTTACCGGTGAGCGCGTCTATTAGCTGGCCAGTCACCCGGATGCGGTTGCCGGATCGGCGGATGCTGCCCTCCAAAACGTAGCGCACACCCAGTTGCTTGGCCACGGTACGCACGTCCACAGCCTTGCCCTTGTAGGTAAAACTGCTGTTGCGCGAAATGACAAACAGCGAATGAAAGCGCGACAACTCGGTGATGATGTCCTCGGTCACCCCGTCCGTGAAATATTCCTGTTCGGACTCGCCGCTCAAGTTGGTGAAAGGAAGAACAGCAATCGATGGCTTGTCCGGCAGGGAGAGGTCGATTTCACGGTTAGCGGAGGAATGCGGAGCTGACGGGCCCGAGATGTCTCCTACTGTGGTGGTCGCGTTTTCTTTGCGAACACGGTAAGACCGCACCGGATCAAGGATGTTCTTGACCGGCTGTTGCCCCTGGTCGTCGAAGTTGGCCGCAACCTTGCCCTTTACGGCGGTACGGATGGACTCAGACACCGAGATACCGCCTGGCTCAGCCAAGCCCTCCAGCCGCGCAGCGATGTTGACTCCGTCGCCATAGATCGTGCCGTCAGGTTTCTCTATCACGTCTCCAAGGTGCACCCCGATACGAAATCGCATGCCGCGATCATTGCCAGCCGCATCGGCGATTGCATTGATTTGCACCTGGGCAACGAGCGCCGCGCTGATCGCACCGGTCGCTGTCTCGAATATCGCCAGCACCGAATCACCCGCCATATCGATGACGCGGCCCTGGTGGCATTCGATCTGGTTGCGAAACACCGCACGGGCCGCATCCAGCGCCGCCACGGTGCGTCGCTCGTCGATTGCCATCAGGCGTGAATAACCCGCCGCATCCGCAGCCAGGATCGCTGCCAATCTTTGTTTGAGATCAGGATCAATCATCAATAGCATGCATATTGCGAAGGTAGCGAGGTCATCTTACCCGCGCAAGGCAAGCATGTAGCTAAGCTTAGTTGATTCGGGTCCCAATTCGGTTCGGTCACTCGGGCTCTTGGATCAGGCGCATCGCTCTTGGCCAGATCGACCGGATTTTCCGCGGTACCAAACCGGCCGACATTCCGATTTGAACAGCCGACCAAGTTCGAGTTGATCATCAATAGAAGATTTGCCAAGGCCATGGGCCTCGTTATCCCGCAGCAGGTGTCGCTACAGGCAACCGAGGTGACCGATTGAAGTGATTCGACAAGCCCTGTACTCATGGTTCCGCCGGTCGTCCTTAGTGCGGTCATTCGAGGCAAGCTATCGCGATAGAGTGGTAACGCTGCAAACTTGCCCACGAGTCTGAAACTACTTTGCACTTGGATGTCAAGCAGACAGGCACTTCACCCGGCGACGTTCAACGAAATTGCAAGTTACTTCTGAATGACTGCTTCCCTATTTTTGTGAAGGCATCGGATGACCGGTCATCACTTTGGTGACCGTCCGGAAAGGGCAATGTGGAGTCAGCGGCCACACCCACTCGGATAGATCCAGCAGCGTTTGTGCCGGCAACTGGTGGTTCGACGTATGCGTCCGGGCATCCCGTCTTGACGACGGTGCCGGAGCTCAGGTAGTGGTGGCAGGTGGCAACCACCACCAGTCGTTTCCAATTCAGGTATGAGCCTGGGCGGAGCGCAACGCAGCTGCGCGAAGTAGATCGATATGTTGTAAAGCAATGGGAGTGTAGGTGTGCCGGGTTGGCTGCTTTTGATCGGCTGTTCGGCAAGCAATCGGGCCC
>JANNGR010000553.1:0-2128 GCA_031403955.1 Betaproteobacteria bacterium
GCAATCACGCCTTCCAGGTCCTTGCCCGGAACCGGCAGGATAAAGGGGTTCGATCCGGTGCAGATCAACAGGCGATCGTAATACGCTTGCGTGCCATCGTCGGCGCTGACGATGCGCTTGGCGCGGTCCACGGAAAGCACCTTTTTGCCGGCATGCAGCGTGATCTGGTTGTCGGAATACCAGTCCCATGGATTGAGCACGATTTCGTCCAGCGATTGCTCCCCGGCGAGCACCGGTGACAGCAGTATGCGGTTGTAGTTGGGATGTGGCTCGGCCCCGAAAACCGTTATGTCGTACAACTCCGGCGCGACCTTCAACAACTCTTCAAGCGTGCGAACGCCTGCCATGCCGTTGCCAATCATTACCAGTTTGAGTTTTTCCACTGTGTGGTTCCAGAGTCAATCACTGTGGATACAGCAATCCCCATGCCAACTATTCGCACCACGTAGCGTCATTTGCGCACCAAATCAGGGAATACCCTCGCGTCAACAGGCACTGTTATTGCGTACGGTTGGTGCATGGCATTCGAAATCGACATCGGCTTTTGCTCATTGCCGGGCCCCAATCCCGGCAACGAAGATTTTTGCGGGGCGATGTTGCCGGAGCGCGCATTCGAAGGTATGGGCGCAATCGCCGCGATTGCCGACGGTGTGAGCCGCGGCGGTATGGGCAAGGAGGCAGCCCAAACGACCGTCATCAGCCTGCTGCGGGACTATTACTGCACGCCCCAGACCTGGGACACCACAGTGGCGCTGGACCGCATCATCGCGGCGCAAAACGCCTGGCTGGCGGGTATCAACCGGCGCCGTCTTCCAGCCATGGGTCTGACCACGCTGACGGCGCTGGTGTTGCGCGGCCATTCCTATACGCTGGCGCATGTCGGGGACTCGCGCGCCTACCTGCAGCGCGAGGGGCAATTGCAGCAACTCACGCACGACCACGTGGTGAACCATCCGGACTTCAAACACACACTGTTGCGCTCGGTGGGGGCCGAAGACCGTGTGGTGGTCGACTACCTGCAGGGCGACGCGCAGGTGGGTGATGTGTTCATTCTGCTGACCGACGGCGTACATGGCGTGTTGCCAGCGCGCGCCCTTGGGGCGCCGATGGCGGGTTTGAACGCGCAAGCAGCAAGTGAGGCGCTGGTGCAAGCGGCGTGCAAGGCCGGCAGCCGCGACAACGTCACCGCTCTGGTAGTGCATGTACTCGGGCTGTTGGCCGCCACCTTGCAGGATGAAAACCGGGCGGCGGTTGCGTTGCCAATTCCCGCGCGCTTGCGCGTCGGCCAGAGCATCGATGGATTGGTCACCACAGCCGCGGTGGCGGACAATCGCATCAACTTGCTGTACCAGGTGCGCGACCCGTCAAGCCGGACCCTTTACGCGCTGAAAACCCTGCACCCGGCGCGCGCGCGCGATCCGCAGGAGCGCGCCATGCTGGCGCATGAAGCCTGGCTGGCCAAACGGATGCAGTCGTCGCGCGCCGCCGGCAATCTGGTCCGGCTGCATGACGAGTTGCCAACCGGTCAGCCGCGCAGCGCGTTCTATTTGCTGTACGACTGGCATGGCGGGGAAACACTGCAGCACATGCTGGAGCGCGATCAGCGTTGCAAATTGCCGCAGGCAGTTGCCGTCACGCTGCAGGCGCTAACGGCGCTGGGCCTGTTGCACCGCCAAAACGTGATCCACCGCGATATCAAACCGGCCAATCTGCACCTGGGAGACGATGGCGTGTTGCGCCTGCTGGACCTCGGCGTGGCGTTGAGCGGGCGCGAACCGGAGTCGATGCGCCGGCTGCACGCTGGCACACCGAGTTACGTCAATCCAGAGCAATGGGGATGGGGCGCGAAGCCCGCCGCGCCGGGTGCGGAGGCCGCGGCGGCCCAACACGACGCCACGCGGGAACTACCCGATGCACAAAGCGACCTGTTCGCGCTCGGTGTCACGCTGTACCAGTTGCTGACCGGCAAACTTCCCTACGGAGAAGTGCTGCCGTACCAACTGGGCCGCTACTACCGCGACCCCACGCCGCCCAGCCGTCATAACCCCGAGGTGCCGATATGGCTGGACCATGTGGTGCTAAAGGCGATTGCACGCGACAAGCAGCGGCGCTTCGAGACCGCCGAAGA
>JANNGR010000554.1:0-4307 GCA_031403955.1 Betaproteobacteria bacterium
CATGATCACGCCAAACGAGTCGCCGAGCAGGGTTTTCAACTCACTAAGTGCACCGCCGATCCAATGCAACTGCTTGGGAAACCCCAGGTGTTGTTTGATCAGCGAAGGCAACGTCAATGGCGTTCGCGGCGGCGTTTACCCGCTCCTGGTCGAGTGCCGTTGTAGCGATCGCTGAATTCATTGCCAGATTGCCGACAGTCGTGCTCTCAATGCCAGCGTCGGGTTTTAAGCGACCAGTTCGTAAATTCGTACAGCCGCTATCGGTCTCTTGCGGGCACCCTGCAATGCATGTGGAACGGTAGTTCAGTCAGGTATCCGACCAGCGGATTGTTTGGACAACATCATGCGACCCGATGCTGCTATCAGCGCCAGACAATGTGCGCAAGGTTTCGCAGGCGAAGAAAATCGAAGAGTCCGCGCCGGGGCTGAGAATGCAAGTTATTCGATCGAAGCGCCGCAACCAGCGGTTGCCGAGTCGGCTCACAGGCATACCATTGCGCTCGGGCGCCCAAGCCGCTATCAATTTTCGCCGCGGCGCAACGCGGCGAGTTATCGGAGCCGCTCAGTTCTCCGGCGGGCGATGCGAGCCCGGAATCAAAGATCGAGCACCAACATCGCAGACTTCGAGCGCGAACAGCAGGCAGTGAACTGGTCATTGCTGGACTGCTCTTCAGGCGTCAAATACATGTCCCGGTGGTCAGGCGTTCCCTCGAGTACGCGCGTCAGGCAAGTACCGCAGACGCCCTGCTCACATGAGGTCTGGACCTCGATACCAGCGGCAGCCAACGCCTCGACGACGGTTTTGTCCTTTGGCACCAGCACGATCCTCCCTGAGCTCGCTAATCTGACCTCAAAAGCGCCGTCGCTGTCGAACTTGACAATCTCAGCCGAAAAGAACTCGTAGTGCAATTGTTTCTCCGGCCACCCCGCAGCCCGTGCGGTGCCGAGTACGGCGTCCATGAACCCTTTGGGGCCACAGACATATAGATGGGTGCCGGCGATCGGTGCACCAAGCAGCGCTGCAATGTCAAGTTTTTGTTGTGGTGCGCCGTCATCGAAGTGAAACTGGACCTGGGCTGCAAAGGCGGAGCTGGAAATGCGATCGTGAAACGCCATACGGTCTCTGGAGCGGGAGCAGTAATGCATCTCGAACTCGGCACCGGCGATGGACAATCGCTCGGCCATGCACAGTATTGGCGTCACGCCGATACCGCCGGCAAGCAGCAGGCTCCTGTTCGCCTCGTGGGCAAGCGGAAAGTGGTTCTTGGGCGCGCTGATCTGAAGGTTGTCGCCTTCCTTTACCGCCTCGTGCATCGCCTTTGAACCTCCGCGGGTGGCTGGGTCCTTGAGTACGCCGATGAGATAACGATGGCTTTCCGTCGAGTCGTTACAAAGCGAATACTGGCGCGTAACGCCATTGGGCAAATGCACGTCGACATGTGAACCGGCGGAAAAAGCCGGCAACAGTCCGCCGTCGGCGCGGACGAGTTCGAAGGTACAGATGTCGAGCGCCTCTTGCGACTTGCGGACGACCCGAACGGGGATGGATGAAACACTCATGATGGCAAACCTCGCTGCGTTTCCTTGGATGTTGCTTAGTTTGTGGACACCACTTTCAGAATCACGCCGTGTTCGGCCTTGCGGCCACGCGGGTCGGCCAACTCCGGCATCGGGATGCCCTGCACCTCAACCTTACCCGGCCCGATATAGACTACGCCGCGATTGCTGCCTGCCATTTCTGTCTCCTTGGTTGGGAACAATTTGACTGGCTACTTGAACTGTGGTCGCTTGAGACTAAACCTTCATCGCCGTCTTGTCTTGCAGCCGTTCAAACACCCACGTACTCATGCAGTACCTGCGGATTGGCGCGCAACATATCAGAGCTGCCACTCCACACCACGCGACCTTTCTCGACCACGTAATGCCGATCGGCGAGCCGCAATAATGGGCCGATATTCTTGTCGATCACGATCAGCGCGAGCCCGGCATCCTTCAGGCGTTGCAGGCAACTCCAGATCTCGGCGCGGACCAGGGGCGCCAGGCCTTCGGTGGCTTCATCCAGGATCAGCAGCTTCGGGTTGGTCATCAATGCGCGGCCGATCGCCAGCATCTGCTGCTCGCCGCCGGAAAGGTTGGAGCCAAGGTTGCGCTCGCGCTCGTTCAGACTCGGGAACATCTGGTAGACGGTGTCGAGCGTCCACGGCTGCGCGACCTTGTGGCGGTTTTCCGCGGTGGCAACGAGATTCTCGCGAACGGTGAGGTTGGGGAACACGTGGCGCCCCTCGGGCACCAGGCCGATCCCGGCGCGCGCAACTTTGTAGGAAGGCTGACCACCAAGGTCGTTGCCGGCCATGCGCACCGAACCGCTTGTCGGCGCAAGCATGCCCATGATGGTCTTGACCGTAGTGGATTTGCCCATGCCATTGCGACCTATCAGCGTGACCACTTCCCGCGCGCGGACTTCGAGTGAAATTCCAAACAGGACCTGGCTCGCGCCATACGCGGAATTGATTTCCTTCACCTCCAGGAGTGGCGTCATGTGATCTCCTCCTGGTCGCCAAGATACGCCGTGCGGACCTCCGCGTTGGACCGAACCTCTTCGGCCGTGCCACACGCAATCGGCTTGCCATAGACCAGCACGGAAATGCGGTCTGCCAGGGCAAAGATTGCATCCATGTCGTGTTCGACCAGCACAATCGAATATCGCCCTTTGAGTTGTAGCAGCAGTTCAACGACAGCTTGCGACTCGTGGCGGCTCATGCCAGCCATCGGTTCGTCCAGCAGAAGCAGCTTCGGGCGCATCGCCAGGGTCATGGCGATCTCGAGTTGCCGGCGTGCGCCATGAGCGAGGGTAGCTACGCGCGTGTTCGCCTGATCGGCCAAACCAACCGTGGCAAGCAACTCACGCGCAGGCTCAACGAGGCGCGCATCGGAAAGAACGGGCCGCCAAAACCTGAAACTATGACCTGAGGCAGCTTGAACGGCCAGAACCACGTTCTCGAGCACGCTGAACCCCAGGAATACGGAGGTGATCTGGTATGAACGCGCAATGCCCGCGAGCGCTCGCTGGTCAACTGACAGCCTGGTCACGTCCCGTCCATTGAGCAGGATCCGACCCTCGCTCGGACGCAATTCTCCCGACAACTGGTTGATCAGTGTCGTCTTGCCGGCGCCATTGGGTCCAATGATTGCATGCAGTTCGCCCGGCTCTACCTCAAGGTCAAGGTGGTCGGTGGCCAGCAACCCGCCGAAACGCATCACCAGACCTTGCACGGATAGAAGGCTCATTTTTTGCGCCCCTCGCGTTGCAGCAATGCCCCGTACAGGCCTTGTTTTAGCATCAACGTCACCACGATGATCAGAATGCCGAATACGCCCAGCCAATGGTCGCGAATCGTCTCAGCTATCCGCCAGGGCAAATCTGCGCGAAACGACGTGAGAAGCTCCTCCAGCAACAGCCACGTGGCCGCACCGACGATGGGCCCCATCAACGTGCCAATGCCGCCAAGAACGACCATGACGATCAACTCGCCCGAGACCGTCCATGACATGTAGGATGGCGACGCGAAACGCGTCAGGTTGGCCAGCAGCACGCCGGCCAGAACGCACACCTGCGCCGATATCACATAAGCTGCAAGCTTGTAGCGAAAAACCGGAAAACCCAGGGCCAGCATGCGACGCTCGTTGGACTTGCAGCCGCGCAGCAGCATCCCGAAGCGCGCGTTGACAAGGCGGTGGAAACCGTACAACGTGAACATGAGTACCGCAAACACCGCGTAATACAAGACCGTTGCGTTGGTCAGGCTGAACAGGCCAAAATCGCTTTGCACCGAGATCGGCAAACCATCGTCGCCGCCGTATTGCTTGAGCCCGACCGCAAGAAAGTAGAACATCTGGGCGAACGCGAGCGTGATCATGATGAACGCCACGCCCGCGGCGCGCAAACATACCGCCCCAACCAGCAGCGCGCATCCCAGCCCGACTGCAAGCGCTGCGCCAACATGCGCCCAACCGTTGTTGACGCCGTGCGAAGACAATACTCCCACGGCATATGCGCCGATGCCGATATACAACGCGTGACCGAAACTGACCATTGCGCCAAAGCCCAGAACCAGATTCAGTCCGAGCGCGGCCAACGCGAAAATCATGATGCGCGTGACGATCGTCAGGTAAAACGACTGCCCGGCCAGCGCGGCCGCCAGCGGTACCAAGGCCAGAACGGCGACGATCAGGAGCGCCGCCACCAACTGCAACCGAGGCGCGTTGCCCAGTGGCATGGCCGCTGCCGGGACCGTTTTGTTCGACTT
>JANNGR010000555.1:0-31115 GCA_031403955.1 Betaproteobacteria bacterium
GTAGCTCAGTGCCTTTTGCATCCGCCGCAATGTAGCGGAGATCAATCTGGAACGCAAGCAAAAAATGCAAACTACCGCATCGTCAATCCAAACTACCTGCAATTACCGATGAATTCAAGCACGTCTGCCGGAGGGACACGATCAGGCAAGCGACGACGTCGCTGGACGGCGGCAACGTACACTGAATCAAGCACTGCCGCGACCACACCGCAACCAACATCATCCGCCATGCCCAGAACCCTGCACCCCGAACTGCACCGTACCGAACGTATTGGCTGGCTTCGCGCCGCGGTGCTCGGTGCCAACGACGGCATCGTCTCCACCGCCAGTCTGATGGTCGGGGTGGCGGCGGCCAGCGCAGGCCGCAGTGAATTGCTTCTGACCGGTGTTGCGGGGCTGGTCGCCGGGGCGATGTCGATGGCCGCGGGTGAATACGTGTCGGTCAGTTCACAGTCGGACACCGAGCGGGCGGACCTGGCGCGCGAGCGTCTGGAACTCGCCGCCGAGCCCAGGCGCGAGCACCAGGAGTTGGCCGAAATCTATGTGCGACGCGGACTCACATCCGAGCTTGCGACCCAGGTCGCGCAACAACTGATGTCGCACGATGCCTTGGGCGCACACGCGCGTGATGAACTCGGCATATCGGGCTTGGGCAACACCCGTCCGGTTCAGGCGGCCGTCACATCCGCGATCGCGTTCGCAAGCGGCGCCGCCTTGCCGCTGGTCACCGCCATGCTGGCGCCAACGCCGCAACTGACACCCTGGCTGGCAGGCACATCGCTGGTGTTTCTCACCGCGCTCGGGGCCCTGGCGGCGCGGGCCGGAGGCGCGCCGGTGCTGAAAGCCTCGCTGCGAGTGGCGTTCTGGGGTGCGCTGGCGATGGCGATCACCGCCGCCGCCGGCCTGTTATTTGGCGCCGTGGTGTGAGCGTGAGAGGCAATCGCTTGAGCCCGCGTGAGGCCCCGCGAGACGCGCCATCTCCGCTTGGTAGCTTGGTCTCGCGGGCCTCACCCTTCGGGCCGGGGCACCCAAGGGCGCCGTGCGGCGTTGCGCCGCTTGCCCATGCCTCGGCATGGGCTGCACGGCGCGCCTTGCACGACACCCTTGGCCACCCCGTCGCGGGCCCAATCAATGGCCTCTCACGCTCAAGAGCGTGAGAGGCAATCCAATGCACCCGCGCCAGGGTGGCTTTACTCGTCTTCCTGCCGGGCGGTCTTGTGCTGCGTAGCCAACAACTGCTGGGTGGCGGGCGGAACCTGCGCATAGTGAGAAAAAACCATCGTGTACGCACCCTGCCCGCCGGTGAGTGACTTCAGGCGCGATTGGTAGTCTTCCAGTTCGGCCAGCGGCACACAACCGGTGATTGCCATCGAACCCGGGCCGCGCGGCTGGGTGCCGGTAACATGTCCGCGTTTGCCCGCCAGATCACCGGTCAGGTCACCGACCGATGTTTCCGGCGCCACCACCTCCAGGTCCACCAGCGGTTCCAGCACGATCGGGCTGGCGGCGCGAATGGCAGCGATTGCCGCTTTGCGGCCGGCAGCGACAAACGCGATTTCCTTGCTATCCACGGCATGCGACTTGCCGTCATGCACGATCACGCGTATGTCGTGCACCGGAAAGCCGGCGATGACACCGTCTTCGAGCGCCTGGCGTACGCCTTTTTCCACCGCCGGCATGAAGCTGCCGGGAATCGCGCCGCCCTTGACCACATCGACAAATTCGAAGCCGGCGCCGCGATCCAGCGGCTCGACCCGCAGTGCCACTTCGCCGAACTGCCCGGCGCCGCCACTTTGCTTCTTGTGCCGGCAATGCCCCGCGGCCGCGGCAGTTATGGTTTCGCGGTAAGCGATCTGGGGCGCGCGGGTGGACAGTTCCAGTTTGTACTGCTGCGCCATGCGGGCCAGCTTGGCGCGCAGGTGCATCTCACCCAGGCCGCGGATGACGGTCTCGTTGGTGCCCGGGTGGCGCTCGACCTTGAAGCAGGGGTCTTCGATCTCGAACTTGTGTAATACGTCGTACAAGCGTTGCTCGTCGCCCTTGCGCCGGGTTTCCACCGCCAGACCCTGCATTGGCAGCGGGAACTCGATCGGCTTGAGATGGATGTGGTCCTCGTCGTGCGAGTCGTGCAGCACGCAGTCGAATTCGATCTCTTCCACTTTGGCGACGGCGCCGATTTCGCCCGGCAGCAACGCCTCCACCTCGACATAGTCCTTGCCCTGCAGCCGGTAAAGATGGCCGACCTTGAACGGCCGCCGGCTGTCGCCGACAAACAACTGCGAATCCTTGTTCACCGTACCCTGGTGCACCCGAAAAACACCCAGCTTGCCGATAAACTGGTCGCTGATTACCTTGAACACATGGGCCAGCACATGTTTGTCCGGGTCCGGCTCGGCATGAAACGGCTGTGCCGCAGCGTCGAGCGGCTGGCCGCGATAAAAAGGGGGCGGATTGCCTTCCGCCGGGTTGGGCGCGAGCCGCGCCAACACGTCGAGCAGTTGCGGTATGCCAGCGCCGGTGCGGGCCGAAACAAACAGGATCGGTACCAAATGCCCGGATCGCAGCGCTTTCTCGAACGGCGCATGGAGTTCGTCCAGGCTGGGGTCGGCACCATCCTCCAGGTAACGCGCCAGCAGGCTTTCGTCCTCCTCCACTATCTGGTCAATCAGGGCGCGGTGCGCCGCCGCGACCGAATCGAAATCGCTTTCGCCACTGTCGTGGCCAAGCAGTTCGACCACGTCGTTGCGGTCGTGCGCGGGCAGGTCCAGCAACATACATTCGCGTCCGAAACGGTCTCGAATGGTGGCCACCAGCGCCGGCAGATCGACGTTATCCGCGTCGATCTTGTTGATCACGATCATCCGGCACAGGCCGCGCGCATGGGCAAGCTTCATCATGCGCTCCGTCGCGAGCTCAATGCCGGTCAACGCACTGATCACCACCAGGGCGGTATCGACGCCGGCCAACGCGCCAATCGCCTGCCCGGCAAAATCGGGATATCCCGGCGTGTCGATCAAATGCACCTGCGCATCGCTCCAGGTGAAACAGACCAACGCCGAGTTGAGCGAATGGCCGAGCTCCTTTTCCTGCGGGTCGAAATCACAAACCGTATTGCCGCGCTCGACCGTTCCCCGGTTGGTGATGGCGCCGCTGGCCAGCAACAATGATTCGGCCAGCGTAGTCTTTCCGACGGCGCCATGCCCCACCAACGCAATCGACCGCACACGGGTGGTTAGTGGGTGCATCATGGTTTGGCCTTTCTTGCTAAGGTGTCGGAACCTGCTTGCGCCGGCCTAGGCCGTTGCTCAGGCTGCTGGGTGGGGGGTTGGCTAAGGTGCGCGTCGCGAACGGCAAAAAATCGCGCCAGATCCTCTTGCACCTCGTCCTGTTCGCGCGACTGGTTGCCGTTGGCACCCCACTCGAAAGCGTCCGGCAGTTCCAGAAACGGGCATTCACTATCCACCTGGTATTGCCAGGTGATGCTCAGCAGCCATTCGTGCGCGCCGGGCTCGAAACGCTCAATCTCGGATTGCAGTTTGCGCTGGAAGGCGACCGCGTATTTGATCAACCACTCGTCCCAGTGCTTGACCACCAGGCGCAGGTGCAGGTAAGTCTGTCCATCGCGGCCCGGTTCCAGCAACACCTGGGAGTCGATCCAGCCGTTCGGTATGCCGGCGAAACGCTGCGTGTCACGTGTCAACACGCGAACCAACTCGCGTCGCATGGCTGCCTGCGAGTCGATTCCCAGGGGCTTGGCATCCACTCGCGTCTCTAGCGGCGGTGGCACGGCAAGGTCCGGTTTTTTTGAGCCGCCGAACAGTCGCCTGATCAAGTCCATGGTGTTTGTCTCCTGCGCAATTCTGGATCTTTCTATTCGGCTCCCGCGCCCCGATTGTGGTCCACCAGGCGCCGGCTAACCCGTACGCTGGCGGTCATGCCCAGATAGGCATTGGCTTCACCATACCAGCTACCCGATATCGGCGCGGCAAATGCCGGGTCACGCACAACGCCAACCCGGATCAGTTGACTGCCACCCAGCAAATTGTTGGTCGGGTCGTAAGTGACCCAGCCCGCGCCCGGCAGGTAGGCCTGCAGCCAGGCGTGTGTAACCCCGGCACCGGTCATGGCGTCGCCGCCGACATCCAGCGCCGCGTCGTACAGGTAACCTGACACAAAACGCGCCGCAATCCCCAGCCGGCGCACTGCCTCCATCATCAGCAAGGCATAGTCCCGGCAACTGCCGCTACCGAGTTCGAGAGTTTTTTGCGGCGTCTGGGTACCCTCCTCGTTGCGCGGCACATACTGCAGGGTCTGACCGATGTGGCTGTTCATGCGCGCCAGAACGTCGCGCGTGCCGGTGCGCGTGCCATCGACAAGAAACTGGCGTGTCCAGGCGATCAGTTTGCCCTGCGGGTCATCATGGTGCGGACGCAGATAATGTTCCAGGTCCAGCCGCTCCTGCGCCGAGTAAGCGAATGGCAGATATGCCGCCGCTTCGTCCAGCGCCGACACGGCCTCATTGCCCGGCGCATGTTCGATCGTGAACGCGCAGATTATTCGGAGCTCGGTCGCGCTGACCAGCGGTTGCACCAACGCGATCGAGTTCGAATGCGGGTCCTGGATCATGCGCACAATCGCCTGTGGGCTGACCTCGAGGTCGGTCGCCAGCACCCGCTGGTCATGGCTGTCGCGCGGGCGAAACATCACCCGGTGCTCACCAAAACTTACCGGCTCACGGTAACGGTAAATCGTGGTGTGGACGATATCGTGTTGAATCGGCATGGCGACCGCGGCGCGCAGCTCAGGCCGGCGCCAGGATGTGAATCGAACGGCTGGCCACGTGCTCCTTGGTACGCGCAGCGTAAGTCGCCATGTGCGGCGCAACGCTATGGGCCTTGAGCGCGTCCATGTTGTCCCATTTTTCGATCACCACAAAGGTATCGGGACCATACGGCGCCTGAAACGCCGGCCCGTCGGCCGCATCCACGGCCGCGGCGTATTCGATGCAGCCACGCTCGGCGCGCACGGCGGGAACATTGTCACGAAAAGCGCGCAGAATCGTTTCCCGCTGGCCCGGCTTGGCGGTGATGACGGCGATTATGTGAATCATGGCGGTTTGGCCCAGTTGTCGGTTGACCGCGGCCCGGAACCAGGCGCTTGCTTGCGGTAGGGCAACAAGAATAACACCTTGCCCGAGCGGCAAGGCAGCCAGGGCGCTACAGCAACAGGGCGCCGAAATGGCGCGCAAATGCCTGCGTTGTTTGCCGGTCCAGCCGCTGGCCGACAAACACCTCGACGCCGCGCAACAAAGCGCGCAGTTCATGCGGGCTGTTGCAGCGCTCGATCGCCGCGCAAATCGGCGCGCCCGCGCTGCCCAGCCGATCGGCTACAAAACGCGACGTCTCCTCGCGCACCCGCGTAAATTCCGGTGGACTGGTGGCGGGCCGCGCGGGCTCGCCCGCTTTGGTTGACGCATAACCGTCGCCGGCCGGCGGCGGCAAGGGCACTACCTGGCCGCTTGGCGCAATCAATCCCTGCGCCTGCAACAGCTCGAGCGCAGCGGCCAACTCGCCGGCACGTGCAAACGCACCCAGATCGTTGACCGTCTTGTGGCCGTCCACCAGGATCAGCAAGCGCCGCTGCACCGCCGTCAATGTGCCACTACGTTGCGCCACTTCAAGGCGGCCGAGGCCGGTCTTGGCCAGGATGACTCCAGCGTTCATCGGTTTTCTCGCGCCAGCATGCTGCTCACAAGGCTCGTCCCAGGCGTGTTATGCCCTCCTCGATCTTCGCCACGTCGGCAGTTGCAAAACTCAGTCGCAGCGTCGACGGATCGGGCCGCTCGGCATAAAACGGCGCGCCGGGCACAAAGGCCACCAGTTTTTCGATCGCCCGGCGGGCGAACTCGGTCGCATCGCGACCCTCGGTCAGCCTGGCCCAGAAGAACATGCCGCCTTGTGGCTGGTTGAATTCAATCGCGCCGCCGAGTTCGCGGCGCAGGCTCGCGGCCATCACCCGAGCCCGTTCGGCGTAAGTGCCGCGCACCACGGCCAGCGCGCCGTCCAGGCGATTGAGCGTGAGGTAAAACGCGGCGGTGGCCTGGGTCAGGTTGCTGGTGTGGGCGTCGCTGAACTGTTTGCACATGGTTGCCTTGGCCAGCAACCCGGGCGGGGCAACCAGCCAACCCAGGCGCAGCCCCGGGCTCAGGATCTTGCTGAAACTGCCGCAATAAGCCAGCCAGTCGCGACTGCCCGGTACCGAGTCGCACAGCGCCAGCAGGCTGGGCGGGGGCGGCGCGTCAAAGTACAACTCGCCATACGGGTCATCTTCCACCACCAGGGTTTTGGTACGCGCCGCGATTTCCAGAATGCGCTTGCGACGCTCGAGGCTCAGCGTCGCACCACTCGGATTGCCGAACGTGGGAATCAGGTAAACCAGCTTGGGCCGGTGTTCAACCATCAGTTGCTCGAGCACGTCGACCCGCACCCCGTCGGCGTCAATCGGCGCGCCGATCAGCTGCGCGCCATACAGGCGGAAGCACTGTATCGTGGCCAAAAACGTCGGCGCCTCGACGACTACCTTGTCGCCCGGCGAAATCATGGTCTTGCCGATCAGGTCCAGCGCCTGCTGGCTGCCGGTGGTGACAATCAGGCCGTCCGGCTGCGCCGCGCAACCCTTGGCTTGCATGAACGCAGCAATACCCACGCGTAACGGCTCGTACCCCTCGGTGGCACCATATTGCAGCACCGGGCCGGGGTTGTCGGCCAGCACTGCGGCGGTTGACTGGCGAATGCCGTCTACATCAAACAGCGCCGGGTCCGGAAAACCGCCGGCAAAACTGATGATTCCGGGTTTACCCAGCAATTTGAAAAGCTCGCGAATGGCGGAGGTTTCCACGTTCTGAAGTCGTGTGGCGAATTGCATGGTGCTCGGGGTATTGGAAAAGCCTCTATTGTCGCCATACGCTCTGACGCGTCCGGAATCGGTAAGAATGCGGAACCGGCGGCAGAGCCCGATTGCCCGCCTGATTCCGAGGAGTCGCCATGGCCGATATTTCTAGCCTTTTCAAATCCATCGCACTGCCGGTGATGCCAGAAGTGGGACTGGCATTGATCAGCACGCTGGACGACGATGACACCCCGGTGTCGAGAATCCACGCATTGATCGCGCGCGATCCGACGCTCACCGTCAAACTGCTGGCACTCGCCAACAGCGCCGCGTTCGGCCTGCCCCGCCGGGTGGCGACGCTGGAAGACGCGCTGCGCCTGGTGGGATTGTCCAGACTGCGTGCCCTGGCCTTGTCGGCTTGTTTGCACAACGCTTTTTCCTTGCCGGAGGGAATCGACGCCGGGCGATTCTGGCGCTACAGCACGACCTGCGCCGGTTACGCCCGGTGGCTGGCCGACGGCCTGGACCAGACGCTGAAAGTGGACCAGCAGAAAGCCTGGCTGACCGGCCTGATGTTGCGCCTGGGCGAGTTGCTCATCGGCCATGCGCAACCGCAGGCAGTGGAAGAAATCGAATTCATGCCATGCCCGCCGGGTGAACGCTGGGAGCGCGAGAGACAACTGGTCGGCTTTGACGAGGGCGAGGTCACGGCCGAGTTGGCGCGGCGCTGGAACTTCCCCGGCGACATCGTGCACGCATTGCTGCTGGCCTCCGACCCGCTGGTTGAATTGCCCTTGTCGCCGCTGGCTGGCGTGTTGCACCTGGCCGGCCGGCTGGCCGATATTCCAGCCGCTACTGCCGACGCGATCGACCAGCTGCCGGTGCCGGTTATGAGCGCTCTGGGGCTCAAGTACGGCTGGATGAAAAGCGACTTTCCGGACACTGGCGGGTTCTTGCAACTCTCGCCCGGAGCCAGAGGCTGACTGGCTGCCTGAGGTCGCTTCAACCCACCGGATGGCTGCCACGGCAGCGATGCAACTCTCGCATAAGGCCATGTTTTGGGCCACTTCAGCGGCACTGAAATCGTGCCGCGCGCCTAGAATTCTCCGTTCTACAAAATAACGAACGGAGCAGACATGACGACCCCCGTACTAGCCGAGTTATTGGCTTATACCCAGGCCCATGCCGGGCCGGCCGGGCAACGCATGGCCGATTTTGTGTCTGCGTATTTCGCCGGAGCGGACCCGGACGAAATCCTGCTGCGCGGACCGGCGTCATTATTTGCAATCGCCAACACGCACTGGCGGCTGTTCGACGCGCCGCGCGCGGCCCAAAGCGCGCGCGTCCGGGTCTTCAATCCGACGTTGGCGGAAGACGGATTTGTCAGCGACCACACTTCCATCCAGATCGTGCACGACGACATGCCGTTTCTGGTGGACTCGGTCACCATGGCGGTCAATCGCAGCGGCCGCACCGCGCACTGGATCGTGCACCCGCTGCTGGCGGTGACCCGTAACGACCAGGGCCGGATCACCAGCGTGACAAGCGTCGCAACGGCCATGGCCAGCCAGCAAAAGAACACGGTTGAATCGTTGATCATGGTGGAATGCGACCGGATCGTAAGCGCCGCCGAGCGGGAAAAACTGGCGTCTGAACTGGATCGGGTATTGGCCGATGTGCGCGGCGCGGTGCTGGACTGGCGCGCCATGATCGAGCGCGTCGACGAAGTATGTGTGGCCTCGCTCCGCTCGCCATTGTCCGAAGCCAACAAGCAAGAGGGCATTGCCTTTTTGCGCTGGCTGGAAGACCGGCACTTCACGTTTCTGGGCGCGCGCGATTACGACCTGAAACGCGATGGCGACGCGGCCATCCTGGTGGCCCGGCCCGAAACGGGACTGGGCATCTTGCGCGGCCCGGTTCGGACCGCCGAAACCCATCTGCCGCCCGAGGCAGTAGCGCTGATAGACGCCGACGACCTGGTGCTGGTAACCAAGGCCATGACGCGCGCCACCGTACACCGCCCGGCATGGCTGGACTACATCGCCGTCAAACGTTTCAACGCTGCCGGCCAGGTGATCGGAGAAGCGCGATTTCTGGGGCTGTACACGTCGATTGCGTATTCCGCCGCGGTGGCGGACATACCGCAGGTGCGCCGACGCGCGGCCCAGGTAATCGCCAGTGCCGGCGTGGTACCCGACAGCCACGCCGCCAAATCGTTGCAGGCCATCCTGGACGTCTATCCGCGCGACGAACTGTTCCAGATCGACACCGCGACGCTGACCGAACATGCGATCGGCATCTTGCGGCTGCAAGAACGCCAACGCACCCGGCTTTTCCTGCGCCGCGATCCGTTTGGCCGTTTTACTTCGGCCCAGGTGTTTGTGCCGCGAGATCGCTACAACACCGAGCTGCGGGTGAAAATTGGAGCCGAGTTGATGGCGGCGCTGGACGGCCAGTCGCTCGAATTCACACCCACGCTCACCGACAATCCGCTGGCACGCATCCACTATCTGGTGCGGGCCACGGGCAACGCGCCGGTGACAGTCAACCTGGTGGGTCTGGAATCGCATATCGCCAAGCTGGCCCAACGCTGGGAAGACGACTGCACCGCCGAGTTATTGCGCGGGCACGGTGAAGGCCCCGGGCTGGTGCTGGCGCACCGGTTTGCCGCCGCCTTTCCGACCGCCTACCGGGAAGACTTCGCCGCCGCGGTAGCGGCCGAAGACGCCGAGATGCTGGCCGGTTTGTCGACTACGTCGCCACTGGCTGTCAAGTTGTACCGCCCGCTGTATGCCGACGCCGGTGTGTTGCGTTTCAAGATTTACAACACCTCCAAAGTCGCGCTGTCGGACTCGCTGCCGGTGCTCGAACGTATGGGCGCGCGGGTGCTGGACGAGCACCCCTACCGGATCGGCAGTGATGCCTTGTGGATCCATGACCTCGGCCTGCAGATGCCAACCGGCACCGAGTTGTCGAGCATCAAGGCACGTTTCGAAGCCTTGTTCGCGCTGGCCTGGCGCGCTGAGGTGGAAAGTGATGACCTGAACAAACTGGTGCTCAGCACCGATCTGGACGCGCGCGCGATCAGCGTGTTGCGCGCCTACACACGTTACTTCAAGCAGCTTGGATTCGCGTTCAGCCAGAGCTATATAGAGGCCACGCTGATTCGCCACGCCGCCATCGCGCAGGACATCGTGCGTCTGTTCAACGCGCGCTTCGATCCGGCCCAGCACGGCGATCGGGATCAGGGGCAGGAATTGCTTGGCCAGAAAATCGAGACTGGCCTGGCCGACGTGGCTAGCCTGGACGAAGATCGCATCCTGCGCCAGTTTTTCGCCACCGTGGCGGCAACCTTGCGCACCAACCTCTGGCAAGCGGACGCGGCGGCAGGCAGCAAGCCTTATATCTCGTTCAAACTCAATCCGCGTCAGGTGCCCGGTGTGCCCGAGCCGAAGCCGCTGTTTGAGATCTGGGTCTATGCACCACGCTTCGAAGGTATCCATCTGCGCGGCGGCAAGGTCGCGCGTGGAGGATTGCGCTGGTCCGAGCGGCGCGAGGATTTCCGCACCGAGATCCTGGGCCTGGTAAAGGCGCAGCAGGTCAAGAACACGGTCATCGTGCCGGTTGGCTCCAAAGGCGGTTTTGTACTCAAGAACGCGCCGCCGGCAATTGAGCGTGACGCCTTCATGGCCGAAGGTGTGGCCTGCTACCAGTTGTTCCTGTCCGGCTTGCTGGATTTGACCGACAACGTCGTCAAAGGCACCGTGGTAGCGCCGGCAAATGTTGTGCGGCACGACGAGGACGACCCTTACCTGGTGGTGGCGGCGGACAAGGGCACGGCGACTTTTTCCGACATCGCCAACCGCGTGTCGGCCGCCTACGGCTTCTGGCTCGGCGACGCATTTGCATCCGGCGGCTCGGTCGGTTACGACCACAAGAAGATGGCCATCACCGCGCGTGGCGCCTGGGAGTCGGTGAAACGGCATTTCCGTTCGCTGTCGGTGAATACACAGACGACTGAGTTCACCGTGGCGGGCATCGGCGACATGTCGGGTGACGTGTTTGGCAATGGCATGTTGCTGTCGCCGCACATCCGTCTGGTGCTGACGTTTGACCACCGTCATATTTTTATCGACCCCACGCCTGATGTGGCGCACGCGTTTGCCGAGCGGCAACGGCTGTTTGCGCTGCCTCGATCAAGCTGGGACGACTACGACAAGAGCCTGATTTCCGTCGGCGGCGGCGTCTACGACCGCTCAGCCAAGGTGATCCGCCTGAGCCCCGAGGCACGCGCCGTGATCGGCGTCGAAGCGCTAGAGCTTACCCCGGTCGAACTGTTGCATGCGATCCTGCTCGCGCCGGTGGACCTGCTGTACAACGGCGGTATTGGCACCTACGTAAAAGCCAGTTTCGAGAGCCACTCGCAAGTGGGGGACAAGACCAACGACGCGATTCGCGCTGACGGCGCCGAGTTGCGTTGCCGGGTTCTGACCGAGGGCGGCAACCTGGGCTGCACCCAGAATGGCCGGATTGAATACGCTCAAAATGGCGGCCGGATTTACACCGACGCGATCGATAACTCGGGCGGCGTGGACTGCTCCGACCATGAAGTCAATATCAAGATTCTGCTCGGTCAAATCGTGGAAGCCGGCGACCTGACACTCAAGCAGCGTAATGACTTGCTGGCTTCGATGACCGACGAGGTTGGCTTGCTGGTGCTGGCGGACAACTATTACCAGACCCAGGCATTGGAGATCGCCTGCCACCGCCCGCGTTACCTGCTGGACGGACAACAGCGCCTGATGCAGTGGCTGGAGGGCGCCGGTCGCCTGAACCGGGCGATCGAGTTCCTGCCCACCGACGAAGAAATCGCCCGGCGCCGCGCGAAAAAAATCGGCCTCACGGCGCCCGAAGGCGCGGTGGTGCTGGCCTATGCCAAGATGTCGGTGTTCGATGAACTGCTGGCCAGCAACCTTCCCGACGACCCGTATTTCAGCCGCGCCCTGAAGGCCTATTTCCCCAAAGTATTGAGCGAAAGATTCGGCCCGGCCGTGGCCAGCCACCCGCTCAAGCGCGAGATCATCGCCACCTTCATCACCAACACGGTGGTCAATCGCACCGGTGCCACATTTGTCAACTTCATCGCTACCGAAGCCGGCGCGACGGCAGCCGACGTGATCCGGGCCTTCACGCTGGCGCGCGAAGTGTTCGACCTGGAGCGTTTGTGGGACCAGATCGACGCGCTGGACTACCGCGTCGACGCCAAACTGCAACTTGACCTGTTGAGCAAACTGACGGCCATTGCGCAACGCGCTTCGCGCTGGATGTTGCGCGCGCGAACCGAAAATACCGACCTGCCCAGCCTGATAACCCGATACCAGCCGGCGGCGCGCGCCTTGCGCGACCAATTGACCGAGTGGTTGCCACCCGCGGCACAAGCCGACTGGCAGCAAACGTCTGCCGCGTTGTGCCAGGCCGGCGTGGACCAGGACCTGGCGAGCGACTTGACAGCGCTGGAGTTCATCTTCCCGGCGCTGGACCTGGTCGATCTGGCGCAAAACGCGGGCACCTCGCTGGAGCAGGCCGCGCGTGCCTATTTCGGCATCGATGCCGAGCTCGCCCTCACGTTATGGCGCACCGAAATCAACCGGCTGCCCACCGACACCTTGTGGCAGACCCAAGCCCGCGGCAGCGCACGCGACGACGTCTATTCGATTGCTGGCCAGATCACGCTCGGGCTCTTGTCGCGCAAGGAAGATCTGGCCCAATGGCACGAAAAACATGCACCCGCGATTGAACGCCTGCGCCGCATGCTGGCCAGCATCAGCACCCAGCCAGCGGACCTGGCCCCGGTGTCGGTAGCGTTGCGGGAACTGAGGCACCTATCTTGACAATGGGGTCAGATCCCAATTTCGAGCAGCAGCTTGGCCGGCGCGCCACCAAGCCTATCGAAATTGGGCTCTGACCCCATCCGAGATACATGGGGTCAGATCCCAATTTCGAGCAGCAGCTTCACCGGCGCGCTACCAACCGATTCGAAATTGGGCTCTGACCCCATCCATTTGTACTGACCCCGTGAACCCTGGGGTCGGATCCCAATTCGGCACGACCCTCACACCGGAGCACGACCAAGCCGAACGAATTGGGCTCTGACCCCATCCATTCGTAATGCACCCTGCATCCCCATTCCCGTGAAACCCGACCAAATAGCCCCATTCTTTGCCACCCTGAAAGCGGCAAACCCGATGCCGGTGACCGAGCTGGAGTACACCAGCGTGTTCGAGTTGCTGGTTGCGGTGCTGCTCAGCGCGCAGGCCACCGACGTCGGCGTCAACAAGGCAACCCGCAAACTGTTCCCGGTAGCCAACACGTCGCAGAAAATGCTGGCCCTCGGGCGCGATGGCCTGGAAAGCCGTATCAAAACCATAGGCCTGTACCGCGGCAAGGCCAAACACTTGTTGCAGACCTGCGCCATTCTGGTCGAGCGCTACGCGGGCCAGGTACCACGCAGTCGTGAACAACTCGAGGCATTGCCCGGGGTTGGCCGCAAAACCGCCAACGTTTTGCTGAACTCGGCTTTCGGTGAACCCACGGTAGCCGTGGACACGCACATTTTTCGCCTCGGCAACCGGACCGGCCTGGCGCCGGGCAAAACGCCGCTGGAAGTGGAGCGCAAACTGTTGCAGCGTATTCCGGCCGAGTACCTGCTGGACGCGCACCACTGGCTGGTACTGCATGGTCGTTATATCTGCCGGGCGCGAAATCCACTCTGCTGGCGGTGTGCCGTAATTCCGTATTGCAGCTACGAGGCCAAGACCGCTGACCCCGCCCGGCGCGGCTGATGGAACCTGCGCCACGGCTTGGCAGACGGCGCAATGCGGCGCCGTGCAGGATCGGCCCGTCATAATCAGCCTCATGGGTTCCACTTCCCCTGTTCCATTTATCGATCCCCGAACCATCGTCCTGCTAACCGGCATCATGGGGGGTTTGATGTCCGTGGTGTTGTACTTCCTGAAGCGCAATTACCCGCCCAGCGTCAAAGGCCTGGGTGATTGGTCGGCGGGCACCGCACTGCTTTTTTTTGGCGGACTGGCGGCAGCGTCACGCGGCAAGGCACCGGACCTGATTTCGATCACCGGCGCCAACATCCTGATTTTTTCAGGGGTTTATTTCCAGTACGTCGGTAGCCAGCGATTTTTCGGCCTGCAGCCGAAAATCCTACCCGGCATGTTGATCATCATCGGCCTGACACTGATTTCAGCCTGGTATACGGTGGTGGAACCGAACTACCGCCCTCGCCTGTTGATCTATGTGGGTGTCATGACCAGCCTGTTTTCCATTCACGCCCACCTTCTTTACACCCGTGGCCCCCGCACGTTCGCGCACTGGTTCGCTTTTGGCGTGCTGCTGTGCGCCATCGCCAGCCAGCTGTTGCGGTTCGTGACTTCGTGGCTATTTCCGCTCGGCACCGGAATTCTGGACAACACGCCGCAAAACCTGATTTATGTGGTTGCCTACCCTTTCGTGATGCTGCTGTTTGCTCTCAGCCTGGTATTGCTGGCCACCGATCGCGTGCGCTCCGAATTTGAACACCTTGCAACCCATGACTCGCTGACCAACGCATTGACGCGCCGGCATCTGACCGAGGTTTGCCAGCAGGAATTGGAGCGCTGCCACCGGCATGGACGCGTCATGTCGGTGTTATTGGTGGACGTCGATCATTTCAAGTCCATCAATGACAGCCACGGCCACCAGACCGGCGACCAGGTGCTGATCCAGTTTGTGGCCACCGTCAATACCCTGTTGCGGCGCGCCGACGTGCTGGGGCGCCTGGGCGGAGAAGAATTTGTCGTGCTGTTGCCGGAGACCTCCATCGAGGTCGCCCGGGTGGTGGCCGAACGGATTCGCACCAAGGTGGGCGAGTTGACCGACCCGGCAGCCTTCACCGTGAGCATCGGGGTTACGACCAACAAGCCGGATTCCGACACCGTGGACGCGCTGATGGCCCGCGCCGACGCCGCCATGTACGCCGCCAAGGCGCAGGGCCGCAATCGGGTGGCGCTGGGTTAAGCCGTGGCAGACTTGTTCTGGAGCTAGACCCATGCTGATGAAGCGCCGCGATTTTTTGCACCACACGCTGGCAAGCGCGGCCGGCGTAGCTATCCCAGGGATTGCGAAGGCCCAGCAGGACTATCCCGCAAGACCGGTCCGGGTGGTGGTGGGATTCCCGGCCGGAGGTGGCACGGACGTGTTTGCCCGGGTCGTGGCGCAGGGAATGTCGGGCGCGCTGGGCCAGCAATTCATCGTCGACAACAAACCTGGCGCCGGCGGCATGCTGGCCAGCCAGTCGATGCTGCAAATCGCGGCCGATGGCTACACGTTGCTGGTCGGCTCCACCAGTACCCAGGTGATCGCGCCGCTGCTCTACAGCAAGCGGCCCTACAACACCGCCGACTTCACGCCGGTGGCGCATATTGCGAGTGTCGGCATCGTTCTGGTGGCACATCCCAACGCGCCATTCAACAACGTGGCGGAGATGGTGGCTTATGCCAAGGCACGCCCGGGGCAACTGAATTACGCCAGCGGCGGCAATGGCGTGACCAACCATCTGGCGATGGAATTGCTCAAGGCGCGTAGCGGCAGTTTCCTGGTCCACATTCCCTACCGGGGCTCGGCCCCGGCCCTGACTGACGTCATGTCGGGCCAGGTTCCGGTGATGTTCGACTCGATTGCCGCCAGCGGACCGCAGATACGCGCCGGCAAGGTAAAGGCGCTGGGTATTGCCGGCCTGGCGCGGGTCGATGCCTTGCCCGGGGTTGCCACCATCTCCGAGTCTGGCGCCGCGATCGGCCTGAAAGATTTTGATACCGCCGGCTGGGTGGCGATGTATGGCCCCACGGGTTTGCCGCCGGCAATCGTCGCGCGCCTGCAGTCCGGCATCGCCCAGGTGCTGGCAGCGCCCGAAGTGGCGCAACGCTTCACTGCCGCCGGTGCCACACCCCGCTATATGGACGCCGCCGCGCTGAACAGCTACGAACAGGCGGAAACGCGCAAATGGGGCGAGGCGGTGGCGTATTGCGGGGCGAAGCTGGATTAAGCACCTGTCCGGGGGATAACCATCGTTCATGTGGATGGGCCCGGAAGCAATTGGCAATTCCGACAGACGCCCAATAAACTCAATCGCAATCGACGACACGGCGCAGCATGCCGGGCGCAGTTCGTCCTCATCGAAACCAGAAGACCACTAGAGGACTACTTTGGACACTTCCAATGCCGCGTTACGAGCGTTGGTGCGCGATGGCGAGATCCATTCGTCCGTCTACACCGACAGTGGTATTTTCAATCTTGAAATGGACCGCCTGTTTCATGCCAGCTGGCTGTTTCTCGGCCACGAGAGCCAGCTTGCGCAGGCTGGGGCCTACATCACCGGACGACTGGGTAACGTGCCAGTGGCGTGTGTCAAGGGGCAAGACGGCTCGATCAGGACCTTCGTCAACCGGTGTTCACACCGCGGCGCGCAGGTGTGCCAGGGCAGCTCCGGTAGCGCATCGCGCTTGGTATGTCCGTACCACGGCTGGACTTATGAGCTGGATGGAAAACTCGCTTGGCTGCCACTGCGCGAAGAATATGCTGACCCGGACTGTGAACGGATGCGTGATCTTGAGCAAGTCGGGGCTACCGAGGCCTACAGAGGATTCATATTTGCTTGCCTGAAGAAGCCGTCTTCAGGGCTGATTGAGTTTCTCGGGCATTTCAAAACCGTGATTGATGACCTGGTAGACCGTGCGCCAACTGGCGTTGTACGCGCCAGTCCGTTTCTGCTTCGGCATAAATACCGGGCCAACTGGAAACTTACTTTTGAAAATCTGAACGACACGCTGCACGCTCGAGTGACCCACGCCTCGGGCGCGCGAGCAGCACAAACCGTCGACAAGAACCGGGCGGCCGGAGAGGTGAACCCGATCTTGGGCATGATGATCGCCAATGCCAAGCCGCTTTCGGCTTTTCGTGACCTGACACTGGTCACGCAACCAGGCGGGCACAGCTATTTCGGCGCCCATATGCCGACCGGTTATGGTCAGGCGCAAGCGGCTTACGCGGCCAGCCTGGAGCAAGCAAAAGGCGCTGATGAAGCGCGTCGGATTCTGGGCATTGAACGTCACGTGGCGATCCTGTACCCGGGCTCGAGTTGGCACGCCCGCTACCAGACAGTGCGAATCATCCAGCCGCTCGCGCCTGACCTGACCGAGGTAATCGGTTACGTGTTTGAGCTTGAAGGCGCGCCCGACGCTGTAATGCACAGCGCCCTGAATTACTGCAATGGTTCGACCTCGGCGTTTTCGACCGTCATAACCGACGACCTGGAAATATACGAAGGCATTCAGCGTTCGGCACGTGCATCGCCAAGCTGGTTGCAAGTCTCCCGTCAATACCAAACACGGGCAAGCAAACCCGGTAACCGGAGTTATCCTGCAACCAGCGAGGCCTACATCAGGAACCAGTATGTACGTTGGCTGGACGCCATGTGCGGCGCGGCGTCATGAGCGCCATTGACGCACGGCTGCGTCTGGCACAAGGCCTGATCGACCACGAGACAGAACTGTTGCGAACGGCACAGTACCGATCATGGCTGGATCTTTTTACGCCCGACGGGTTGTACTGGTTGCCGGTGTCGCCTGCGCAAACCGACCCGCTGAGCGCGCCGTCCCATGTCTGCGAGGCCCGCCCCGCGCTGGACGCGCGCGTCGAGCGCCTGTACGACCAGCGCCTGCTACCCCAGATGCCGGCTTCGCGCGTGTCTCGACTGCTTGGAAGACCAAGGCTGGTCAGTGCGTTAGACACCAGGATCGAAGTCGCGGTGGCGTTCCACGTGGCGGAGGCCAGGGCGCTTTCAGGCGGCGACGATGCAATACGCCTGTTCGCAGGCGAGTCTACCTATTGCCTGGTGCCGGACGAAGCGGCGCCGACGAGGCTCCGAATACAATCCAAACGCGTAGATCTCATCAACAGCGAGTCGGCCTTTTTCGGCGTTTCAATCTTGCTGTGAAGCGGTGAAGAACAGCGCCAACCAGCGGATGGAGCGACATTGGAGCTGAGACAACTCAAATATTTTCTTGGCATCCTTCAGCACGGTAACTTCAACCGTGCGGCGGCTAGCCTGTTCGTCACCCAACCGGCGCTGTCCAAGAGCATGCGCGCGCTGGAGGAAGACCTGGGGGTCGATCTACTCGAACGTACCGCCTCAGGCGTGATACCCACTCCTTACGGCCGCATTCTGGCCAGTTACGCCGCCCTGGCCTGTCAGGAGTTGCAGCGCGCCACCGAAGAAATTACCGCCCTTTCCGTGCAGGGTAGCGGCCGAATCGTCGTCGGCGCGGGAACCGCGATTTTGCGTTACCTGTTGCCAACCACTTTCGAGCACGTCACGGCGCTCAATCCGGATTTGGAAGTCGTCATACGCGAAGGCCTGCGCGAACAATTGCATATCCAGCTTCTGCGCGGGGAAATCGATGTTGCCATTTGTACGCTGGTAGTGGGATTGTCGAGTCCCGAGCTAGTGGAAGAAGTCATATTGACGGACCGGCCGTCGGTGGTGGCCCATCACTCACACCCCCTGCACCGCAAGCCGGTTGTCAGCGGACGGGATCTCTCGCAATATCGCTGGATTGTGCCCAACGCCAGCGAACAGGCACGCGAACAGCTAACCGCCATGATGCTTGCGGACCACGGGGCGGCCCCCAAAGTCGCGGTCGAAACCAGTTCGTCCACGTTGATGGCGCAGCTAATCGGTCAGCAACCGTTTCTCAGCTATTTGCCGGGCCTGCTGCTGGCAACCGATCCGGCGTACGCAAACATCAAGGCGCTCAGGACGGCTCTGATCTGGCCTTCGCATGAGATTTGCATCGTGTACCGCAAAGGCAGCATCCAACTACCGGTAATTGAGACTTTTCTGCGAGCGGTCAGGGCCGCCGCGATTCAGGTTTCGGCGGCAGCGTCGGAAAAAGCCGCCGGTTGACAGCGTTGCATGCAGTGACCGCAAGTTATAGCGCCTGCCCCGTATTTCATTTGCGCGCCACCAAGCCGCGCTGCACACTTTACGCAACCGGAGTTGCACATGCTCACTGAACGAATCGAAGGCAAGTGGATTGACTGTTTCAGCCGTACTTTCGAGTTGTGCGGCGTAACCAAAGGCGAGACCGTCGCGGTCCTGTCGGAGACCTTGTCGCGTGGCGTCAATGTTCACCTGAGTGAACTGGCGTTGTTGCGTTTGGGCGCGCGGCCGTTTCATGTGGTCGTGCCAACACCGACGCAACAGACCGACGTACCAATCCGGTCAACCGGCTGTTCCGTCGCATTGGCTGGCAACGAAGGGGTGATCGCTGCCCTGTGCGCATCCAGCTTTGTGGTCGACTGCACGGTAGAAGGGGTGATGCATTCGGCGGAACTTCCCAAGGTTTTGCAAGCTGGCGCCCGCGTCTTGTACGTCAGCAACGAACACCCGGAAATCCTGGAGCGATGCGCACCCTCGCTGAGTGTGCGCAGCCGATTCGAACGTGCGTTGCAAAAGCTAAACGCCGCGAAAGTGATGCAGGTAACTTCCGCTGCGGGCACCGATCTCACTATTCGCGTTGAAGGAGCGCCAGCCGGTGGCGGTTGGGGCGCTATCTCCGCCGCCGGAGGCATGGACCACTGGCCAGGAGGGCTGGTGGCATGTTTTCCTACCGCGAACGCCATCAACGGCCTGTTGGTGATGGACCGTGGCGACATCAATCTCACTTTCAAGCGCCACCTGGAGACGCCGGTGCGGTTGGTGATCGAGAACGACTATGTGGTCCGGGTCGAAGGGGACGGACTCGACGCGGAACTGATGCGAAGTTATTTCGCCGGATGGAAAGACAAATACGCCTATGCCGCCGCGCATGTCGGATTCGGGTTGAACACCGGCGCGCGCTGGGACTCCATGACCATGTACGACCGCGGCGACCATAACGGCGTGGAGCAACGGGTCTTTGGTGGCAACTTTCTCTATTCGACCGGGGCCAATGAGTTTGCCAAGCGTTACACCCTGGGGCATTTTGACTTGCCAATCCGAAACTGCAGCGTCGCGCTGGATGGTGAAACGGTGGTCCGGTCCGGCGTTCTCCAGGGGGACCTGGCCTGATGGCGCGACACGCGGAGATCGCTGGCGCGGGTTTTGGTGGTCTGGTCGCGGCCATCGCGCTGGCTCGCGGTGGGTGGACGGTACGGGTCCATGAACGCACGCCGTTTGTGCGCTCGGAAGGTTATGGAATCGCGGTCCACCGCAATGGCATTCTGGTACTCAAGACATTGGGCGTGTTCGATGAAATACTGCGCGGCTCCGTGCGGGTTTCCCATCTGGAAACCCGCCACGGAGATGGATCGCTCACATCGCAGGTGCCGGCCAAGCTGACCTACCGGATTTCGCGTCAACACATGGTCAGCGTGTTGTGCGCCGCGGCGCAACACGCGGGCGTGGAGGTGATGGTCGACTCCGAGGCGGTGGGGGCGGATGCGACGGGCAAATTGTTGCTGAAGGATGGCCGTGCGTTAAAGGCAGACCTGGTAATTGGCGCGGACGGCGTGAACTCCCGTGTGCGCGACTCACTGGGCCTGCTGGCGCGGCAAGTTTTTCTGCCAGACGGTGCGATGCGGTTCGTATTCCCGCTCGGCGCCGGCCAAGCGCTGGCGGACCCGGTGGCGGGCGCACCGGCAATCGAATACTGGTCGGGGTCCCGGCGCCTGATCTGGAACGCCTGCGCGCCTGACCAGATCTATGTGGCCATGAGTTGCCTGGCATCGGATACCAGCGGGCAAGAAGTCCCGCTGGACATGTATTCATGGGGGCATGCTTTTCCCGGCCTGGCGTCAGAAATTGACCGGATGCGGGTCCTGGCTGATTGGGAGCGTGTCAAGTGGGTGCGTTTTCAGACACTCCATCTCAAGCGCTGGTCGGCCGGCTGTGTGGCGGTGCTCGGAGACGCCGCGCACGCGATGCCACCGAACCTCGGGCAAGGCGGGGGATGCGCCATGATGAATGCCTTGTCGCTTGCCACCGAGCTCGCCGATGCTTCGTCGGTCACCGGCGCGCTACAGGCATGGGAGCGTCGCGAGCGGCCATTGACCGAGCACACCCAGAGATGGTCGCGCATGTACTCGGCAACAACGATGTGGCCGCAGTGGCTGCGTTCCACTGCTTTCTACGCCACCAGCCGCGTCGGCTGGCTGAGGAATCAGTACCAACGCACCGCGAACCACACACCCGTGGGTGTGATGCCAGAAGTCAATTAACCCGGAGCGCGAAACCCCTTGAAAACTTTACTGGTTGCCGGAAAACCCGCGATTGCCATCGATCACGCCGGCAGCGGCGAGACCTTGTTGTTTATCCATGGCATTGGTGGCAATAGAACCAACTGGCACGAGCAGATCGAATACTTTGCGCCGCGCTACTCAGCGGTGGCAATCGATGTGCGCGGCTGGGGCCTGAGCGAGGACTACGACGGAGAGTTGAACTTCGACGACGTGACAAACGACATTGCCCGGGTGCTCGCCTATCTGGGCGCCGGCGCCTGCCACCTGGTCGGCTTGTCGATGGGTGGACTGATCGCGCAGCATGTGCTTTGGCGCCGTCCGGATCTGGTTCGCTCGGCGGTTTTCGCGGATACCTCTGCCGGGCCCGGCGAGGAGCATGACGCCCAGTGGATCGAAGAGTTCCTGCGACTGCGCAAGGCGCCGCTGCTGGCCGGCAAGACGCCGGCCGACATAGCGCCCAGCGTCGCCCGCTCGTTAATGGCGCCGAATGCCCCCGAGTCTTCCACCCGGCGGCTTGAGGAGAGTATCGCCGCGTTGCACAAGGAGTCTTACCTGAAGGCGCTGGACTATGTGTCGAATTACAAGCGCAAGCTGGACCACGCATCGGTACGCATTCCGGTCCATGTAATGGTCGGGGAGTTCGATAATCTAACGCCGCTGGAACGTGCGCAGTCGCTGGCTGCACGCTTCGCGTCGTGTCGGGTCAGTGTGGTGCCGGGTGCCGGTCACCTCTCCAACATGGATAACGCCCAAGCATTCAACCAACAACTCGACGCTTTCCTGAACCCACGCGACAGCCCGCACGGAGCGACTTCGTGATATTGGTGAGCGGTGCAACCGGAAACACGGGCCGGGCAGTTGTTGCGGGCTTGCTGGCCACCGGCGCTCCGGTTCGCGCCATGGTTCGACGGACCGAACAAGTGGGTATGTTTCCCAGCGGCATGCAGGTTGTCGTGGCGGACATGGGTCGACCGGAATCATTGTCCGCGGCGGTTGATGGCGTGCGGCAAATGCTGTTGATTTCGCCGCTCGACCCGTCCCTGGTCGAATTGCAGGGCCGCATGGCCCAGGCTGCGCGCTCGGGTGGGGTGCATCGCATCGTCAAGATTTCGACCGAAATCGCCGATCCGCATTCAGATTCGTTGATTGGACGCTGGCACGGACTGGCGGAAAAGGAGGTTGAGGCAACCGGGCTTGGTTTCTTCCATCTGCGGCCATGCAACTTCATGCAGAACCTCGATACGTTTGCCGGTGAGATTCAATCGTCGGGCAGTTTTTCCGCGCCGCTGGGGTCGGCCTGCATCAGCCTGGTGGATGTCGGTGATCTGGCCGCGGTCGCGCTGGCGGTGCTGCTGCGCCCAGAGTTGCCCAGTGGCTCGGCCGTGGTAACCGGCGAAGATCGCCCGACTTACGAGCAGTTTGCCGGCCTGTTGTCGGCGGCGCTTGGGCGACCGATCGCGTACCAGCCGACCGAACCTGTGGAGGCCTTGACACGCTTCCTGGCCACCGGTATGCCGACTTGGAAAGCACGGGAACTATTGCGTATGTACGCGTACCTGCAAGACCCGAACCACACCCGAACCACGGACGTGGTACACCGGTTCACCAACCGGTCGCCGCGCCGATTTGCCGACTTTGTGAAGGACTACGCGGCGCGTCTGCCAGCGCGAGAAATGTCCCATGGCTGAGCACGCGCGACATCCAACTACGACAACCACGTCGGTCCTGATCTTGCGGTTGCGCAAGAGTCTCGAATATCTGGCCGCGCTGGCCCTGTGTGTTCTCATCCTGGTGACCGTGCTGGACGTTTTCGGGCGTTATGTCCTGAATTCGCCGCTGCCGGGCGCGTTCGAATTGGTGCGTGCGCTGATGGCCTTTGTGACCTTTGCCGCATTGCCGCTAGTCAGCGCGAGAAATGAACACCTGCGGGCCGGCATCCTGGACCACCTGATCTCGCCGCGCGTGCATGCGTTGCGCGAACCCGTGGTGCAACTCATCAGTGTGGTGGTGCTGGCTGGTATTGCCTGGCGCCTGTGGGCCGAGTCACGGGCCAAGTGGGTTTCCAAAGACGTGTTGTCCAGCATCGACATGCCTTTGTGGGTGCCGATTGTTTTCATGGCGTTTATGTGCATGGCAGCCGTCCTGGTGACCGCCTGCCTGACAGTCGCGACAACGCGTACGGCGCTGCGGCCAAATAGCTGAACGCCATGGACGCATCGATGGTTGCATTTGTCGTGTTATTCGCGCTGCTGATACTTGGCATCCCGATTGGCTTCGCCATGGGCCTGGTGGGCACCGTTGCGTTCGCCAGCGTGGTGGGATGGCAGGGCGCTCTGAACCAGGTCGGCAACCTGGTGGCGGACACGGCGCTGAACTACAACCTGTCGGTGTTGCCGCTGTTTGTGTTGATGGGTTCGCTGTTCGCCCGCGCCGGCATGGCCGACGAACTGTATGCGGCCGCCTACGGGTTCCTGGGGGCACGGCGCGGCGGGCTTGCCATGGCAACCATCCTGGCTTGCGGCGCATTCAGCGCCATCTCCGGTTCTGCCCTGGCTTGCGCCGCAACAATGACCAAGGTATCGGTTCCGGTAATGCGCAAGTATGGCTATGCGCCAGGCTTTGCGGCGGCGACGGTGGCCGTTGGCTCGACGCTCGACATCCTGATCCCCCCCAGCATTGCCATGGTGGTGTACGCATTGATTACCGAGGTCAGCCTTGGGAAGATCATGGTCGCCGGAATTTTGCCGGGTCTGCTGGCGGTGGTACTGCTGATCATCACGATTGGCTTGATCACCGCCGTTCGTCCCGATCTGGGGCCGGCCGGCGAGCGCACTGCGTGGCGGCAGCGGTTGCGGCTGTTGCGCGACGTCTGGCCGATCGTGGCGTTGTTCTCGATCGTGCTGGGTGGCATCTACCTGGGAGTGTTTAGCGCCAACGAGGCGGCTGGCATTGGAGCCTTCGGGTCGCTGGCATTGGCAATCAGCCGGCGCAGTCTTTCGTTGTCCGGTTTCGTTGACGCGCTTGCGGATGCCGCCAGGGTCTCGTCGATGTTGTTTGTGGTGCTGTTCGGTTCATTGATCCTGGCGAATTTCGTCACCGTTTCAGGCGCAACGGCTGCGTTCAGCGCCTGGATCAACGCATTCCGGCTCGATCAGTTCCAACTGATCATGCTTTTGTTGCTGGTGTATGTATTGCTCGGCTTTATCCTGGAAGGTACAGCGGTCATGCTGCTTACGGTTCCCATCCTGCTTCCGGTGGTGGTTGCGGCCGGTATCGATCCGATCTGGTTCGGCATTTTTGTGATCATTGTGAGTGGCGCGGGATTGATCCACCCACCGCTTGGCTTGCTGCTTTTCGTCGTCAAATCGTCATTGCCCGACGTACCGATGAAGCAGATCGTGTGGGGTGTTGTGCCCTACCTCGGTACCGAGATGGTTCTGGTTGCGTTGCTGATCACGTTTCCCGGTATCGTGATGGTTTTGCCGCGTTTGATGGCATGAGATAACCAGAGTTTTGTTCGTTAACCAAAAGGAGAGACCGATGAAAACCATTCGAATGCTGGGCCTGCTCGCGGGCACGCTGGTCGCGTTTTGTCCACCTGCCTTGGCGCAGGCGCAAACGACGCTCCGTTTCGCCCAACTGGTCCCGCCGGCCCACCCCTACCACACCGGCATCCTGGTGCCGTGGATCGCCGAGATAGACCGCGTGACACAAGGTCGCGTCAAGGTAGAAATAACCACCGCCCCCATGGGCCCGATGAGTCGCAATTTCGACCTGGTCGAACAAGGCATTGCCGACATCGCTGGCGGTAACCATGCCCAGACGCCGGGTCGTTTCGCCGCTACCCAGATCGCCCAGACCTATGTCGGAACCGACTCCCCGGAATCCGTATCGGTGGCGTACTGGAGAACCTATAAGCGGTTTCTTGAAAAGTCGGATGAACACACCAATACCCATGTTTTGGCGCTGCATACCTCCGGTGCTTTACATGTGTTCACCACCAACAAGGAAATCAAAACCGCCGGCGACCTGAAGGGCCTGAAAATGCTCGCGCCGGGTACCGTACCCAGCAAGATGGCGACCAATCTGGGCGCGGTTGCCTTGATTCGTCCACCCCCGGAATACTACGACACGGTTTCCAAAGGCATTGTGGACGGCGTCATTGGCACCAACTCGATCGTCAGCGGCTTCAAGGTCGAGCCGTTGATCAAGTACCAGATGGAAATCCCGGGTGGGCTGCATTTCAGCTCGTTCTTTGTCGTGGTCAACAAGGCAAAGTGGGACGCCCTGTCCAAGGCGGATCGCGACGCGATTGACGGTGTCTCGGGCGAAGTCTATGCCAGACTGGCCGGCAAGGTGTTAGCCAAACAACAGGATGATGCTATCGCGGCCCGTAAGGCGGAAGGACGAATCAAAGTCACCGTGGCCGATACCCAGACGGTTGACTCTTTTCGCAAGAGTCTTGCGTTTTTTGACCAGGAGTGGATTGCAGCCGCAAAGGCAGTTGGCATTGATGGAGACGCCGCGCTCAAGTATTTCCGTGACGAGGCGCTGGCTTACGAAAAGACGCGCAAATGAGCACGCCCGTGGCAGATGGCAAGGACGACGCAGAGTGGAAAACACGGCAAGAGCTCGCCGCCTGTTACCGCCTGGTTGCCCACATGGGACTGGAGGACCTGACCTACAACCACATCTCGGCCAGGGTTCCCGATGAAGAGGCTTTGCTAGTGAAGCCCCTGGACTATCTGTTTCGCGAAGTGACGGCGTCGAGCTTGCTCAAGTTTGCGTTGGATGGAACACCTCTGGCAGGCGCCACACGAGGAGCGCCCAACGCTATTCAAGTGCTGCACGCAGTGGTCATGCGGGCGCGACCCGATGTGCACTGCGTCATTCACACCCACTCGGTGGCCAACGTGGCGGTATCGATTCAAAAGAAGGGACTGATGCCGATCTCACAACACGCGCTTACGTTGTACGGCAAGGTGGTTACACACGAATTCTCTGGTTATGAATTCGACCTGGCGATGGCTGGACCCTTGATCGCGGATTTGGGAAATTGTGCGGTGGTCACGCTGCGCAACCACGGCGTGCTGGTTGCGGAGCGATCCATCGGTGAAGCATATGTGACGCACCACTTCTATGAGATGGCCTGCAGAATTCAGATAGCGGCGTTGTCTGGTGGGGCCGAGATGGTGATTCCCAGCGCGTCGGTACAGGCCCATGCGGCGCGGCAGGTTCAGGCAATCCAAAACGTGTCGCGTTCCGCCAAGGATTGGCCAGCCTGTCTGCGGCTGGCCAACGAGTTATACGGCTCGTACCGGGACTGACAATGACCAACCCGATTGTCGCGGTCGTACACGCCGCGGATCCGCAGGTCCGCGCAAGTTATCTGCGGGAACTGTCGTCTTTGGCCGAGGTCCGTTTTCTGGTCGATCACACACCACAGGATCGCGCCACCGTGTTGCGCGGGGCGCAAGTTCTGGCGACGTTTTCGCCCGAGCGTGAGTTGGGCGCGCCGGAGTGGGAATGTCTGGACGGCATGCGCTTTGTTCAATGTCTGGCAGCCGGACGCGACCGGTTTGCGTTTGGCCGTTTTGCCGCCTGTGACGTGGCATTCAACCCAGGCGCGGCCGCGGGGCCGATTGCGGAACACGCGGTCGCGATGGTGTTGGCGGCCGCGAAGAACTTGTTGGCAAGGCACCAGGCGATGGTGCGCGGTGTGTTTAACCAGTCGGGGCTCAACACCCGGCTCGAAGGCCGCACGGCGGCCATCGTCGGCCTGGGCGCCATTGGCTCCAGGGTGGCCCGCTTGCTCCAGGCCTTCGGCATGATGGTGCGCTGCGTCAACCGGTCCGGGCAAACTACCCATCCGGTCAATATGTGCGCAACGCTGGCGGACCTGGACGCGGTTCTGGCTCAGGTCGATGTTGTCGTAGTGGCAGTCGAGCTGAACGCGCAAACCGAAAACCTGATCGGAAGGCGGCAGTTGCAACTGGTGAAGCCCGACGCGATTCTGGTCAACGTGTCTCGGGCCGCGGTGATTCAGCAAGCTGCGTTGTTCGACCACCTCACGGACAACCCAGGCTTTCGCGCCTGTCTCGATGTCTGGTGGATTGAACCGATGCACGCCGGCCAGTTCACGCTTGAACATCCGTTCCTCGAACTTCCCAATGTGATCGGGTCGCCACACAACTCCGCCATGGTGCCGGGAATATTTTCTGATCTCGCCCGAGCGGCTGCCATCAATATTGCGCGCTTCCTCGGCGGTCAAAAGCCGTTGCACGTGGCAACCAGCCCGATGTAGCAACGTCCCCAAAGTAACTGCCGCGGCAAATGCAATGATGCCCTCTTTTATTCCCTACGGCCAATATTGGTCCACGCCCTTCGCGCGCTGGCAAGGATCACTGGCTCATCTGCATAGCCTTGAATTCGCGGCGTGGAATGCCAAGCGGGAAATTGCCCGCCGGGGGCTGCAAGCGGCCCCGATCGACTATGGAGTGCTCGGCATGAGTATTCCCCAGCAGGGCTGCTTTTATGGCCTGCCATGGGCGATGGGACTGATGGATTTCGAGGGCGTCGGCGGACCGACAGTCGCGCAAGCTTGCGCGACTTCGGCACGTTGCGTTGCGATGGCAGCCGACGAGGTGGGCGCCGGACGTGCCGATTGCGTGTTCATCCTTACAGCCGACCGCGTCAGCAATGGCCCGCAGATTTACTACCCCGATCCTGGCGGTCCTGGTGGCAACGGCAGGCACGAAAGCTGGGTGCTGGACAACTTCAGGGAAGACCCTTTTGCGCGCGTCGCAATGATCGAGACCGGGGAGAACGTCGCGCGCCGGTTTGGCATCACGACCGCCGAACAAAATGAAGTCACGCTGATGCGGTATGCGCAGTACAAAGACGCACTCGCCAACGACCGCGCCTTCCAGAAGCGCTACATGCGCTTGCCCTTTGAAGTGCCGGATTCGCGTTTCAGGAAGATCGTGTCCACCATGGATGGCGACGAGGGGGTGCATGAGACCAGCGCCCATGGCCTCGCCAAGCTAAAGCCGGTGCGCGATGGCGGCACCATTACCCACGGTGGCCAGACACACCCAGCCGACGGCAACGCGGCGCTGTTTGTCTGCTCGCGGGAAACATCCAAAGCGCTGGCCGTTCGGCCAGAGATCGGCGTCCAGTTGCTCGGTGTTGGGCTTGCAAGAACTGACAGGGCGTACATGCCGTTGGCGCCGATACCGGCCTCACACGCCGCGCTGAAAAATGCAGGGCTGGAAATGCGCCAGGTCACGCATGTGAAAACGCACAACCCGTTTGTGGTCAATGACATCGTCTTCTCGCGCGAGATGCAATTTCCGCTGGATCACATGAACCAGTTTGGCTGCTCGCTGGTCTGGGGGCACCCGCAAGGTCCCACCGGCATGCGCGGCCTGATTGAACTGATCGAACAAATGGTTTTGCAGGGCGGCGGCATCGGGCTGTTTACCGGCTGCGCGGCCGGCGATACCGCCATGACGCTGATCGTCAAAGTGGACGACGCCCGAATATGAGTCCTGCGACGCCGAGCCATCACCCAACATTGCCATGGGTGCATGCCAGCGTGGTCGACATGCTGGGCCATACAACGCAGGCGTTCCCCGAGCGTGTCGCCGTGGTGGTGGGCGAGGACCAGTTGAGGTACCACGAGTTGCGCAACACGGTGGTGGGCATGGCCAGGCTGTTAAGAGGCGCCGGGTCCGAAAACCGCAGGGTTGCCACCGTCCTGCCCAACTCCCTGATGGCGTGTATTGCTCCTTATGCCATCGCGGCGGCGGGTGCGCAACATGTGCCCTTGAACCCGCAATACACCGCCAGGGAGCTGCGCTACATGCTGACGGACTCGACGCCCCGGTTGGTGCTGGTAGACGACACGCTGGCGTCGAAAGTCCAAGCACTGGCCAATGAACTGCCGGACTGTCAGGTTGTCCTGAGCTCGGAACTCAGCGCGCTGGTTGCCACATGGCGAGGGCGTGACGCCGGCGCGGCGTTGCAGGCGCTTTGCCCCAGGGCCGACGACCTGGCGATCCTGCAATACACCGGCGGCTCTTCCGGGTTCCCCAAAGGTGTGAACCTCAGCCACCGATCGATCAGTACCAACATTTCGCAGCGTGAGGGGTTGTTGCCGGTGGGGCGTGGCGGTGAGCGGGTGTTATGTGTGATGCCCTTGTTTCACTCCTACGCGATGGCGATGGGCCTGTTCTTGTGCGGCTATTCGGGCAGCACGCTGGTGGTGCTGGCGCAATACCGTGCCGATCGCGTGCTGGAAGCAATCCGATCTCATGCGATTACGATTTTTCCGGGCAGCCCAACCATCTTCACCGGCCTGATGGCAGCCGCCGGTTTCGCGGATTCAGACTGGAGCCGCGTGCACACCTGTTATTCCGGCTCCGCCGCGTTGTCGGCCGAAACCCTGGAGCGATGGGTGACTGCCACGCAGGCTCCGATCTACGAGGGATACGGCCAAACCGAAGCCGGCCCGGTGCTGAGCTTCAATCCGGTGGCTGGTCCGGTGAAGGTTGGATCGGTCGGCGTGCCCGTGGCCGCTACCGAAATACAGGTGGTTGACCTGGAAACTGGCGAACAGGTATTGCCGGCGCCGCGGATGGGGGAAATCCGCGCACGCGGGCCTCAAGTCATGACCGGATACCACAACTTGCCGGCGCAAACGCAAGAAGCGTTACGTGGCGGCTGGCTCTATACCGGCGACATCGGCGAATTTGACGCCGATGGGTATCTGTACATTCGCGACCGCAAGAAAGACCTGGTGATTGTCGGCGGGTACAACGTTTATCCGCGTGAAATTGAAGAGGTGCTGTTTACCCATCCCGACGTTGTTGACGCCGCCGTGGTGGGCCAGCCTGATTCACACCGGGGCGAGGTATTACGCGCGTTTGTGGTGTTGCGCGACGGCCTGGACCTCGACCAGACGGAAATGCTGAATTTCTGCCAGGCCAATCTGGCGCGTTACAAGATGCCGGTCCGCATTGAGCAAATGTCCGCGTTGCCGAAGACCAGCGTCAACAAGACCGATAAGAATGTATTGAAAGACCAGGTTCGGAAAGAAGCATCGGTGGGAAACAAGATTGAAAATTGACACACAACTTGCTCAGTCCGATTCGCGCGGCAACGCTACCCATTGACCAGCCAGGTTGAACATCGCAATCCGGTTGTCAAACACCTGTTCCAATGCGCGGTGCGTCGCCGGCTGCGCGCAAGCGCCCTGGTGATCGATGCGGCCCTGCGCCATGATGACCATCTCGTCGGCGTGCAAGGCGAAGGAAATTTCGTGCAATACGCTGACCACCGTCTTGCCCGCGGTGACCAGGGCGCGCACCAGGCGCAACCAGTCGGCCTGGTGCGGTGGGTCCAGGTTGGCCAGCGGTTCATCCATCAGCAATACGTCGGCCTGCACCGCCAACGCGCGCGCCAGCAAGACGCGCTGGCGCTCACCGCCCGAGAGTTGACCCAGGGCGCGTTCGCGCCAGTCCCAGGCCTGGGTGGCCCGTAATGCCTGCTCCACCGCCTGGTAGTCGGCCGCGCCCGGGGCCGCCAGCCAGGCCTGGTGCGGCAAGCGTCCCAACATAACCACGTCCCATACCGACAGGTCGTCGCCGCTCGACTCGTTCTGCCCCAGCCCGGCTAGCCGCCGGCCGCGACTGCGTTGTGACCGGACAACCAATCAGAAATGACTCCCAACCGGAGGATCTCGCCCTCAGTGTCAATTAAGGGCCTGTAAAAAAATAACTGAACGATTTGGCCGGTGGCTTTTGCCTCCGGTCTGCGTTGCTCATCGCTCACATACAGACGAGTATGCTCGCTCTTCGCGCCTTGACCGGAGCCAAAATCCCCTCAGCCAAATC
>JANNGR010000556.1:0-6497 GCA_031403955.1 Betaproteobacteria bacterium
ACGTCAGTAGCGAACGAACACCATCCTGTCCGATAGGCGCGTCCCAGATCGGCCAAGTCCAAATCGTACCCTGGCCTTTGCGCTGAATGAATCCAGTGGTTTGCAGCCTACCGTGGACGGCGGCGGTTGGAAGCAAGGCCAGAGATTCAACGGCAAGGCGGTTGGCACCCCAGACCGCCCCACCCTTCTTTCGCTCGGGATCACCACTGGAATTTCGCCAACGCAGGGCGTAGCGCACATCATCCATTGGATCCCATCTCATCGTGTGGTTCTCCACTGGATCGTCGTACCGCCAAGGAATCAGGAGTGCTTTTCTCAAGTGCTCTATGCCTGTGTCGGCAATGAGCACGCGCATGAAACCGAGGAAGTGTTGATGCCCTGCTCCGCTCATGGTACGAAGCGCGGTATCGGTCATGGCTCCTGTCTTCTTGCCGTTGGCTTCGGCTTCCACGGCATCCGAGCCAAACGCCGCCAGGAAGTCCGCGTGCCGTCGTTCGTCAGGTCGAGCCCGACCTGCAGCTTCAAGGGCCACCTTTCTGAAGGTCGAGATGGATACATTCAGATCGTCGGCAAGCTTGAAAGCGTCATGCCCGCTTGCGTCGCGGAGGAAACGGTCCAGCCCTTCCAGCCAAGCGCCTTCATCGATGCCCGGATGCATGAAAAGGCGTGGTCGCCAACCACCACACTGCTCCGACCATGCAAGCCGAACGGCTCGTTTCGACCAAGCCAAAGTGCTGGCGCGCAATACGCCCAAGGTGGCCAGAAATCCAAGTGGGTTGGCCCCATCCAAACCCTTGAGCAGAAATTCATTCATGGCTTGACCACCTTGCTTGTTCTTCCCACTCGCTGCGCCGATGGTCCCCGAGCCTCAACAGAGTCTCCAGCCAAGCCAGGCCCCACCAGCCGTATCGGCGAGTGAGGCGCCAATACCTTTCGGCGGGGCCGGCGTCAATACGCTCGATCCCGGTGGCACTGTGGGCGGTGTAATGCCGGCCCTGGAAATCCACGTTCACCAGAACCGGGGCCGTGTCTTCCACCACCGGGGCGAAGGGGCGGCAATGGCCGTGATGGCTCTCCACCAGGTGCAGCAACAGGTCGCGCAGTGTTTCGTCCTTCGGCAGGGCATCAGGTACTGACTCCAGCAAACGCACCGAAAGCAGCTCATGGCGTCCGCCTTCCGGATAACCAGCCCGCTCCCTGGCCTTGCGGCTTTCGTCGCGGCTTTGCTTCATGCCAGACGACTTCGCCAACAGCGGGCCGCGCGCCCAGGGGTTTCCGCCATTGAGCCAGGCCTGAAAGCGCGGATCGGCTTTGCCCAAGTCGTGGCCTCCTCCCGCCGAATTCAGAATGTCCACCAGTTCTTTCGGTAGTCCGCACAACCGGGCGTGGCGAGCGGCGTAGTCGCCTACGCCTTCCAGGTGACAAGGCGCGTCGCCCATCGGCTCCAGCAACAGCGAGCGAAAGTTGCCCGACGAGGCCATGTCGTCTTCGTCGCTGAAGCGAACGCACTCCCCCTCCAAGTTTTGCTGGTCAGACTGGCCAAGAGCAACACTGCCGGTGAGCACCAAGCCCCCGGTCGGATGGGCCGTTATGCCGCGCACGAGTTTGTTGTCAGTCGCAAGCGCCGCAGCCATCGTGCTCAGCCAGCTCCAGCGGGTGCCCCCCAGGCTGTCCGCCCACTCAGCGAGGGCAGCACGCAGGTCCTCGGCCAGCGCCTGCGGTTCTTCGTCAAGGCGCTGCGAGCCGTTTCCGGCCAAGACGCGCAAGCGCTCCAACGCCGCGTTGGCGGGCCATTGATTCAGCACCTCCGGGTGGAGGCGCAACAATGCCTTGCCACGCATCCGGCCATAGGCTCGGTCACCCCAATCCGCCACCGGGTTGCTTCCCAAGGTGGCCAGTTCTTCCCATCCCGCCAGGCTTGCGGGAACCACCAGCACGTCGCCGGGGCGTAACTCGGTGGCATCACGCAGGATGTCGCTTTTCTCCCGGCCGCGCCAGCGGATCACCGGTCGCTCGATACGTAGCGGCGCCTGTGGGCTGTCGGCTCCCACCTCCGAGCCTTCCACGTCGGCTCCGGCCTCGCCGACCTCGCCAGCAAGCCAGCAGCGCATCTGGGTGTAGGGCACGGACAGGCACTCGGGGGCTGTCGGCGGGCAGAGGCTGATTGTGTCGAGCCAATTGGCTTCATCGCCGGTGAGGTCGGCGCGCCAGCACACCTGCACGTCCGCCGGTCCGCTGCTGGAGCCGTGCAGGAAAAGCGCCACTTCCGGCGACGGCCAGGGCTCAGGCGCGGTCTGCGCCAAGGCGTCCACATGGGCGGGCAGCAGGACAGGCGCGTGCTCAGCAGGCGCATTCAGTTGAGCCTGTGCGGCAGCTTGCGGCAGACGCGGCGCAAGCTGAGCGATACCGAAGTCAACCGGCCCGCCGTCGGCTTGTTCGTTCAGCCATTTCCATGTTTTCGCCAAGGCGGCACCGTAGACCGGATCATCCGTGCTGTCGCTGGCTTGGTCGGCACGCACGACGATGGAGGCACGCGCATGGATGGCGCGACCCATACGATTCAGCCGACCGCAGCGCTGGCGTAGGGCATCCAGGCTGGCGCATTCGGTCACCAGCAGGTCGAAATCGAGATTGGCGCCGACTTCCAGAGTTTGGGTAGCGACGACGAAACGGGGCTGTTGAAACCGGCGCGTCTGCGATGTTTCGACCGACAGCGCATCCAGCGCCACATCGATCACTCCCTCCTTGTCAAACGGGCGCATGCGGCCAGTGAGCAGATCGACTTGAACCCCCTTTCCCGCGAGCAGCGCATGTGCCTTCCGGGCTGTGTCCACCCGGTTGCAGAAGAGAACCACTGCCGGCGCGGAAGCCGCCGACTTCCAGTCCTTGACCAGGTTTTCGGCCTCTTCCACCAAAACCTTGGCCAATTCCCCACGGCTCGCCTGCGAATCTTTGCCCTTAGCCTTTTCAGCGGTAACCAAGCGGGCCGGCTTCTCGGCCAGTTGCCGCTGCCCCAGCGGGTGCTCAGGGTCGTTGCCCTGGCCTGATTCGTCACAGAAGACGTCGCTGCATTGCGGGGGCGGCGTCGCGCTCATCACCGTCATCTGCAAGGGAACCAGCAAGGGCGTCTCGGCCCAGGTGCGGTAGTGCCGAACAGCTAGCAAAGTTTCGAGGAAGGGCTGTGCGCAGTGGGCTTCGTCTAGCAGGATCAGGCTGTCGTTGCCCACCAGACTGGCATGCACCGGCCGCATGCCGGAGCCGGGGCCGTAGCCGCGGAACAGCAGGCGGGAGCCGACTTGATCCACAGTGCTGGCCACGATCATGGGTTGTACAGGTGATCTGGCCCAGGCTTCGGAACGTAGCGTGCCGCCTCGTAGCTGGTGTGCGGCCAAAGGGAGATCGCAATCAGAAAGCTTGCGCAGGCGGTCGGCCACGGTCTTAAGAATGCCATTCTTGGCCTGCGCCAGTCTCAAGGCCAGCGCTCGGGCGCGTTCAAAGGCTTCGTCTACGATCACTCGACAGTCCACGACGAAGAATATTCGGCGCGGCGCCGTGAGCGGCTGGCAGTCATCCAGGCGGTCGGCCTGAGCAGCCAGGGCATAGACCGCGATGTCCATGCAGGCCGTCTTGCCGGCGGCAGTGGGCAGGGCAATGGCCTCGGGCCAGCCTGCTTTGTCATCGCTTCCATCAACATTGCCGGTGGTGGCCTCAGCCCCCGCCGCCAACACGCGATCCGCCAAGGCGACTTGCCAGGCGAACGGTTCCCTTTCCCACAACGCCCAAAAGAAGTCCGCAAAGGCCAGTGCGTTCAGCTCAAGCATGTTTGTCGCTCCGCGTCATCCACGGGCGGCAAAGGCCATAGCCCCGAAAGCGCCCGGCACCCACCAACACCGGGCCTTGCACCTCCTCGCCAAACACGATCACGGCATGGGCGTGGTGCATGCGCCCGCCGTCGCGCTTGCGCGAGATCCAGGGGAAATCATTGCTCCTGGGCACGCCCTCGATCAATGACACCGGGTGAAGCAACACCTCCAGCGGACGCGGCAGGCCGATGCGCTCACAGGCGTCTTTCACCGCCTGGGAGGTGCGGTCCCATTTGTCCGCACCGTCGAAATGACGGTCCAGCACGACGGGAGTCACGCTGGCCCAGCGCCGGGCGGGGCCGGTCCAGGTTTCCAGCCGCAGGTTTAACGGCGGGCGCTCCCTTGTCTCGATCTCAGCAACGCACTCCAGCCACTGACCATTGAACAAACGGATGGCGTTGGGTAATCCGTGTTCGTCGCGCAACCACGGTTCGAGCACGCGCGCGGCTTCGGCTGGCTCAAGGCCGCGTGGCAATGCCAGCGCGACACCCATGATCCGGCCATCGGCGTGTTGATCGCCGACGAACGACAGGGGCAGGATAGCGATATGCGTTTGTCGACTCGCATCACCTGCAGTGCCATGACCACTGATCCACTCTGGGATCGGCTCAGGACAGGCTGAAAGCAGCGCTCCGCGCAGGGCTTCGGTGAGTTTGAGTGTTGCAGGAAGGGTCAGTCGCTTGCCTGACAGGGCCAAGACAATCAGGCGTGGGTCGAAGCAGGAGCACTTGGAATGTGCAACCTCCTGCGCGGCAGGCGGCCCATACCCCATCCACAGCCCCGGTTCCGGGCGCAACGAAACCGGCGCACCGTGCGGATGGCGCGCGGTCTGCTCTGCCCGGAGATTCGCCGCGAGGGTAGTCAGCTCTCTGGCGGTGAGCCGGCGGCCAACACCTCCCGCGTGACCTGTGCCACTTCCGCCTTGCTGAGCCTGAGCAAGTCGATCTCGAATCGTGTCAACATCCTTGGTACGGGCGAGGTACCGAGCCTCCGATTGAGTGAGGCAATCGAAGGCGTGGCCGACGTGCTTTCGCCACCACTGTTCGAGGTCCTGTCCATGTCGGTGCTGTAGTTCATCGAGTTGCTCCTTCGCGGGGGTGAGAGTGGTTGAATACGGCTTTCCGGTCAAGACAATCGACGCAGCAACATGGCCGCCGCCGTCAAGGATATGGCCGCGCAGATTAGCCAGTGTGCCGCCCTGACCGACGAAGTCATCCACCAGAATGTACTCTCGACCCGGTTCCACCTTACCTTCGAAGGCCGCTTGCCGCGCCAGCCGGCCCCAGCCATCAGCCCCCTGTATGGCTGACGATGTTGGTCTGCACGATGCCAGCCTCGAAGCCAAGCCGCAGGCGCTCGCTCAACAACTTTGCCAGCGCAGCGGGGATGGCGTTGACCCCTTCGCGCTCGTAGGCATGGGCGCTGGCAAGCACGGGCGCATTGGACTTGCAGCTACGCGCGACAAGCACGCGCGCCAGCTCGATTCCGTCGGCCCGGACCAGCGCTTGCACCAGCCGCGCGGCCGCAGCCGCATCACCGGACTTGGCGGGCGCGTACTGAGAATGTTGCTTGACTTCCGACTCGCCGGCCAGAATCAGCACGTCCGGAAAATCATCCCAAGGAAAACGCTTCGGCCGCACAAGGGCGAACGGGTCGCCATCCCTTGTCGATGGTTTCCCGGATGCCACCACGATGGCCGCCCGGCGATCATGGAAGTCCACCCACGCCGAACGATTCAGTCGCTGCTCAAGGTATTGCAAGCGCCCCGGGCCGAAGATGCGCACGCGCACTGGCGCAACGCCTTGCCGCGACACCAAGGTCGGCTCTGGAGGGTTCCTGTCCACCCACATCTGCACCAGCGATGCCGAATGGCCGATGGAAGTGACCTTGCGGCAGAGAGCTTCGAGCGGTGCCTGATGGGCCTGCGGGATGTCCTGGTTCCAGATCAGGTGCACGTTGGGGTCGTAGGGAATAGCGACAGGGAATGCGCGGGGCTGGCGAACACGAAATTCGAGCACTTGGCTCAAGCCTGCATCCTTCATATCGCCCAGCTTCGCTGCGGGATCGGCGACCAGCTTTTGGATCGTTTTCTCGCCGGAGAGTCTCGCGTCATTTACTGGGACGAAATGGGTGACAACTTCGCGCGGGTTCCCGCTGGAAACACGCGGCTGGGCGCCGGAGGCAGCGAGGCTGGGCGCCGGCAAGGTTTCCAGCCATCGCAAGGCCGGACCCTCGGCCGCGTCTTGACCTGTTTCGAACCACGCGGCGGCCAGTGCCATGAACACTCGGTCCGGGTGCGGTGGCCATTCTGCCTGTCCCTTTTTCGCCCCGTCCGCCGCCGCCATCGCCCACCCCATGAGGTAGCGAATGCCGAGGCTGAACATCACTCGCTCGCCTCGGCCTGATGTGTGGCCATTTCTTGGCTACGAGCAACGAGTTGAATCAGCTCATCGGATGGCTTGAGAGTTATCTCGTCCTCCCAAGGCAAGCGGGCCTGCCTGGCCGCCTCGACAGCGGCCTTGAACAATTTGATTGCGTCGTCGCCGGTGAGGGTGAAAGTTTTATGCTTGACCTCGCCTGGCTCGTCCAATAGCTCCCAAGTGAAGGCTTGGGTAGGGAACAACTGACAGCGGG
>JANNGR010000557.1:0-3213 GCA_031403955.1 Betaproteobacteria bacterium
CGCAAGACTAAAGACATACGGCGGGGTTGTTGCCGGATCGCCCAACCGGCGCCCACCAGCCAACTGATGCAGCGGCTGCCATTGCGCCAGCCTTGATCACCGCCCCCTGGCGGCCGCGACTTCGCGGCCCAACTCGATCACTGCCATGGCGTAATAACTGCTCCAGTTGTAGCGCGTGATCACATAAAAGTTCTCGGTGCCGGCGACATAACTTGGCTCGGCAGTTCCATTTTGCAGTTCGACCAGGGCCAGCGGGCCGACGTGTTGCAGGCCAACGCCATCCAGCATTGCTCCTTTGGCATTCAGGCCGGCGACACTGAAGCTGGGCAGTATGTCGGGCGCCAGCAGGTTTTCCAGGTCCAGCCTGTTCGCATCGAACCGCACCGGGTAATGGGTCGGCATGCCGTGTTGCCAGCCAAACGCCTTCAAATAGTTGGCTACCGAGCCGATCACGTCGGCCGGGTTGTGAAACAGGTCCACTTTTCCGTCAGCGTCAAAATCGATTGCGTATTTGACCCAGCTCGAGGGCATGAATTGGGGCCAACCCATGGCGCCGGCGTAGCTACCCCTGAGACTCAGCGGGTCGGTCCCGGTGCGATGCGCCAGCGACAACAGTTGCTCCAGTTCACCCAGGAAAAATTCGCGCCGCTCCCGCGCGCGCGGGTGTGCATCGGGGAAATCGAAGCTCAAGGTGGCGAGTGCGTCCAACACGCGGAAGTTGCCGGTATCACGACCGTAAATGGTTTCCACGCCGATTATGCCGACCACTATTTCGGCCGGCACGCCATACTCCCGCTCGGCGCGTTCGAGCGCGGCCGCATTCGACTGCCAGAATGCCACGCCTGCCGCCACCCGCACCGGGTCGATGAAGCGGCTGCGGTAGACACGCCAGTTCTTGGCCGTGCCGGCCGCGGCCGGCAACACCCAGCGCGTGACTTGCGGCAAATAACGCGCTTGCCCAATCGCGTCGCGCACCCAGGCCCGGTCCAGGTCGCGGCGCATGGCAATGTCGTCGGCAACACGCATCACATCCGCGCGCTCGCCGTACAGTGGTCCGTGCCGCGCCTGTTTCGCCGTTGGTGCCGGTGTGGCATTTTTTTGTCGGGCTGGTTTTGCCGCGTCAGCCGCGGTCAACACTACACAGCAAGCGGCTAAGCCGATCGCAAACCGGGCCGGAAGCGACATCATTGGGGCCACGGCAGTTGTTTGAGTTCGCGTTGCAGCGTGACGAGTTTGACAGTGGCAGCCAGCCCCGCAGGCGCGTAACGCAGTGTCTCGAGCCGCAACAACCAGTCGCCAATCGCCAGCGCGCGTGGTTCGGAAGCCCCCATTTGTTGCTGCAGCAGTTGCGCCATTTTGGCGCGGCGGGCAATTCGGGCCGATCACCATGCCCGCCAGGCGCAGGCGCTTGCCGGCACTGTGCAGCAGTCGCAACCAGGGGTCGCGCCGGCTGCGCTCCCATAAAGTCCAGGCGCCGGAGCACAGGCTGGCGAACACCACGATGCCAATCAGTACATAAGTCAAGTCCTCCCAACTGGGAGACGAAAACCCGATGTCCTTCAACAGATTGAATTGGGTTGTCTGGCTGTAATTGAGGACCCATTGGTTCCAGCCGTTGTTCATTGCTTCCCAGGCCGAGCGCAGGTTGAACCAGACCGCCGGGTTGACGTTGCCCAAAGCGCTGGCGATCACGCCGCGCGGCGCCTGCAGCCGCTGCAGCGATCCGGTGCGCCCTGGCGCTACCGCCGAAGTCGGGTCTACCCGAACCCAGCCACGGTTGGCCAGCCAGACTTCGGTCCATGCATGGGCATCACTTTGACGCACGATCCAGAAGCCGTCGACGCCGTTGAGTTCGCCGCCCTGGTAGCCAGTGACGATGCGCGCCGGAATATCCATCGAGCGCATCAGTATCGCGAACGCCGACGCAATATGCTCACAAAAACCCTCTTTGCGGTCGAACCAGAATTCATCGGCAGTGTTGGGTCCGTAGACGCCGGGCTCAAGCGTGTAGCTGTAGCCGCCGCTGCGCAAGCGTTCCAGCGCGGCTTCGACCAGTTGCGACGGATTCCCTGCGTACCTCGGATCCTGGCGCAATTGCGCCGCCCACAACATAGTGCGTGGGTTGAGACCGGCCGGCAATTCCAGGAAGTCCTGCAGTCCGGCCGTGCGCCGCATGGGTCCATGGCGGAAGTTGGTATGGCTTTGCGCCCGGTAACGCAGCAGTCCGGACACCGGCCGATCGGCCTGCCACTGCAACTGGGCCGTCATGTTGACATCCATACCCGGCACCGCGGGTTTTGCCAGCGCGGCGTCGAGAACGAATATCCAGGGACGATTGTTGGGCTCGATTGTGATTTGGTAAGCAATCGCCGGCCCGCTCACGGTCAGGTCGGCCGGGTCCTGCATGCGGCTGGGGAAACCGGAACGTAGGGCGCGCCATTCGCGTCCGTCCAGCGTGGACAAAACCGGGCCACGAAAATACAGGTCAGCCTGGCGTGGCGGCGCGCCGTCGAAACGCACCCGCATCGCGATGCTGTCATCCAGCGCCAGACTGGCGATGGCGCCAACCTGCATGTTCGCCGACAGCCCGCTGCGCCCACTCATGGCATCACCGGGTATACCCCACAGCGGCGCCAACCGCGGGAACAACATGAACATCACCGCCATGATCGGGGCGCCCAATAAAGCCATGGTTGCGGCGGTCCGGGCTGCTTCGCGTAACGGTGGCTTGCCAACCGGCATGTGGCTATTGACGAGTGCCGTCAGCAGCCCCAGCAGCGCAACCAGCATCGCAGCGGCGGTGAGCAGCGACTGCGAGAAGAAAAAATTGGTCAGCATGGTGAAGAAGCTCAGAAAAAACACCACAAACGCATCGCGTTGGGCTCTGAGCTCCAGCGTCTTCAGGGACAACAACACCACGATCAGCGTGACGCCCGCATCGCGTCCCAGCAGTGTGCGGTGGCTCAACAGCGTGGCGCCGACTGTCAGCAACAGCAGCACCAGAATCCACCACCTGGAGGGCAAGGGGCGTACGGTCCATGCCAACCACGCCCGCCACAACAGCACACCCGCCGCCAAGAGGCTGCACCACAGGGGCAGGTTGCTGACCTGTGGCGCAACCAGAACCACGCACGCGTGTTCTGCCCTGCACGTGGCGTCAGGAGCAAGCCGGGTAATGTCCCGGGACGGAGGTGTCCGGGTACCTGGTGGGCT
>JANNGR010000558.1:0-23207 GCA_031403955.1 Betaproteobacteria bacterium
CACGAGCTGCTGGCGCGGGCTTCGCGGTGAATTTCGTGCAGCGCGCACGCGACGGCTCGGTCATGTGGTGGGGCACGGCAGATACGCCGGGACCACCACCGGTTGTTGCTCCGGGAGTGGCGACCACCGTGATGGTGGCCGTTTCCCCAGTGCGACCGGGTCACGCGGTTACGGTCGACTACCGTGTCAACGGCGGCCCTGTCGGCCAGACCACCGCCTTGCCCGAGCCGCGTGTGCAGGGCACCAACGCGCGTTTGTTCCGTGCCGTCCTGCCCGGTCAATCCGGTGGACTGGTCGAGTTCCTGCCGGTGTTGTGGCTTGCCGGCCAGCCGATTTCGCTGCGGCTCGCAGACACAGTGGAGTGCTCCAAATACCAGGTGGGTCGTAGCGCAGCGCCGGTCGAAACGGCGGGTGTAGCCGCAGTGCCCGGCGCAGCGTCCGGTGGCCAACCGCGCTGGGCGTGGAGTACTAGGTTCCTCGGGGCACTCACGGTCATGCTTCGCAAGGAGGTGGTGGGCCCGACTCCTGACGGACTGAGGATCGACTGGCATGTGACGCAGGGTTCCTTCGTCGGGCCGGGATTCGACGCCGTCGTGCTGCCAGGTGGCACGGACTGGATGCGTATCCGCCAGGACGGAGTCGGAATCGTGGACGTAACGGCGTGTCTTGAGACCCGGGCCGGAGTGCGCATTTATGCGTCTTATGGCGGCATGTTCGACCTCGGACCCAACGGCTACGCGCGCGCGCTACGCGACGATTTCGACCCGCTCCCGCCGCTGGTGGTGGCGCCCACCTATGCGACGGCCGACAAGCAAATGGAGTGGCTAAACCGCGCTCAGTGCATCGGCGTGGGCAGGGTTGACATGCGGGCTCTTCGGGTCGAACTCGACGTCTACCTGGTGCAGGTGGGGCGACGTGAAAATGCCGCCTGATGTCGCGACCCTCGACGCGGCAACGCTTATCGCAGACGTACACTATTGCTGGCGTGGTTAAGCAAACTTTTCCATGGTTTACTAAAAACGAGGAGCTGAAATGACACAGAACAATCCGCAGGTGCCCTGGACCGACGCGCAGTGGGCGCGAGTCAACCAGGTGGTTCAGGAGGAAGCCCAGCGCGCGCGCGTGGTCGCAACCTTCCTGCCACTGTTCGGGCCCCTGGCGCCAGACACGGACTTCGTGCGCGCCGACGTCATGTCTTATCCGGCCAGTGAGGCAGGCGGCCAGCGGATGAAGATTGCCGATACCGAAACTGTTCTGCTCTCGACGCTGCAAGTTAAGGTGTTCCTGCGTGGCGCGCAGATGGCCGACCCTGACATGACCAGCGCGTTGCAGATGTTTCGCCGCGCCGCCAATGTGCTGGCGCGGCTCGAAGACGCGATTGCCTTCAAAGGGCGGACCGCGGACGGCCAGTTGCAAGGCGACGCGGTGGCCGGCCTTCCGGGCATCTGGGAAATGCTGGGTGGGCAGCAGAGCAGGGGTCTGCTGGACGAATCGATTGAGCCCATCCAGGTCCATCAGGATCCGACCAAAGGTTACGGCGACGCACTCGTGGGCAAGGTGTCGGAAGCCGTTGGGCAACTCGAGGGCAAGGGCCACTTCGGTCCATTCGCGCTGGTGCTCGGCCACGATTTCTTCACCGCCGTGCAGACTCCCAACAAGGATTCGCTGGTATTGGCACAGGACCGTATCGTTGCGTTCCTTGGCGGCGGTTCACTGCTGCGTTCGTCGACACTTCCGCCTGAAAGCGGCGTGCTGGTGGCACTCGGCGCGGCGCCGGTCGAACTGGTTGTCGCGACCGACGTTTCAGTCAACTTCTTGCAGGTAACGCTCGATCCGATGTATGTCTTCCGGGTCTACGAGAAAATGGTCCTGCGCATCAAGGAGCCCGATGCCATCGTGGCGCTGTTGCCGGGTTGACCCTGGTAAAACAGTGTGAGCCAGCGCATTGCCATGAAACCCGCCACCCGGGCGCCGGTGTCACATGCCGGCTAGGGTAATTGTCCTGGGCGGCGGCGTGGCCGGCATGAGCGCGGCGCAGGAATTGATCGAACGCGGCTTCGAAGTCGTGGTGCTCGAGCGGCGCGACATAGCGGGAGGCAAGGCGCGCAGTATTCCGGTTGTTGACGACGGGGCCGGAACCAGCGGGCACCAGGTGGCTGACCTTGGCGTGGCATCGCTTGAGCACCGGTTGCCCGGTGAACATGGATTTCGCTTCTTCCCGGGTTTCTATAAACATGTGATCGACACCATGCGCCGGATTCCGTCATTCGACGGGCGCAAGGTGGCCGATCACCTGGTGCCGACAACGCGCGTGGGCATCACGCAGTACGAACAGCCGACATTCATCATTCCGGCGGTTTTTCCGCGTACGCCGGGTGATGCGGGTACGTTGTTGCGCGACATTCTGCTTTTGTTCGGGCCCACCACCGGCCTTACCCCCGACGATCTGGCTTTCTTTGGCGCGCGCATCTGGCAGATATTGACGTCGTGCGAGCAACGCCGGCTCGGCGAGTACGAGGGCATCGGTTGGTGGGATTTCGTCGGAGCCGGGCAGCGATCGGCCGCCTACCAGAAGTTCCTGGCCGCGGGCATCACGCGTTCGCTGGTGGCCGCCAAGGCGCGCACCGCCAGCACGCGCACCATCGGCGACGTGTTCGTGCAATTGATGTTGACGATCGTGAACCCGCTGGCGGGTTCGACCGACCGGGTTCTCGATGGCCCGACCAATCTGGTCTGGATCGATCCGTGGCGCGCGCACCTCGAGTCGCTCGGCGTGTTATACCTGACCGATGCCGAAGTGGAGCAAATCCTGTGTGCCGAGGGACGTATTACCGGCGTCGCGATGCGCCAGAACGGCGTGCGCAGCGTGGTGCGCGGAGACCATTACCTGGCAGCATTGCCGCTCGAGCGCATCGCGCCGATGGTGAACGGCCGTCTGCTTGCCGCCGACCCGGCGCTGGCCAACCTGCGCGCGCTGGCACCGAACGTGGAGTGGATGAACGGCGTTCAGTACTTCTTGCGCCGCGACGTGCCGACCGCGCACGGACACGTGATTCACATTGACAGCGAGTGGGCGCTCACGAGCATCTCCCAGCTTCAGTTCTGGCGCAGCGTGGCGCCCGAGCAGTTTGGCGACAGCGATGTGCGCGGTGTGTTGTCGGTCGATATTTCCGACTGGACGGCGCCCGGATCGGACGGACGCTGCGCGATGCAATGCTCGCGCGAGGAGGTGGTGCGCGAAACCTGGCAACAGCTAAAACGCTCGATGAATGTCGGCGCCGAGTTGCTGCGCGACGAGGACCTGCACTCCTGGTTTCTCGACCCGGACATCGAGACCGATGCGGCTCGTCTGGGGTTTCTGCGCAACTCCGAGCCGCTGCTGGTGAATCTGGTCGACACCTGGGCACTGCGACCGGATGCGAACACCGCCATACCGAACCTGTTCCTGGCGTCGGACTATGTGCGCACCTACACCGACCTGGCGACAATGGAAGGCGCCAACGAAGCGGCACGCCGCGCGGTGAATGGCGTGCTTGACGCGGTACAGTTCGACGGGCCGCGTTGCGACGTCTGGCCATTGCACGATCCGGAGATTCTCGCGCCCTGGCGGTTGCATGACGCCGCGCGTTACAAGGCCGGTTTGCCGTGGGACGATTCGCTGTTGCCAGTGGCGGCGCACGTCTTGCACGGCGCGTCGCCGTTGCTCGATCAGGTCGGCCCGTTGCTCGAGCAGGTCAAGCCGTTTTTGAGCGGTGTGGCCGATGTGCTCGATCTGAGCGATGGCATGGCCGAGAATGTCAACGCGGTGCGCGCGGTCGACCCAACCGTGAGGCACGGTTCGGCCTACGTGCCGACGCCCCAATACGCTTTGCTCGACGTAGCCGACGCGGTGCCCGGCGCGGGTGATCTGCTCGGCCCGGCGGGCTTCGTCGACCGACTTGCCTGGTACCGCGAGATGCTCACCGACACGCTGACCTCCGGTGTGCCGGCGTCGGAGCCGCAGCGGCACCTTTACGCTTTGGTGCGGGACTTCGTTGGTCGCTCCGGTAAGGGATTGCGACCCGCGTTGTGTATCGCGACGGCACGGGCGCTCGGCGGTCGCGCGCAGGATGCATTCCCGGCGGCTTCGGGCATCGAGATGATGCACAACGCATTTCTCGTGCATGACGACATAGAGGACGGCAGCGACACCCGGCGCGGCGTGCCTACGATGCATCGGCGTGCCGGTGTTCCGATCGCCGTGAACACCGGCGACGCCATGAACGCGCTGGCGATGCGGCTGTTTCGCAAGACTGGCGAGCGGCTCGGGCCGGTGGCGTCGCTGCGCATTTTCGATGAAGTCGATCACATGCTGATCGAGAGCCTGGAGGGGCAGGCGATCGAACTGGGCTGGGTACGCGACAACGATCTGACGGTCGGTGCCGACGACTACCTGCGGCTGGTGCTGAAGAAGACCGCCTGGTACAGCTTCATTCACCCGCTGCGCATCGGGGCGCTGGTGGCCAATGGGGACGACCGCAACCTGGCTCGTTTTGACCGCTTTGGTTATCTGCTGGGACTCGCGTTCCAGATCACCGACGACGTGCTAAACCTGAACGGCAAGGTCGAGCGTTACGGCAAGGAAATCGACGGCGATCTCTGGGAAGGCAAGCGCACGCTGATACTCGCACATGCGTTTGGACACGCTGGTGGCGCCGATCGCGCATGGATCAGCAGCTTTCTGGCGCGCCCGCGTGAACGCCGCCTGCCGCGCGAAGTGCTGCGGCTGCATCAAATCCTCGCCGGTGGCGGCAGCATTGCCTGGGCGCAACAGTCGGCCAGCGCGTTCGCGCAGGCGGCGGCGCGCGAGTTCGACGACACGGCGTTCGCGGGCGTTCGCGCCAGTCCCGACCTGGATTGGTTGCGCTCCTGTGTTGATTTCCTGGTGCAGCGCGACGTCTAGCGGCCAGTGAGCGATCCCAAGCAAATCCCGGCTGGCGTGAGCCCAGAGGCTGCACGATTGCTGGAGCGCGCCTACGCGCTCGATAGCCCAGAAAAATCAAGCGCCTTGTACCGCGATTGGGCTGAAAGCTACGACCAGACCATGCTCCAGGGGCTGCACTACCTGTCGCCGGCCACGGTGGCCAAGCTGTTGGCTGAGCATCTGGCGGACTGCGGCGCGGCGGTGCTGGACATCGGTTGCGGCACCGGGCTGCTCGGGCAGGCCCTGGCCGGACATGGTTATCGAACCATCGATGGACTCGATCTGTCGCCCGAGATGATGCAGGTGGCGGCGCGCCGTGGCGTCTACCGCAATTTCATTGGCGCTGACCTGAATTTGCCGCTGGACCTGCCGAGCGCGAGTTATTCTGGCGCCAGTTGCAGTGGCACTTTCACGCACGGGCACGTGGCAGCCAACTGCCTGGACGAGTTGTTTCGTATTCTCAAGCCGGGCGCCCCGTTCGCGTTCACGGTCAAGCTCGAAGTCTTTGAGTCGCTTGGCTTCAAGGCCAAACTCACCAGTTTGATCGATTGCGGTCAAATCATCGAGCGTGCTTTTGCGCTGGATCGGCATTACTTGACGTCGCAGCAGCCAGATGGCGTGTTCTGCGTCTATGAGCGGGTTTGACCGTTCAGGGTTTTATTCTTGGCGCGAGTTCGGCGCAGTGGTCTTTGGACGGCACGGCAGTTGTCTCCCATACCATGTCGGTGTTGGATGCCGTCACTGGGTCGGTTTGCCCGGCGACGGCCAGAATTACCTTGATACCGATCATGGCCGGCAAATGGGCCGGCACTCCGATGTCGCGCATCACGTGTGCGCCACCGGCAATCAGCAGGACCGTCTTGTCCACCTGCCTGGCACCCATAACCGTGCCGGCCATCGCCGCGTCGCGCGCAATCTGGATCCGGGTCATGGCTGCAATCCGGTTTTCGGGCAACAACATGCAATGGCCAGAGCGGATGGCGGCGCGTTGTTGTTCCAGGCCACTTGGAGTTAGCTGGGCATCGAGCGCCAGATTCGTCATCGCCGCGCGCATCGCCTCGCGCGGCAGATTTGCGCCCAGCACCGGTACGCCATGTCGCACCGCGGCCATCACGACCGGGCCATAACTGGCCCATGGCCATGCGCCATCGCTCCAGCGCAAGGCCGAGCGGACTTGCGCTTCACTTGCGTCGCGCACCAGACCGGCGGTGGAGTGTCCCTGCTCCGCCATCTCGATGGCCAGCGCGGCGAGTTGGCCACGCCGCGCCAGGTCCTGCACCAGCGCGCGTTGCAGGCGCTGGTGGTCGGGAGCGTCGTGTTGCTCACCGAGCAGGATTGCGTCGGCTGGGAGCAGCGCATGCACACGTGCGGCAACCGCGGCTGTGTAAGTGGCGCAAGCTTGCAACCAACAACACAGTGCCAGCGTAAACGCTAGCGCGCTTCGGCGCATGATGGTGTTGTACCGCGCGCCGCGGGATGGTCGACCGTGCCGCCCGGCGCGTGGCACGTCAATGCATGACGACCGGGTTTTGGGCCAGTCCGGCGTAACCTTCCAGCGTGTCTTCGACTTCTTCCTGGGTCGGTGTCCGGACCTGCCAGGCGGCGATCTGCCGTTGGAACAGTTCGGCCCAGGAGCCGTCCAGGTAGACCTCTTTGCCGACCCGTTTGTCGATTATCTCGAAGCCGTGGCGGGCCATGACGGGCACCGGTTTTTTCTGTTCCTTGTCGCCATGCACGGGCGGCACCGGCGCGCCCACCAAAGGCGCGTTGGCCAGCATATGGGTCACGGAAAAGGTGTCGGAGTCGTAGAGCATGTGCATGGGGTATTGTCCCTTAACGGTCACTACCCGGCAGATGGCACTCGCGGCGCCGATTTCAAGAGGCGGGCGGTTATCGAACCGGTCTTCAAGGCGATGCGGTAGACCGCCACTGAAGGTCCAGAAAATCTCCGTTGGCCTCGGTGATACGGATGCGTGCCGGCAGATAGGCCAGCGCTGGCGCCAGCCATATCTCGGCCTTCTGGTCGAACTCCCTGCGTGGCACACGGGTAAGCTTGAGGGTTGTCTGTTCGCCACCAGGCAGGTACAACTTGGCTTGCTCCTCCACGGCGAATACCCATGGCTCCGCGGCACGCTGGCTCACGGTCTGGATTGCGATGGTGGTTCCGAGCGGGTATTTGGCCGGGTCACCGGCTACCATGGCCGCGAGCTGAATGAACACGCTCAACCGGTCCTGTGCCCCTGGCAGCAATACCGCATCGGGCGTGTTGGCGCTGAACGTTATGCGGCCCTTGTCCCGCTCGAAGTGTGCCGCCAGCTCGGACTTGGTCTTTTCTGAATAGCGGCTCGGCGCCAGCCCGTCGGCGGTAATGCGACCGGTGCTGGAACCCACGCGCGAACCGATCAGGAAGGCACCCGCTTCCAGCCGCGCGTCGTAACTGTGGTCGTCGCGCAGCAGCCACAACAACTCGCCCAGCGCGGAGTAGTTCATTCTGGCGCGTTGGCCGGTGGCGTTGAACTTGAGCCGGATCGAACCCGGCACCGTGTAGGCCCGCGCTTCCAGTGTTGCGTCTTTGGGAAGGGGCGCCGGTGTCGGGGCGCTTTGGGGTGCCGGTTCGGATGCTGGCGTTGTGCTGGCCTCGGCCGCCTCTGGCGCGCTCGCCGGGGCCGCGGTATTTACCACCGGCGGCACAACTTCGGCAACCGGCTCCGCCGGCCTGGCGTCCAACGGCGGCGGCGGGAGCCCGGGCGTCGATGGTTTGTGTGCCAGGCTGGAGATAGCGCGGCGCGGTGGCGGTTTGGGTGCCGGGGCGCTCTGGACTTCAGGCATTGCCGGGGCCGGATCGATTTGCAGCGTGCGGGTGGTGAAAACCCGCGTGCCGACCGGCCCATTGTTGTCCAGTGCCAGCGGCGTGTTTTTCAGCACCAGCATATGCGCCAGCAGCACTGCCGTTGTCAATGCGAGCAGCACGCGAACCGGTATGGGGCGTTGTACCGTTTGCATGTGTGCTGCGTGGTTCGGCTCAGGGCTGGTGTCCCAGGTCACTCGACCAGTTGAATGCCATCGCGTGCCTTTTGCATCTGAAATACACTGCCCTAATGAAACTGGCTACTTACAAGGATGGCTCGCGCGATGGTCAACTGGTTGTGGTAGCGCGCGACCTGTCAACGGCGCATTATGCGACCGGTATCGCGGACCGCCTGCAGCAGGTGTTGGATGACTGGAATTTCGTCTCGCCGCAACTGCAGGAGTTGTACGACACGCTCAACCAGGGCAAGGCGCGCCACCTGTTCCCGTTTGATCCCGGCCAGTGTCTGGCACCGTTGCCGCGCGCCTACCAGTGGGCTGACGGCTCGGCCTATATCAACCATGTGGAACTGGTGCGTGCTGCGCGCAACGCCGAGGTACCGCGGAGCTTCTATTTTGATCCGCTGATGTACCAGGGCGGCAGCGATGATTTTCTGGGACCTTGCGATGACGTGGTTTGCGCGTCGGAGGCGTTCGGCATCGACTTTGAAGCTGAAATCGCCGTCGTCACCGGCGACGTTCCGATGGGTGCGACGCCGGAACGCGCGCTGGACGGCATCCGGCTGGTGATGCTGGCCAATGACGTTAGCTTGCGCAACCTGATTCCGGATGAACTGGCCAAAGGTTTTGGATTTTTCCAGAGCAAACCCGCCACCACATTCAGTCCGGTGGCGGCCACGTTGGACGAGTTGGGCGAGGCCTGGGACAAGGGCCGCGTGCACCTGACGTTGCAGTCGACCTGGAATTCTCGCAAGGTGGGCATGTGCGAAGCAGGGCCCGAAATGACGTTTCATTTTGGCCAGCTAATAGCGCATATTTGCAAGACCCGCAATGTGCGCGCCGGCTCCATCGTGGGCTCGGGCACCGTCAGCAACAAAGGTATTGAGACTCAGGGGCGTACCGAGTGGCCCAAGGGTTATAGCTGCATCGCGGAAAAACGCGCGATCGAAACCATACAGGACGGCAAGCCGTCGACCGCGTTCATGTCTTACGGCGACACGATTCGCATCGAGATGTTGGGCCGGGACGGGCAAAGCATATTCGGCGCCATCGACCAGCGCATCGCGGCACCGCGGCAGCGTTAGGGCCCTGGCCGCGTTTGGCGCCGCTGGGCTGTCTTCAGGCCTGCGGCAGTTGGTTGATGAACAGTTTTAAGCCACGCAGCAACATTTCAACCGCCACGGCCACCAGAATCAGACCCATCAGGCGCTCGACAGCCACCACAAAACGCTCGCCCAGCACCTTCTGGATACGTTCGGCCAATACCAGCACCACGGCGCAAACGAGCATGGTGACGCTCAAGGCGGCGATCCATTCCAGGCGCCGCTCGGGTGCTTCGGAGACCAGCAACATCACGGTTGCCAGCGCCGAAGGTCCGGCCAGCGCAGGCACGGCCAGCGGCACAACCAGCGGCTCCCCCTGGAGCATCGTGACTGGTGCGTCGGGCGACGGAAACACCATGCGCAGCGCAATCAGGAAAAGGATCACGCCGCCGGCGATCTGAAGCGACAGGCCACTGAGGTTCATGACCCGAAGAAACGCGTCACCGACAAACATGAAGGTGAGCAGCAACGCAAACGCAATCGACACCTCGCGCACGATCACCCATGGGCGGCGTTCGGGTGCAACATTGCGCAGCGCGTTGGCAAAAATCGGAATGCTGCCGAACGGATCGGTGATCAGCAGCAACAAGACGGTGGCGGAGGCGAAGGTGTAAGACATGGCTGCTGTGCGCGTCAGGATAACAGGCGTGGCCGGCGCGCCGGTCAAGCCACCGGCCTCAGTAAATTGACCGGGCACCCCCGCGTTCATGTTTCTCCTGGCAGTCGACGCAGCGCAGTGCCTGCGGTGTTGCCTGCAGCCGCGCCAGGGGGATCGCCACGCCACAGTCCATGCATTCGCCATATACGCCGGCGTCCAGGCGCTTTAGCGCCGCGTCAATCAGGCTCAATGCGGCAGACTCATGCTCATCGAGCGCGAACTCCAGCTCCCGCTCGGTCGCTGCCTGGGCTCTGGAATCCTGCGCCGGACCAAAATGCTCGGCCGACGCCTGCGCGCGGCCAATATCGCCACCGCGCAGGCTCGCGAGTTGCGCCAGTAACTGCGTGCGTTGGGCGAGCAACTGGAGTCTGAACCCCTGCGTTTGCTGCTTGTTCATGTTCGGCCTTTCCAATCAAGTGATGACATCTTGCGTTGTACACCGCGAGAGGTGTTTGATCAAGGTCAAATGGCACCGGTCGCCCGGCATGTTGCCGGCGCAACAAATCTTGGCACCAAGCGACTGGCCAACTTCACGCAAAATGGGCCACGCGGCCGTCGTGCGGTTGCGCCTTGCGACAAATTGAACCGGCTGGTTCTGGAGATACCACAATGAAACACCACCCAATTTCCATTCTTCTGGCCGTCGCCTGCGGCACTTTGCAGGCCCAGAGCGTGGAGATCACGGACGCCTGGGTGCGCACGGCGGTTCCTGGCCAGACGGCCACTGGCGCATTCATGAAAATCACCGCCAGGGAGAACTCGAAGCTGGTGTCGGCTTCCAGCCCGCTGGCCGGTGTGGTGGAAGTGCATGAGATGAAGATGGAAGGCGACATCATGAAAATGCGAGCCGTGCCGGGCGGGCTGGATTTGCCTGCCGGCAAGACCGTGGTGCTAACGCCCGGTGGATACCACATGATGTTGATGGACCTGAAGTCCGCGTTGCCCAAGGACAGCAGCGTGCCGCTGACGCTGGTGTTCACGGATGGCAAGGGCGTCCGGAGCAAAGTCGATCTCAAATTGCCGGTGGCCGTGGTTGCTCCCGCAGCCAAGGATTCGGGTCACGCCGTCCACAAACACTGAATCGGCGCCGGAAACGTGGAGTGCAGTGCAGTCGGGTGAACGCCGTCGGTTCCGGTATGCTGCCCGTAGGTACGGTGCTAATGTCTTCGCGCGCGCCAGTCGGGTACCTGGCGATTGCGAGGGTGCCGACCGCGATCAACCAGGGCTTCATTGCGATGGTCTGTGACGGCCCGTTGCCCCCCAATATTCGTTCTCAATTGGGCCTTCACCTCGATGGATGCGATCAAGGCCCACGCGAGCGGGATAACCTTTCCGGAGATCAGCAAGAAGACTTTCCGCCCGCTACCGGTGGTCCAGCCGACGGGCGACGTGATTGCCGCCTATCAGCAAACCGCTGATCCGCTCTTCGAACCGCTTACGGCCTGCGTGAGGGAGAGCGAGCAGTTGGCCGTGTTAGCTTAGCGTGACGGCTCTGGCAGCACCCGCTCAGGCGATGCCTGCTCACCCTGCGCCAGCCGGCAGGGAGCGAGGGTGCGCCTGAAGTGGTGCCGCAGGGCAATGCTGTCCAAGCCCAGCCCGAGTCCGTGCCGCCCAAGCGCGCACCGGCACATTACCTGTGGGCGGTGCTGAGCGCCAGAATCTACGAGATTTTCCCGCTGCTGTGCCCGATGTGCGGTGGCCAAATGCGCCTGATCGCGTTCATCACCGAGGGCGCAAAGACAGGCAAGATTCTCGACCACATCGGCGTCGACTCCGAGTCCCCACGCATAGCCCCGGCACGCGGGCCGCCGCTGTGTGGGAGGGCTGTGATGCGCCGGTGGGTGATGGTGTGCAATTCGAGCCGGACTGGGATCTGGCGGTGCAACCCGCACCCGACTACGAGGTAGACCAGCGCGTCAACTGGTGAGCGGTCAAACCGGCGATTCAGACTCGCTGCGGGGTAGCCCTGGGTGTGGCGTACCCGGCGCAGCGCAAATCACTCTGCCGGACAACGCATTTAGATTAGTCAGGGCGCTACTGCAGGCCAGGTGAGGATTTTGACGCGGGTCGAGGGCTGATCAAAGGCGCGATACTGCGGCTCATGTGGTTGAAATTCCTATCCGTGGTTGGATGAGGAAACTCAAGCGCGCGTTGACGCGTGGCGGTCAAATCAACTGGACCTGCCGTCCCGAGCCGAAGCGATACGTCGGCTGATCGAGGTAGGACTGACGAAAGGCGCCAAAGAGAATGTGAAATTCTCAGATGGGGAGAAGCTGATCACGATCATGCTTGCGGTTCTGTACAAACAACTCAAGCTAGTCAGGGGAGAGGTCGATCCCAAATTTGTGACCTCGGCTCTAGTAGGGGGACATTACTGAGCACTCAAATCCGAAATGCAGTTCACGTTTGGCGACCATGTGGTTAGTCCTTCGGATGTTTCCTTCGTCGTCAATGTTTTGGATATGTGGACCCTCCTGGAAAGCGGATTTTCTGGTATGTCCAAGAAGGATAAGGACCGCATCGCTACCGAAGTCGGTCTGCCCGGAGCCAATGTCAAGTTTTCCGGCTTCGATGAAAACAATGAAAGCGAACTCGTTTCCATCGCTCATTTTCTGGTCGATGACATGGGTCGATTTAGCAAGTTCAAGGGGCCGCGATCTCAATTCCCATGTACCAACCCCGGCCAGGAATCGGCGGATGTTGAAGGTATTCGAACCGATACGAGCCACGCTGGACGGTACCGGACTTAGTGCCGACCAAATTGTTTCGGTGCTACGGACGATTTCGGAAAGAGAATGACCGCGGCGCATCAGAGCGGTGATTTCCACTGTTTGGTGGCAATCGAATCCTGAGGCGAAGGCGCTGGCCAAGGTGGTGGAACTCCAAGGCCAGCTAACCACAATGCACACTCCTGAAAGGACCGTGCATCATGGCTACTCGCAATTCTAGAACTCACGCAGCTGAGCCCGGCACGCAACCCTCCACTGCAAGTGCGCTTGCAGAGGCCGACAAGTTCGAATTCGTCCGCACAGCGCTGGATGATTCGCCGGCCCGCTTCAAGAGGGGAGACGTTGCGCTGACCGGAGACCGGGCTCGCCTACTTTGTGCCGAACTGGGCGCATTTTGGCCAACAATTTCGCCTTGTCGCTATTTCGGCCGGCGACTCGCAGGCCGTTTGCGGATTGCATTGCTCTGGGCGCTCGCTCCCGGCTTATGCTCAGGCACAGGGTCCACGTTCTCCGACGCCGGCTGCGCTGATGTAGTGTTGACGATCGTCAGCAGCGGCACCAGCGTCTGGGGCATCTGCATACGATGGAAGGCCGTCTGGCAAAACTCGCGCCAATAGGGCCATGTCACCGACAGCACCATAGTGTGCGCCAAACTAACGATCGCAGGCGAGTCTGGGGGCGCAACGCCATCAAGGACGATGAAGCTGGCCACGATGTTCGCGGACACACTTGCTGCCAGGCGCATTTGCTCGAACTCTCCTGGCGCGTGCTCGATCGGCCCGGTGACCGCGACATCCGAGTTTGGCAGCGCCTGGCCGGCTTGGGGTGTCCGGTAAACAAACTCGAATCTGGTCTTGAACTCGATCGTGTGAATAATCTGGCCGGTAGCGGCTTGCTTTACTTCATTTAGCTTTGCACCGTCCGGGAGCGCACTGTGCCAGCCATACAGTTGCTGACCAGCGATCAATGGGTCGAAATCGTCGCCGATGGTGGTTTGGCTCGATTCGATGTAGATTGCCCGCAAATTGAGCGGGTGCGGCTGCGCCGCCGAAGACGCGTTCATGTAAGGACTTGGCCAACCGATGACTGTGCGGCGCTAAGTCGCACAGGCATTTGGGTGCCGGCGCCCTGCGTGCGGGTAACCACGACGGTCCCTGTCTTCTGCATAGGCAAGGGGATGAGTGTCGGGTCTGGGGTGAACCAACCAGAAATAGCGATGCCATGCCGCAACTGGCTCAGGCTGGCAGTTCGTTCCTGGATGGTCAGGGCGGTCGCGGATAGGCTGCAAACGTCAACAATACCGTAGCTGAAGGGCTGCAGTTCCATGCGCACTGTGACGTCGAACGCCTTGGCAAACTTGCGCAGCGTGGACATTGTCAAGGAGTCAAACTCTCCGGCCTCGATCTTCGATATGCGTGCCTGGGCGATGCCAGATTTTTCTGCGAGCTGCCCCTGTGTCCACCCACGGGCCTGTCGGGTCTGGTAGATCTGTGCGGCCAGTTTGTAGTTGACATGGCTGTCCATATACACCTGGGCCATTTCGGCATCTTCAAAATCATTCAGCAGTCTATTTTGCAGGTTGGACATGACCAGTTCTCCGGTTGGCGGGGTCGGCTGCCGCTTCCTCTTTGCGCGCGGCGGCTGTTTCCCGAATGTTCTTTGGCTCCCATCGTGAGTCGACTTCTCTGGCCCCTGCCAGCAGCGTGTAAGCGTCCTTGTCCCCTGTAGCCGGTCCCCTGCACAGTAGCGGGCGCAACTGCACAGACCCGTGGGTCTTCAATTTCAATATTCCGGCAACTCCCGAAGCTGCGAGGGTAAGGGGCAGCAGTTCCTGACCGTGTTCGGCCAGCATGTCGAACCGCTGAGTAACTTTTGTCCTCTCCTTGGTCTGCAAGGAATTAAGCCAAGCAAGGATCACATTCACGCGATGAGCATCCACGTAATCGTACAGCGTATAGGCCATCGTATGACTTTATTGTTATATTTCTTGCGCGGAAGTCAAAGTTAAAGGGATTTCGGCAATTTGCCGTGTCGTTGCACTGCAGGCCAGGTGAGGATTTTGACGCGGGTCGAGGGCTGAGCAAAGGCGCGATATTGCGGCCCATGTGGTTGAAATTCCTATTCGGCTCCCGCCACGTGCTTGGTTTTTTCAACGATTTTATTTAGCCAGTTTTGAGGGCTTTGCAGGGTTTCGATTTTGGGGTTTCGTGCCACCACTAACAACGTGAACCTGCTGAAGTGCCGTATCAACGCAGTACGTCATGAAGACCAAGAATGCCAATGCCCCACTAATTGTCGCGTACGGCTCGGATGGCGTCCACAGGTGGTTGTTCGACGAATATAGCCCACACATTGCGAGCAAGGTGACGGCTGCCACCAAGCAAGGCAGATCTGCAAAGTACAAGAACACTTGCCGCTGAATAACCTTCTTTCCACTCCTATATATCCGCAATAGGCAGAAGTTTGAAATGGCGAAGGCAATAACAGGAGTCAATGAAACAATGCTGTCCGCCCGAATATTGGTTCTCAAATAAAATTGACCAAGCCCCCAGTCACTTGCTAGCGCCCATACCGCCCATAGCATCACACAAACCGTAACTAGCAAGATAACTTTCGCGGCAATCTTCACTCCTTTACTTTCAGGCGGTTGCGCGTTTTTTCGTTTCTGTGTATTCTGTATGCAGACTTGGAATTACGTCGTGCCAGCCCAACTTGACAAGATTGAAAGTACACCTGACCTGGTCGACCAGGTGTACCGGGCCTTGCTCGACGCGATCAGCGACGGCTCGATGGCGCCAGGTGAGCGCATCACGCAGGAATACATAGCCCAAAAATTGGCGGTCTCGCGCCAGCCGGTGTTGCAGGCGTTGCGCTCGCTCAGACAAGATGGCTTTGTGCGCGACGCTCCGGGGCGCGGCGTGTTGGTGGCGCCGCTGGACGTGGACTGGATGGGCAAGGTCTACCAGGTGCGCGGCGCGCTGGACGCGCTGGCGGCGCGCCTGGCGGCCAACTTGCGTTACCGCGTGCCGCCCAAGCTGATCGAGCAGGGCCGCAAAGTGGCCCGCGGCAACAACATCAAGGCCATGATCGACGCCGACATGGCTTTCCATAACGCGATCTACCAGGCTTCAGGCAACCCGCTGATCGAACAGATCGCGCGCCAGCACTGGGGCCACCTGCGCCGTGTGATGGGCGCTGTGCTGCAATCGCCGCGCCAGCGCGAGACGGTCTGGGATGAACACCAGGCCATTGCCGACACCATCCATGCCGGCGACGCAGAGCGCGCGGCGGCGCTGATCGACCAACATAGCCGCCAAGCCAGCATCAAGCTTGCGCAGCGCCTGATCCAAGTCCTTCAACCCATAACGGAGACAAGCCATGAAACTCACCCCACAACAACGCGAGCAGTTCGACCAAGACGGTTATCTGTTCTTCCCGTCCCTGTTCACGCCGCAAGAGACAACTAAATTGACTGACGCGGTGCCCGAGCTGTACAGCCGGCGCGAGGCCACCAACGTGCGCGAAAAAGGCACGGATGCGGTTCGTACCAATTTCGCCGCCCATATGGTCAGCAAACCATTTGCGACGCTGGCGCGCCATCCGCGCATGATCGAGCCGGTGCAGGACTTGCTTGGCGAAGCGCTCTACATGCACCAGTTCAAGATCAACGGCAAGATGGCTTTCGAGGGTGATGTGTGGCAATGGCATCAAGACTACGGCACCTGGCTAAACGACGACATGATGCCGACCGAGCGCGCCATGAACGTGGCGATTTTTCTGGACGACGTGAACGAGTACAACGGCCCGTTGATGTTCATCCGCGGCAGCCATAAGAAAGGCGTGGTCGAAGCCAGACACGATCTAACGACCACCAGTTATCCGCTGTGGACCGTGGACAACCATCTCATTGCCACGCTGGTGGAGCGCGCCGGCGGTAAAAGCGGCGGCATCGTCAGCCCCAAGGGCCCGGCCGGTTCGATGATCCTGTTCCATGGCTGCCTGGTCCACGCGTCGAGCGCCAACCTGTCACCGTGGAACCGGGTCAGCGTGTACCTGAGCCTGTGCGCGGTGAGCAACCATATTCGCCGCTACAAACGCCCCGAATACATTGCCCACCGCAACTTCACTCCGATCGAATGCCTGCCCGACGATTGCCTGCTCAAAGACTACCCGGTGCAGTTGCCGTGGAAGGATGGCTTGCCCGCCAGCGCGCTGCAAACCTCCTCGGTTCCGTTTGACGAAATGAAGCAAGCCGCATGAACCTCTACAGCAAACTCCAGCAGCGCGCCTGCGATGGCAAACCGGTGCGCGTCGGCCTGATTGGCGCCGGCAAATTCGGTTCGATGTACCTGGCCCAGGTACCGCGCACGCCGGGTGTGCATTTGCTCGGCATTGCCGACCTGGCGCCGGATGGCGCGCGTGCCAATCTGGCGCGAGTGGGCTGGAAGCCCGAGCAAACGCAGGCGGCGTCACTCGATGCCGCCTTCAAAACCGGCACCACCCATGTCAGCGATGATTGGCGCGCGCTGGTGTGTCACCCGGCGATCGACCTGATCGTCGAATGCACCGGTCACCCGATCGCAGCCGTAACGCATTGCCTCGAGGCGTTCGCAAACCGCAAACATGTGGTCAACGTCACGGTGGAAGCCGACGCGTTTTGCGGCCCGTTGCTGGCACGCAAGGCGGCCGAGGCCGGCGTGGTCTATTCGCTGGCCTTCGGCGACCAGCCGGCGCTGATTTGCGATCTGGTGGACTGGGCGCGCACCTGCGGCTTCCCGGTCGTCGCGGCCGGGCGTGGCCACAAGTGGCTGCCACATTTTTGCGATTCGACGCCCGACACGGTCTGGGGGTATTACGGGCTCACACCCGAGCAGGCGCAGCGCGGCGGTCTCAACCCCAAGATGTTCAACAGCTTCCTGGATGGGTCCAAGCCGTCGATCGAGTGCACCGCGGTCTCCAACGCCACCGGTCTGGGCGTGCCCAGCAATGGCCTGCTCTACCCGCCGGCTAGTGTGGAAGACATTCCTTATGTCACGCGCCCCATCAGCGAGGGCGGCATGCTTGAGCGCAAGGGCATGGTGGAGGTAATTTCATCGCTGGAGGCCGACGGCCGCAAGATACCGTACGACATTCGCATGGGTGTCTGGGTCACGGTGGAGGCGGAGACCGAGTACATCAAGAATTGCTTCGAGGAGTACAACGCCCATACCGACCCGAGCGGGCGTTATTTCACCTTGTACAAGCGCTGGCACCTTATTGGCCTGGAAGTCGGTGTTTCGGTGGCCAGTGTGGCGCTGCGTGGCGAGCCAACCGGCGTGGCTACGGGTTGGAATGCCGATGTGGTGGCGACGGCCAAACGCGACCTGCGCAGCGGCGAGGTGCTCGACGGTGAAGGTGGTTACACGGTCTGGGGCAAGTTGATGGCGGCCGAGAAGTCGGTCGGTTTGGGTGGCCTGCCGCTGGGCCTGGCGCATGGCGTGCGGCTGCTGCGCCCGGTATCAAGGGGCCAGTCGCTGTGCTGGGCCGATGTAGCTATCGACACCAGCACCCAGGCCTACAGGCTGCGCAAGGAAATGGAAGGCCTGTTCGCCGCGCCGCTGCGCAAAGCCGCCTGACGGCAACCGCGTCGTGAGGGCCGCGGAACCGATGGCCTGCAAGAACGGCCGGGCCTGCGCGCACCAAGTCGATTTGTTTCCCAGTGCTGGCGTAGCTGGCTTGCAGGCTCGCGAGGTGGTCGCGATTGCCTTCGAGGCCGGGCAATTTTCGCCGCTCCCCCAGACCGGTTTGCCGCATCGACAGCAATAAAACCGTTCACCCTACCGTAATTACGCCTCCGGCGGAATACGCAGCTTCTGGCCTGGGTAAATCTTGTCGGGGTGGCTCAGCATGGGTTTGTTGGCCTCAAAGATAAACGGGTACTTGTTGGCATTGCCGTAGTAGGTCTTGGCAATCGCCGACAAGGTGTCGCCGCGCACGACGTCGTGGTATTGGGATTCGTCGGCCGGTTCGGCCACCACCAGCAGGTTTTCGACGCGTTGCACGCCGCCCACATTGCCGCAGCACAGGGTAAGCTTTTCGCTTGCCGCCTGGGATGGCGCGTCACCCTGCACGGTCACCGTGCCGGTTGCGCCGTCAAACATGACGAACAGGCCGGTGAGCCCCAGGTCCTGGGTCTCGATGTAGGTTTTGATGCCTTTGGCGGCCGCTGAGTTCAGTTCGTCCAGCGTGGGCTGCGCCGCCGGATCGGCTGCCGCGGCCAGCGCCGCTTTTTCGACTTCCTGGTGGCCAAACAGCTTTTGGCCGGCTTCCTTGATAAAACTGAATATGCTCATGGTGAAATTCGCTCTCTGATTGAATGAATGAAGGGACGGCTGACAATGTATCCGCAAACCAGATTGCCCCGGCGCCTCTCAGGTTGCGACCGACCAGTCCAGCTTGCCGGCAACGTCTAGATGCGTCAGATACAGCCGCAAATCAAACTCAAGCTGGTGGTAGTCGGGCTCCATGTGGATACAGAGCTGGTAGAACGCTTTGTCATGGGCTCGTTGTTTGATGTGTGCCAGTTCATGCACCGTGATCATTTTCAGAAACTCCACCGGCGTGTCCTTGAACAATGTCGCAATGCGGATTTCGCGCTTCGATTTCAACTTGTGGCCCTGCACCCGCGAGACCGTGGTGTGGGTGCCCAAGGCATGCGTGATGACGTGTAGTTTGCTGTCGAAGCTGACCTTGCTCAATGGCTCGGCGCCGCGCAGATACTGGTTCTTCAGGCCAATTACATAGTCGTACAACGCACGGTCGGTACGAATGCCGTGGCTGGTGTGGTAACGCTCGAGCAAACGCTTGCCAAGCAGATCCTGGCGTATGAGTTGTTGTACCTGGGCTTGGACGCTGTCGGGGTAGCCTAGCAGGTACTTCATGGCGCGGCGAATTTTAGGTTGACGACAATACCCGTGCGAACACGTCGCTGTCCACATTGCCGCCACACAAGGTGGTGCCGACTATCTGGCCGGCGAGCGACTGGCGCTCCTGCATCGCGGCGGCAAAACCGGCGGCGCCGGCGCCTTCGGCCACATTGTGCGTGTCGTGGTAAATGTCGCGCATGGCTTGTGCTACCTGCGCGTCGCTGACCTGCACCAGATGGTCCACGTGCGGCGCAATTATGTCCAGCGCCGCCGCGTCGGCGATGCGGCACGCCATGCCGTCGGCCAATTGCGTGCTGACAGGCGCTTCCACCACACGCCCGGCGGCCAGTGAATCGGCATAGGTGGTGGCATGTGAACTCACCACGCCGACGATGCGCACCGGGTGTCGCAGCGCCAGTTTGGCTGCAATTGCCGCGCACACACCCGAGCCCTGGCCGATCGGCACGTAGACCACGTCAAGTCGCGGCACCGCCTTGAAGAACTCCCACCAATAGGTGCTCACTCCGCGTACCAGGGCGATATCAAAACTCGGCACCATATGGGCGCCGCGCTGCTGGGCGAGTTTCATCGCGTGTTCACGGCTGTCCTGAAAATCATCGCCGTGTTCGATCAACTCGACACCCAAGGCGCGCATGGCCGCGTTTTTCTCGACCGAATTGCCTTTGGGCACGACGATGGTGCATGCGACGCCATGCGCGCGCGCCGCCCAGCCGATGCTCTGTCCGTGGTTGCCGCGCGTGGCGCTGATCACTTCACGCGGCAGCGCGGCACCATGCTGGCGCAAGGCGTCGAAATAAGTCAGTCCACCGCGGATCTTGAATGCACCCACCGGCGTGTGGTTCTCGTGTTTGACCCAGGTGTCGGTGCCCAGACGCTGGCTCAACAAGGCCCATCGGTATTGGGGCGTGGCCTGGAATTCGCGGTACACCACCTGCGCGGCGGCCTCGATTTCTGGCAAGGTGGGTAGCTGCATCATGTTGGGTGTCTCAGAGTGTGACGCTGCCGCTGATGCAGGTGACGGCCTGACCACCGACCCAAACCTGCCCCGACGCATCGCGTTGCAGGAAGACGCGCCCGGCGCGCTCCAGGCAGGCGCCTTGTACCGCCAGGTAACGCTCGGGCAGGTAGTTGTCGGCGATCAGCCATTGCGCCAGGCTAGCGTTCAGGCTGCCGGTGACCGGGTCTTCGTTGACGCCCAGGTGCGGCGCAAATCCACGCACTTCGAGCGTCGGGGCATCAATGCCTGGCGTCAGCGAAGCCTGCACCGCCGCCACACCGACTTTATGGCCCAGCGCCTTGAGGGCCGAAAAGTCCGGTGTCAATCGCGACACGCTGGCGGGGCTGTCCAGCAGCAGGCCAAGCCAGAGCGTTCCGTTGTCGAGCAACTGGGCCTCGATAATTTGCGCCGGCTTTAGCCCCAGTGCCCCGGCCACCCGCGCCAGCAAGGTGGCGCCGGGCGCATTACGCTGCAATGCTGGCGCGCCGAAGGCCAGCCGGTCTGGTTCGCGGCGAATTCGCACCAGGCCCACGCCGCATTGCTGCACCACCAAGTCTTCGGCTCTTGATTTGCCTCCGCACTGCAGCCAGGCGTGGCAACTGCCCAGCGTAGGGTGGCCGGCAAACGGCAACTCGCCACCGGGCGTGAAGATGCGCACCCAATAGTCGGCTTGTGGGTTTGTTGGCGGCAACAGGAAGGTGGTTTCCGACAGATTGGTCCAGCGCGCAAATCGCTGCATCTGCTCGTCGCTCAGGCCGGTGCCGTCCAGCACCACCGCCAGCGGGTTGCCCAGGTATGGCGTTGCGGTGAAGACATCGACTTGTTGGTAGCGACGTACCTGCATGGCCGTATTTGCCTTTCTGGCCAGGTCAAACGAATGCCGGTGCGTTTTCGCGCACCGCCGCGGCCAGGGCGGCAACCCCGCGGCCGATCTCGGAGACGCTGGACGTCACGAATGACAGGCGCATGGTGCGCGGATCGGCCCGCTCGGCATAAAACGCGGCGCCGGGTACAAACGCCACACCCTTTTCGACCGCCTTGGGCAGCAAGTCCACGGCGTTCATTCCTTTGGGCAGGCGCGCCCAAAGGAACATGCCGCCTTCGGGCTTGTTCCATGTCACCCGGCTGTCCGCGTCGCCGTCACCGGCGGGCATTTCACGCTCCAGCGCCGCCAGCATCGCGTCGCGCTGGGTCTTGTACAAGGCGCGGATGGTGGGTACGTGGCGGTTCAGAAAGCCGTCTTTCATTACCTCGGCAATCATGCGCTGGTTGAAACCCGGGCTGTGCAGGTCGGCCGCCTGTTTGGCCTGCAACAGTTTGGGGAACACCGCTTTGGGCGCCACCAGAAACCCCAGCCGTAGTCCCGGTGCCAGCACTTTGGAAAACGAGCCCAGGTAGATGCAGCCGTCCGGGTTGCGCGCACTGAGCGGCGCTGGCGGTGGAGTGTCGAACCACAGGTCGCCATAGGGGTTGTCCTCGATCAGCGGCAAGCCCAATTCGGACGCACGCGCCACCAGCGCAGCGCGGCGCGCCTCGGTCATCGTGCGCCCGGTCGGGTTCTGGAAATTCGGCAGTACGTACAGGAAGCGGGGAGAATTGGGGTCAGACCCCCATTTTTTCGTCAGGTCGTCGATATCGACGCCATCGTCGTCGCTGCGCACACTGACGACTTCGGGCTCCATCGGTGTGAAGGCTTGCAACGCACCGAGGTAGGTCGGGGTTTCCACCATCACGCGGCTGCCGGCGTCGATCAGCACCTTGGCGACCAGGTCCAGCCCTTGTTGCGAACCGGTGGTTATCAATACCTGCCGCGGGTCGACCTTCCATGGCAGGCCGGCGGCGACCATCTCCACCAGCGGGCCGAAACCTTCGCTGGCCGCGTATTGCAACGCTGCGTGTGCGTCATCACGCAACACCTTGGCACAGGCGAGTGCAAACTCGGCCACCGGAAAGGTCTTGGGCGACGGCAAGCCGCCGGCAAAACTGATGATGCCCGGTTTTTCGGTCACTTTCAGAATCTCGCGAATCACCGAGGGGTTCATCCTTTCGGCGCGCCGGGCCAGCACCCAGGGGTTGCCGGTGGATAGCTTGGTAGTCATTTCTCTCCTCCATGGGGGCCGTAAAAGACGACCCAGGTTGCAAAGTCGGGTGTGAAATCGTCAAACCGGTGTGGGGCTCCGGCAGCAACGAAAAATGCGTCGCCGGCGCCAGCTGCGAATGTTGCGCCATCGATAACCATCTGTGCGCGGCCCCGCTGCACCAGATACAACTCGTCCTGCTGGTGCGGCTGCTGGCGGTCGCGCCGGTCGACATTGGTGCTTGGTGTGAACAGCTTCAGTTGCATGCTGCCGTGTTCGAACACTGCCACCGATGGGGCGCCCTCGGGGTAAAGCGCGGTTGGCGCAGCGGGCAGACGCTCCAGGGCTTCCAGCATGGAGATTTTCATGGGCTTGCTTTAACAGTCACGACTGGCGAACGATACGCCGTATTCGGCTTCCCGCCAGCGCCCGCGGACCCGCTGCAACCGGCATGTGTCTGCCGATGAATACGGTGGCGATGACTGCCAGCGCAAAACCGACTGTGAATAGATCCAGCGACTCGCCCAGCAACGGCACCGAAAACAGCATGCTGAGGAACGGCTGCACCAGTTGCACCTGGCTCACCCGCACCGTACCGCCCAGCGCCAGGCCGCGGTACCAGGCGAAAAAGCCGATCCACATCGAGAACAACGAAACATAGGCAAAACCCAGCCAGGCGCCGGAGCGTATGGCTTGCGCCGGCCAGTTGAGCAGCATGACCGGCAG
>JANNGR010000559.1:0-3289 GCA_031403955.1 Betaproteobacteria bacterium
GGTCGGCGTATGGAACTAATACTACGCCCATGGTGGCCCGGTTTCGAAAGGCCCACGCATCCCAATAGCCGCATTGAAATCAGCCAGCCTGCCCACCTCGCTCGTTATCTTTACCGCAACAATGAGTCACAGCGGAGCACCAGCGCACGTGGCGGGGCAACCGAACCGGAAGGGGCCGCACCTGGCAAGAGCTGTGTCGGCAAAGCTTACACATCAATCTTGATCCTTCCGCATGGGACTCGGACGAATCTTATTTTCTTTTAGTATTCAAGAACTTAGGAGAGTGTGTGACTAGTGGCCTGGAAATTGCTTTCCCGATTGGTATACGCTCATTCGGGGTCCTCAATGGCGGGATTTGTCGCACCAAATGCCAATTGGGTCACGTTTGCTGACGGACGTGGTGAGGTAGGATTGCAAGACCACCAGACGCTGATACTGTTAATTGCTTTGTAATCAAAATCGGCTGTACAGCATGTTGCACATGACAAAAAATCGAAAATGCGAAACCTACAGCAGTCGGCTTGTGGTCCGGACCGCCGGGGTCAGGTCGCTTGGCGCTCCTGCCGCCCTAATTGGGGATCGCAATGCAAGCTGATAAGCCAGAAACAGTAGACCGACCGGACCGCTTGCGCCGTCGTCTGGCCAGGGGTGGCTTGGCCGGAACTGTCGTGTTGGGCTCGCTGATCAGCCGGCCAGTGCTCGGCGCGGTTCCATATAACTGCACGATATCCGGCCAGTTATCCGGCAATACGTCGAGCCATGGCGCTCCGGTGCCTTGCAGCACCCTCGGCAGGTCACTTTTGTATTGGAAAGGCGGCTCTACGGAGTTGAATGTACCGGTGTGGCCCACCCCCTTGCTCAAGGGTGGCATTCCGGGACCAATCTGCTACCCAGCTAACAGCACGGCGGCTGGCACGCGGTTCAATGGATACACAAACGGCGCCACCTTGGCCTCGGTATTCTTTGGTACCAACGGCAGCACTAGTCCGGCCGGTACTTGCACGGTTGGTACTGCCAATAACGGCAATAACGCCACCATGTTGCAGGTTCTGTTTAGCGCCAATACCAGCGAGATTTTCCGTTTGGGGCGTGCGACTATCGTGTCGATCCTCAACTCCTTGCAGCCTGCCATCCCTTCTTTCGGGTACCCGTTGACCGCCACGCAAGTGATTACCATGTTCAATGCGGTCTACAGCGGCGGAACCTTCCAGGTGAACGCCACCACATCCTGGACCCGGCTCCAGGTCATCACTTACTTTGAAAGTCTGTACCCGTTATAGCCAAAATCTAGGCATGAAGAGTCGGTCGCCTGCGCAAGGTGCCCGGCTCTTTTTTTTGGCTGCGTAGTTGTCCATTGCAGGCGCGGCAATGGCGTGTGGTGCGGCCGGGCCGTTATGCTTGGACCTTTGACCGCACGCGAACCGCATGGACAATTCTGCCCGGCGCCAATGGCGCATACCCGAACATGCAAACCTGGTTTGGCGCCACTGGGATGGCGAATACGTGTTCCACCACGCGCTTTCCAATGACACCCATCGACTGTCCGAGATTGCGGGGCAAATCGTCATGTTTCTCGCGACGTCCGGCGAGCACTCGGAACACGATCTGGCGCAACACCTGTGCCTGGACGAGATCGATACGCAAGACATTCTCAAGGAGTTGGCGAATCTGGATTTCGTTACATGCCGGTCGTAACCCTGGGTCAGTTGTCGATTAAAGAACTCAGTCATCGCCTGGCGCTTGGCCTGACGCTGGTCACCGGGCCGTTTCGATTTCGCGTGCAGTCGCGCCAGGCTAGCGTGGTGCACGGGCTGGCAACGCTGTATACAGACTTTCCGGTAGAAGAAGACACCGGGTTTCGCGATTTTCACATCCGAGTAGACAGTGTGCCGGGGCCACGCCGCTGGTACCGGCCGCAGGTGAATTTCTGGTTTGACGGCAACACCCCGTTCAAACCCTTGCCGCGAGACCATGCGTTTGCACTGTTCGAATGGGGCATGAACTGGTGCGTCGCCGGGCATAGCCACCACTACCTGTTGCTGCATGCCGCGGTGCTGGAACGCAACGCCCGCTGTGTGATCCTGCCAGGCGATCCAGGGGCGGGAAAAAGCACGCTCACCGCCGCGTTGTCGCTGTCAGGTTGGCGTCTGCTGTCAGATGAGCTTGCCATCGTCGATCGGGATGACGGCTTGATCGTGCCACTGGCACGCCCGGTAGGCCTGAAGAACCAGTCGATCGATATCATCCGCGCGTTCGATCCACGCGCAATTTTGGGTGAAGCGGCGCATGACACCCACAAAGGCACCGTGTCGCATCTGCGCCCGCCTGCCGACAGTGTTGCCCGCATGGGGGAAAAGGGCCGCGCGGCGCACATAGTTTTCCCGCGCTGGAAGGCCGGGGCGAGTACGCGGCTGGCACCACATTCGAAGGCCGACGCCTTCATGCACGCCGCCAACCACGCCTTCAACTACAGCCTGCTCGGGCGGCTGGGATTCGACCTTAACGCCAGCTTGATCGATGCTTGCGCGTGCTGGGACTTTGAGTACTCGCAGCTCAGCGAAGCACTTGCCGTATTCGAGGAGTTGGTCGCGTGAAAGATAGCTGCAGCGATCTATTGCTGGCGCTGCGCGATCCGTCGGCAATGGCCGACTTTGATACAAGCGTCTGGGATCGGGTAGTGCGCCAAGCGGCATCCGCCGGCCTTTTGGGCCGCCTGGGTGCCCGGGCGCGGCAAGCGGGAATTGAAGAGCGGCTGCCAGTTTCGGTGCGACACCAGATGCAGGCAGTTTTGACATTGGCCGAGCAGCAAAACCGGGCCGTGTTTTGGGAACTGGTGCAACTCACCAGCACCCTGGCGGAACTGCAAGGCCCGATCCTGCTGCTCAAGGGCGCGGCGTACGCCGCCGCGGGCCTGCCACCCGCGGCCGGTCGTTTGTTTTCCGACATCGACATACTGGTACCAAAAGCCCAAATCGACGCGACCGAGGCGGCCTTGATGCTTGGCGGCTGGAACAGCAGCCACCATGACGAATATGACCAGCGCTACTACCGCCAATGGATGCACGAACTTCCGCCAATGACCCATATCCGGCGCCAGACGGTGCTCGACCTGCATCACAACATCCTGCCCGAAACCGCGCGCATTCAAACCCGCCCGGACCTGATACTGGCCGCTGCGAGCCCGCTGCACGGCTATGCCCGCTTCAGTATTCCTGACCCGGCGGATCAGATCCTGCATAGCGCCACCCATTTGTTTCACGAAGGTGAGTGGGAGCATGGTCTGCGCGAC
>JANNGR010000560.1:0-1698 GCA_031403955.1 Betaproteobacteria bacterium
GGATCGTTGAGGCCGCCGACCATATAGATTCGGTTCGCAGAGATCCTGAACTGGCCGTCGTACAAATCGTGCTGATCGGGAGCGAAAATGTGCACTGTGGCGCCGGGCTGTTGGCGCGGGTTGATTGGCGTCGGCGCCTGCTGTGCCACAACCGCCGTCGCGCTAAGTATGACGATCGCAATAAGGCTGTTCCGCATCTGATTCCCTCGCAGTCAATGGCCGGCGACCTTGACAGCCGCCAATAAAATCTTATCCTATGTAACAATTGTTACACGATAATTCAAGAGCTTTCGCACGGCTGTGCCTGGTCGGGCTGCTGTCCTACGCCAGTTATGCGATGTGCCGATCGCCGCTCTTGCCACTGCTGGCTCGCGAACTCGGTGCTTCCGCCCCGATGGTTGGGCTGGTCGTAGCCGCGTCAACGACTACGGGTGTCTTCCTCAAGGGTGCCGGGCAAGCCGTGGGCCCGGTCGTTGCGGGCGTGTTGATGGCGCAGGGTCGATACGACGTGGCGTTTGCCCGGGCGAAGCCAATTCGGTGTCGATCATCGAGGCGCTGAAGAAGGCCGTGCCGGCCGCCGGCCTGGTGCTGGTGGAAGCGGCAGCCGCGCGCACGGTCGACGTGCCGAGCGCCGCGCAAAGCCTGGTCGGCAAGGCCGACGTGATCTACGCGCCGACCGACAACAACGTGATGTCGGCCTTCGAGGGCATCGTCAAGGTGGCGCAGCAGGCCAAGCTGCCGGTGGTGGCGGCCGATACCGGCGCCGTGCCGCGCGGTGCCGTCGCCGCACTGGGCCTGAACTACTACGACCTCGGCCGCCAGACCGGCAAGCTGGCGGTGCGCATCCTCAAGGGCGAGGCGCCGGGCGCCATCGCCTCGCAGGTGAGCGAATCCTTCGAGCTGCACGTCAACCCGGCGGCGGCGCAGAAGCAGGGCATCACGCTGCCCGATGAACTCGTGAAGTCGGCCAAGGTGGTCGTCAAGTAAGCGGCCGCACTTTCCACTTCACAAGGTACACATCCCATGTCGCTCATCGCTTCGCTGGGCGCCATCGAGATCGGTCTGATATTCGGACTGGTCGCGCTCGGCGTCCTGCTTTCCTTTCGCATCATCAACTTCCCCGACCTCACGGTCGACGGCAGCTTTCCGCTCGGCGGCGCCGTCGCCGCGACGCTGATCGTGGCCGGCGTCAACCCCTTTGCCGCCACCGCGGTGGCGATCGCCGCCGGCGCGGCCTCGGGCCTGGTCACGGCCTGGCTCAACGTCAAGCTGCGCATCATGCAACTGCTCGCCAGCATCCTGGTGATGATCGCGCTGTACTCGGTCAACCTGCGCGTGATGGGCAAGCCCAACGTCGCGCTGATCAACGAGCCCACGGTGTTCAGCCTGATGTCTTTCGGCGACCTGCCGGAGTACTGGGCCAAGCCGCTGTTGCTGCTGGTGATCGTGATCGCCGCCAAGCTGCTGATCGACCTGTTCTTCGCCTCCGAGGCCGGCCTCGCGATGCGCGCCACCGGCGGCAACCCGCGCATGGCGCGAGCCCAGGGCATCTCGACCGACCGCCAGACGATGGCCGGGCTGGCGCTCTCCAACGCGCTGGTGGCGCTGGCCGGTGCGCTGTTCGTACAGACGCAGGGCGGCGCCGACATCTCGATGGGCGTCGGCACCATCGTCATCGGCCTGGCCGCGGTGATCATC
>JANNGR010000561.1:0-4585 GCA_031403955.1 Betaproteobacteria bacterium
ACCGAACCGTCGTCAGCCGGTATGTTGGTGGTCTGCACCAACGCGCCCAGCTCCTTGATCAACTGGTCGCGCTGGTCGAGCAGCCCAATCGGCAGGTGGCCGCTGCCGCGCTCATTGGCGATCTGTTCGTTGGCGCTGGCAATACGCGCCGCCAGGCTGTTGATATTGCCGACCGTGACGCGCAATTCATTCTGCACCGCCTGTTGCAGGTTCGCCAGGCCACTGGCGGTGGCACGAAAACGTGCCGCCGTCTCATCCGCGCGCGCCAGCAGCACGGCCCGCGCCGGCAGGTCGCTGGGCGTGCTGGTTATGTCGGAGAACGCGTTGAGCAGGTCGCCGACGGCGGCTCCGAGCCCGTTCGGGCCGCCCTGGAAAAGGTCTTCGAGTTGTTTGAGCTGCTCCAGCCGCTTGTTGTCGGCCGCGGCGACTGAGCCGGACAGCGCCGCCTGGCGCGTCAGCAACTCGCTGTGGTTGCGCAGCACGGTCGCCGCCTCGACCCCGTTGCCGTAATAACCGGCGCCGGAAAAATGCCCTTCGACACTTTGCAGCAACACCGACTGGCGCGAATAACCGGCCGTGTTGACATTCGCAACGTTGTTGCCGGCGGTCTGCAGCGCCAACTGGTTGGCCAGCAGCGCGCGGGTTCCGATATTCAGCAGGCCACTCATGACTTGTTCTTCATGCCTGCGCCCGCTGCAATCGCAACGTCAGATTGATGGCCCGGCTGAGCTTGGACGCGTAGTCCGGGTCTGTGGCGTAGCCGGCGCGTTGCAGGCCGTGGGCATAAGCCTGTACCGACGCCGTCTGCTGGCTGGCCTGCGCGTAACGCGGGCTTTTGGTAATCAGCCGCGCGTAGTCGCGAAACGACTCTTCGTACGACCCATAGGCGCGGAACTTCGCCACCACTTGTCGAGCCGCGCCACGGATGAATTCGGTGGTGGTAACTTCGGCTACCTTGCCGGTCCAGCCGGCACCAGCCTTGATGCCGAACAGATTGAACGAGGGTGCGCCGCCTTGGCTTGTAATCTCATGTTTGCCCCAGCCGGTTTCATGGCCGGCCTGTCCGAGCATATAACCAGACGGTATGCCACTGGTTCGTTCGACCACTGCCGCCGCAGCCGCGTGGCGCTGCACGAATTCGCCTTGGCCGCCGGCCGGTCGCTGCGAGCCGATACTCGTAGCCACGGGCACCTGCGCCGGTCTGGCGGCGGCCGGTGGTGCAACCGGCGCCAGCGTTTCGGTGGGCGCCACCGGTTGCGACAACTGCCGCGCAATCAGGTCCGACAGGCCACCCGGCATGCCCGACATCTGCACTGCCAGTTGCTGGTCGAGCAAATCCGCGCCCAGGTCGCCGCCGGCACTATCCAGCAGGCCGGACTTCATGGTTGCTTCGCGCATGCTCTTGATCAACTCGCGCATGAAGAGCGACTCGAACTGCTTGGCTGCCTCCTTGATCGATGCCGGCGTGTTCTGGCCGGCCTGCAGCTTGAGCGTGTTGAGTGAACGCGCGTCGGCAGCCAGCGCATTCGAGTTGCTGCTTAGCGGGGAAAAGGCCATGTCAGATCACCTCCAGTTCGGCATTCAGGGCACCGGCGGCCTTGATCGCCTGCAATATCGCCAACAGATCCTGCGGGGTTGCCCCGAGCGCATTCAGGGCCCGCACTACATCGGCGAGTTGCGGCGCGGCCGGCACCTGTATCAGGATGCCCGGCTCCTGCCTGATCTGTATGTTGGTTTTTTCGGCCACCACGGTCTTGCCACCGGTTGACAAGGCATTCGGTTGGCTGATGACCGGTGTCGAACTGATGCTGATCGACAGGTTGCCGTGGGCGATGGCGCACGGCCCGAGCGTGACCGCCTGGTTCAGCACGATCGAGCCGGTGCGCGAGTTGATCACCACTTTGGCCGACGGCACGGATGACTCGAGCGACAACTCTTCCATCTCGGCGATGAACGTAATACGCGTATTCGGGTCGGTTGGCGCACGCACCTGGACCGTTCGCCCGTCGAGCGCTTGCGCCGACCCGTCACCAAAACGCCGGTTGATTGACTGGGCCACCCGGCGCGCGGTCTGGAAATCCGAGGCGTTGAGGCCCAGGCTGATGGTGTCGCCCTCCTGCAATGGCGTCGGTACCGCGCGTTCCACCTGCGCACCACCGGGAATGCGCCCGGCGCTGAGGTGGTTTATCTGCACCTTGCTGCCGCCGCCCGATGCGCCGGCGCCCGCCACAATCAGATTGCCCTGGGCCAGCGCGTAAATTTCTCCGTCCACGCCTTTCAGCGCGGTGCTGATCAACATGCCGCCCTTTAGCGATTTGGAGTTGCCCAGGGACGACACGTTTACGTCCAGTGTCTGGCCCGGGCGGGCAAAGGCCGGCAACTGGGTAGTGACCAAGACCGCCGCGACGTTCTTGAGTTGCAGCGAAGAAGCACTTGCCGCCGGCAGCGTAATGCCGAGCTGCTGCAGGTAATTGTTCAACCCCTGCGAGGTATACGGCATCTGGGTCGTCTGGTCGCCGGTGCCGTCGAGTCCGACCACCAGGCCAAAGCCGGTCAACTGGTTGCTGCGCACGCCTTCAATTGCCGCCACTTCCTTGATTCGGGCCGCGAATGATGGTGCCACCAGCAGCGTGAATGCCAGCAGCAGCATGGTCGCGATCCGCGCCATTGGTGGTGTGCCGCGCCGGGACGAACAGGTGGTCATGGTAGTGGGAATCTCGGTGAAGAAAGGCTCAGAACGGCAACAAGGCCATGAAGAAGCGCGCGATCCAGCCGACGGTCTGGGCCTCGGCCTGGGCGCCGCGGCCGCGCGATTCAATACGTGCATTGGCCACCTGGGTTGAGCTGACGATGCTGCCGGGTTGCACCACGCGCGGGTCTACCGTGCCCGAGAAACGCAGCACGTCGACATTCTGGTTCACGCCAATCTGTTTCTCGCCGGTCACCACCAGGTGCCCGTTGGGCAACACCTCAACCACCGTGGTGGTGATCGAGCCCGAGAAGGTATTGGCGCTCTCGGTGCCGCCTTTGCCGGAAAAGTCGTTGGCGGATGAGGTTCCCAGAGCCAGCTTGTCGAGGAATTTGGCGGTGCCAAACGGAAACGCGGAAATGCCGACATCCATCGACGAGTTGCGGTTGGCGGTGGAAGAGGATTTCTGGCTGGCAGTTATGTTTTCGATGATTAGTATCGTCAACGTGTCGCCCACCATGCGGGCCCGGCGGTCTTCGAACGACGGGCGGTAGCTCACGCCCTGAAACAGGCTGCCGGTGGCCGGTCTGGTCGCAGTGGCAGGGGCGGTGGCTAGGCTCGCCGCGGGTGCTGGTGCAAAGTCCACCTGCACCTTCTGCGGTAACGACTCGCAGGCGCTGCACAACACGCCCAGCAGCAGGGCGTAGGCGCCGTGTACCAGGGCGCGGCTAGCAGCCATCACAACTGGCCCAGCTTTTGCAGCATCTGGTCCGAGGTTTGAATCGCTTTGGAATTCATTTCGTAAGCGCGTTGGGTCTGGATCATCGTGATCAGCTCCTGCACCACGTTGACATTCGAGGTTTCCAGGAAACCCTGCGACAGGTTTCCCAGCCCGTTGGAGCCCGGTGTGCCGGTGGCGGGTTGGCCCGACGCAGCACTTTCGGCGAACAGGTTTTGCCCCTGCGGTTCGAGCCCGGCCGGATTCAGGAAGCTGGCCAGGGCGATGGTGCCTATTGGTTGCGGCGCGGTGGCACCCGGAATACTCGCCGTTACGGTGCCGTTGGCTGCAATCGTTATGTTTTTGGCATTCGCCGGAATCGTCACGCCATTGGCGACCGCCAGGCCACTGGCTGTCACCAGGCGCCCCTGGCTGTCGACCTGGAACGAGCCGTCGCGGGTGTAGTTGGTGCTGCCGTCCGGCATCGTGATCTGGAAGAAGCCGCTGCCCTGCACCGCGACATCCAGGTTGTTGCCGGTTTGCTGCAGCGTACCTTGCGCGAAGGAGCGGCTGGTGGCGACGGTACGCACGCCCAGCCCGAGGTGCAGGCCGCTCGGAAGCTGCGACTGCTCGGTGGTGCTGGAGCCGACCTGGCGCAGATTCTGGTACATCAGATCCTCAAACACCGCCGTGGCGCGTTTGTACCCGGTGGTGGAGACGTTGGCCAGGTTGTGCGAAATCACGTCGAGCTGCATCTGCTGCGCTTCCATGCCGGTTTTCGAGATCCAAAGCGAGTTGATCATGGTGGTGTCCTGAGTCGGAAAGCGGAAAAGTGGAATGTGGAATGTGGGCCTCAGAGCGTGAGAGGCAATCCAATGCGCCCGCGCCGGGGTGGCCAGGGGCGCTGGGGTAGGCGCGGCGCGCCGCCAAGGCTGGTGCCTTGGAAAGCGGCGCAACACCCCCCAGTGCCCCTGGGTACCCCGGCCCAACGGGTGAGGCCCCAAAACAGGCCCACTGGTTGTTGCAAAGCCTCGCCGGGGCCCAACCCCGGCTGCGCTTTGCGCCTCTACGGGACCCTTTTTGGGGCCTCACGCGGTTGCATTGGATTGCCTCTCACGCTCTTAGCCCTGCAGGCTCAACAACTGGCCGGCGGAACGGTCGTTGGATTCGGCGCTTTG